>CASFDQ010000107.1 GCA_949293385.1 uncultured bacterium | reverse complement strand
CCGAGAAAGATATTCTTTATTTTCGGCAAGTATTTACCATTCTCAAAGCAAGTAACCCACTATGACACTTTCAAAAACAGAAAGTGTCATTTTTCTTTATATAGAAAAACGGAGACTACTTCTTTACGAAGCGTCTCCGGTTATGGAGGACTTTTTTTATACGATCGCATTAAACGCCAGCACAAACAGCGTCATAACGATAAGGAATCCAAAGTTAAAGGCCGAGAAAAGGCCGATATATTTTGCGGTTTTTCCGGGGTTATGCTTTGTGTATTCCCTGAAGGTTATAAGACTCGCGAGAGAGGCAATAAGGGTTCCGACACCACCGATATTTACACCTACCAGCAGGTCGGCGTAATTTCCCGTAAACTGAGAAAGAAGTATGGCTGAAGGAACGTTACTTATTACCTGACAGGACAGCGTGCTGAATATAAGGGTATTCTTCTCGAGAAGCATCGAGAAAAAGTCGCGAATAACGTCTATTCGAGCCTTATTTCCCGCGAAAATAAAGAAGAAAACAAAGGTAAGAAGCAAAGGATAATCCACCATTGCCAAGGCTTTTCGGTCAACGATCAGAAGGACAGGAGGAATAACGATAAGTCCAACCCAATAGGGTATCCCTCTGAACACGATAACTATGGAAAGAGCAAAAAGCGCAAGGTAAAGCACCGTCTTTTTAGGGTCTAAGATAACCTTTTCATCGTCGAGAATAAGAGGCTCGGATCTTACGAAAATAAGGCAGCAAATAGTTATAAGGGCAACAGCCAATATAAAAGGAGGCGCAACAATACCCATAAATTCGAGATTAGGTATCTTAAAGAAATTATACAGATAAAGGTTTTGCGGATTGCCGAAGGGGGTAAGCATACCGCCGAGGTTAGCGGCAATATTCTGCATAATAAAGGTGAACGCCATATACTTCTGCATTCCCGTAGCGGTAAGCGCGAAAAGTCCGAGCGGCAGGAATGTCAGCAGCGCCATATCGTTCGCAATAAGCTTTGAGCCTATAAAGGTTATGTATACGAGCACCAGAATGCTTATACGGGCTGTTTTAAAAAGCTGAACGATCTTACGGGCCAGAATATAGAAAAAGCTTATATTCTTAAGGGCACAAACCACGGCAAGCACGCAAAACAGACAGGTCAGCGTCTTATAATCGAAATATCCGAAATATTCTTTATCGGGAGGAACGAAAAAGCAGGTGATCGCCGCCGCCAAAAGCGCTATACACATTACCGCATTTTTCTTAATAAAACCGATAAAAGAAAAACTTGTTTTTGCTGATTCCATTAGTCAAAATTCCTCTCGGTAATGCGTTCCTCTTTTATTCCGTTACGCCTACAGTAATCGTATGCCGCCGAGCCTTCGTCGCAGTATACCGTAACGGTCGCCTCGCATCCGTCAAACAGTCCCCAACCGAGTTCCTTTACCGAATCGGGGATAACGACGCGTTCAAGACTTGTACAACCTCTGAAAGCACAGTCGTCGATCTTTGTAACACTATCCGGAATCTCGACCTCGTCAAGAAGCACGCAATTGCAGAAGGTTCCCTCACCTATTTCGTGAACACTGTCGGGAATGGTGATGCGGTTAAGCTTTTTACACTCACAGAAAGCCCAGTCGCTTATGAGCGTAACGCTATCGGGAATATCGTACTGAACCTCACGACTGCTTGCGGGATAAGCAATAAGGGTAGATTTATTCTTGTTAAAGAGAACGTGATCGTTACCTTCTCGCTTATTGGGCTCTGACTTATAATACTTGTTCTTGCTTTCTACCTTAATGGATTTAAGCGCTTCGCAGCCTCTGAAGGGAGCGTCGCTGATACTGGAAACGGTTGCGGGAAGCTTTATCTGTGTAAGCGACTTACAGTTTTTGAAGGCTCCTTTACCTATCTTTTTCAGACCTTCCAAAAGTTCGATCTTCGCAAGACTGGTACATCCGTTAAACACAAGATCGTCGATCTTGGTGACCGTCTCGGGAATTTCGATCTTTTCGAGCCCTACGCAATCTGAGAAGGCCGACTCCCCTATTACGGTCAGATTTTCGGGAAGCTTTATAGAAACAAGGCTTTTACAGCTGTTGAATACGCCACCGTATATCTCGGTAAGTCCGTCGGGAAGAACGACGTCGGAAAGCTTCGCACAGTTTTCGAAAGCTCGTTCGCCGATTTTTATGCAGTTATTGCGCACCTTGAGGTATTTCATATTGACGCAGTCTCTGAAAGCGGATTCGCCGATACGAATCGTGCTTTCGGGAATGGTCATCGCTTCGAGATTACTACAACCTCTGAAGCTTTCGTTGCCTATATTTTCGAGGGTCGTGGGAAGAACTATCTGATGAAGCGCGCGACGGCCCTTAAAGGCTTCTGAACAGATGGTTTTAACCCCTCGTCAACGGTGATCGAGGTTCCGTTATCCTCACATTTTTTAAGCTCGTCATTCTCAAGAGTAAGACGATCCATAGTAACCGCAGGAAGATCTCGAATCATCTGCATTACAAGCTTATCAAGGTTGTTTGCCGTGCCGTGATGGGTATTGGCAAGAAGAATACTGAAAGCGGGAGGTACGTCTACCGCATCAAGATAAACGGGATAGAGACGCTTTCCGTTCTCTCTTGCAACGATTATTTCCATTCCGCAGAAGGGTGAATTCATAGAGGCTTCCGAAACAAAAAGTATCACCGCTTCACACTTTTCGATACGCTGACGAAGCTCGTCGCGGAAATCGTTTCCCGTCTCACAGGACTCATCGTACCACATACGGTACTTTCTGTCGTAAAGAGCATCAAGTATCGGATAAACCTGCTCCGTGTCGCGGTGCGAATAGCTTATAAAAAGATAGGGCTCGTTTCCGGTATATGCTTCAAATTTAGTTTGAAGATTAGAAAACTCTTCCTTATTGACGTTGTTTTCAATAGTAGCCATTATTTTTCCTCCGTTTTAATCGTCATCTTTTATCTGATCCTCGTAGCTTAACTGATCGAAAGGTACGAGACAGTGATGTTTCTTAGCAAGGTCGTTTCTCACAGTGCCGTAGGTATATCCTTCGGAGCGCATATAAGCATTCCAACGGCAATGCTCCAGTTTGCGAATAGACCAAAGCTCCTCATCGTTTCGGTCCTTAGGAGACTTTTCAATTCCCGGTACACCGCAAAGGATCTTCATCCTACGGTGAATAGCCGAAGCCACAGAGCTATTGTAATTATAACCGTATTTCCAGAACATATCTTCCCGACCCCACTTAAGATGTCGCTCCAACGCGATTCTCTCAACCTCTGAGCCGAGCATTATCTTCTCACAGAAGGAAGAACGGATATCTCCGATAAAATCTATGTCATAACGCTGACCTTTAAAATTGGTTATATCGGTCATTGCGTCTTTTTTGTCCGAATTATAAACTACTGCCTGAATAATAGGCTTCGTTCCCAAGTTTTCGAAATATGCGCGAAGCTTAACGGCGGTAGAAATATTGAGTTCATCGTTTCCGAGAGCCACAAAAATATATGTGGCGTCGCTTACTGCGTCAAGTTCTTTAATGAACGTATATGAATTTACGTTAACGCCCGAATGAATAGTTATCTTACTCTTGGATTCCCCGTCGACTATAACTCCGTTTCGTTCTTCGCACATAAGCTCAGGACAAGAGCGGTAAACGCATCCTCTGCTCCGAGAGACATATCGTAGCAATTGACGTCGAGCAGATATCCGTCCATCTGACAGAGCCACGAAAGCGCTTTCGTCATTTCGGTTCCGTGATTTCCCATTCCTACTACCAAGGCAGATATCTTCTTTTCACCTTCTTCACCGCTGTTGGCGTTTTTAAAGATCTCATACCCCATATCATAGAGAGTTCGGCTTACAAGGGATCTTACCTCGTTACCGTGAACTATACTGTAGATAAGGGCAGAATGGATCTTAACCATCTCGCGATAATGTGCGTCGAGAGAGAGCTCGGGCATCTCGGTAAGAGAATCCCAACGCTTATCGATATGCAGAGAAATGGTCGAGCTCTTGGTAGAGTCGGGTCCGATATTCTGAATATAATCGTGATAAGCCTTGTAATAGATACCGGGCTCCTCGCAGTACTCAGCGTCGTCACATTCCTCGGGATTCTTAAAGCGGGCTAAAGAATCGGGAGTAATGTTATAGAGTGCGTTAAAGAAATGAATATCGTACTTAGATACGGTGTTGGTAGCGGTACCGTTGATCTTGAAGGGCTCAAGAAGCTTCTTCATATCGATATCTCTAAGCTCAAGAAGCTTGAGGTTATAAGCGCAAAGAGTAACCTCTCTGGGCTCGCAGAAGGTAGAGCAAGCAATACCGGGAGAAGCAAGCTTTGCACCGTATTTGATCTTGTCGGTAAGATATTCGTTATTTTCTGCGTCGGTGATCTCGGGAGTAATAACGATTGAATCGTCGTCCTCATTAAGCTCAACAGACTTAAGATACTTGGTGAATTCCTGCTCGCGGGCAATAGCCTCAACGATATTGATATTGAGAATATCGTCGCACTCATCGCGAACAGCACTCTTGAAGTAGTCGATAAGAACTACGTCGAAGATATCGGTCTTGGGCTTAGCCTGTGCGGGATCAAAGGATGCGAGACGCTCGCTTTCGGCATTTACCTTAATAGCGTCGAAGATACGTGCACTGAGGTCGGCAGGAAGCATAAGCTCGTTACTGCCGGTGGGACAAAGCTGTGCAAATCTCTTAAGATGTCCTTCCTTGGCACAAACGTAAGAGGTGCTGTCACCTTCTCTGAACTTAAGCTTGTTGACGATCTCATCTTGCTTCTTGGAGAGGGTATATACCTTGTTGGCGAAGGTATCGTAGAAAGCTTCGTACTGCTTGCTGATGAGGTTAAGGTACTCTGCGGCAACGCCGAGAGAAGCCTCTCTGAGTACGGTATAGTAATAGTTTCTTACAAGACGAACATAACCGGGGAAGAGCTCGTTAAGCTTGTCCCAAAGGGCCTTCATTCCGCCGCCGCCGAAGAAACCGGGAGTCTGATTCTCAAGCGCTACGACATCGTCAAAATTGTTCTCGGTAGACTTGCTTGTGAAGCCGCCCTTTACGTCGAAGAAATCGGGCTGATGAGCGCCTTCGTCGTATATTTCAAGCTTTCTTGCAAGCTCGGGAAGCTCCTTAGCAACCTTCTTATGCTCTTCCTGAACCTTCTTAAGAAGCGAATAAAGCATATAACGCATTGCGTTGGGATGAATGGCTCCGTCGGTATTCTTAAGAAGCTTTTCAACGTGGAATTCTTTAAGATCGGCCTTTATCGAAGGTGCATCGTAAAGAATGGACTTTGCGGCAGACTTTGCAACGGTAGCAGCATTATTCTTAACCTCACGCTTGAAATCACGAATGGTTTCGAGATTCTCACGTGCATGGCCTCTGTATGACTCTTCCTTCTCGTAATCAAGCTCGTTAGCAAGCTGATCTACGCCGTTTTTAAGGTTTTTGCGGTTAGGATCATTTTCAAACTGACGAACGATCTCATTGTCGAAGTTGTTCATAAAGAACTTGATCTTGCTGCTGACCTCGGCCTCGGTCTTTTCAATATTAACGGCAACCGAGCCCTTGATATCAACGTCGAAGGGTCTGCCTCCTCTGTTTACTGCACTAACGTATACGTCGGGTCTGGAGGGAGCTTCTCCGCTTGCACAAGCGCGCTTTTTCTTGTATTCGGCAAGTTCTTTTTCGAACTCTTTATCGTACTTTAACCATTCACCAACGTTGTTACCGTCACCGATACAAGCAATAGCTCTCGAATAAGCAACGTACTCAACGATCTCCTCGTAAGGATAACGAAGAACAGATGCACCGATACCGCCGAAACGGTTACGTCCAAGGTTATCGCCGTTGGCAAATTCTTTAATAATATTATCCTCGATACCAAATGCATTCTTCTGCATAGGTCCGATATTCTGCTCATAAAGGCTCTGTGCGGCAAACTCTTTATACTGATCGAGAGTCTGCATGCTTTCCTAACTCTTATCGACGCGGTCGAGAAGGAAGCAGAAGTCGAAGGGAAGATTTTCAAGACGGTCTACGCCCGATGTGGTCGTAGGAATGTCGATATAAAGATCCTTATATCTCTCAAGCTCCTTACGAACACCGCAGAAACCGCTGGACTTGATCATAAATGCGTTGATCTCCTTAATGGTAGCGTATCCGTTTCTGCGGAGGCTTTCCTTTTCGGTCTCGGTACGGATAACGGTATCCATTACACCGGGAAGGAGGAGGTAGCCGCGGATAATAGCAGCCTTTTCACGATAATGCTTATGGAGATACTCACGGTTAAGCATACCTGTAGTCATTGCGATACCCGAACCCGTACCGCCTGCAGCGGAGGAAACGATAACAACGCGAAGAGCCTGCTTAAGCTCGCCGCCGTCCTTTAAGAAAAGCTCATCGGTAGCCTTATAGAGCTTCTGGATCTCGCCGGTCTTAATGGTTGCGTTAAGAGCAAGACGGGAAATAGCACGAACCTGACCTGCGCCCTCCGAAACGGTCTTGGAATAGAGGGTGGTGTTATTGGGGAACCAGTTCTGACGAGCGTCATCGTCGTTCTTAAGATAATCAAGAACGCTCTGAGTGGAAGAGGTCTGAATAGGGATAATCTGTGCTTTGGACTTCTTTATGCAGGAAAGGTCGTTAGCGTTGGTATCCATAGCGACAAACTTAAGATTGTCTGCTTCGGTTCCTCTGCAACGTTCTGCAATACGGGTTACGATATCGGAGCCGATACCGCCGACGCCGACAAATAACGTTTCTTTGGTTTCGTTATAACCAAGTTTTTCTTTTTTTAACAGCCATTTTTATATTTCCTCCGTTTATTTAAAGTTTTTTAACTGACAGGTAAGGGTTGACTCATATCCTCTTACCAATTCAATAACTCCGTTTTTAGCCGACTGATCGATAGGAACAATCTTCGGATTGTCATCGGTCGGGTCGATTAAGGTCGATTTTACAAATTGATTTTTAACCTTAACGTATTCGGTATTCTTGATAATAACCGTGGGGCAATTTGAATTTATGCTAATTATGTTGAAGCCGCGATCCTTGGATCTCGTAAAGCGATTATCTACAGGTCGTATCTTAAAGGAAGCGTTACAGCGCTCGTCGGCCTGAACGGCGTTTTGGGTAGCGATATTAAGCTCCCTTCTCTTTCGGTTATAGGTAACGCGAACGTTACTTCCGGGAAGGTCACCTGCGCTCATAGTAACTATCTTCGTTCCGTCGGGGTTTTTGTCCACCCTCTTGGGAAGGACCTTGCGGGTCATATAGAACAACCATATAAGCAACAGCAGTAAGAACAGCAGGCTCCAGAAGGTTATCGCCCACCAAAGCGGATATCCCTCAAACTTAAAGGCGCACTCGGCGTAATCCTCGGCCGATTCGTCCTGATCGTTGGTGTACTCAACTCTGAACTTAAAGGTATATCCGACGTTTTTGGGTCTTACGAAGTTTCCGTCCTTGTCTTGAGCCAAATAAACGTAATATGCCGACTCGTCGGGCGCTTCTACGATCCTGTATGAAAAGTCTTCGTACTTTTCCTTATCGGGAATTATGTCGGGGTAAAGCTCTAAGCCCTTGAACTGCTCGAGAGTAAGAGGCTTATCCTGAAGAGTTACTGTTATCTTAAGGGGCTCCCATTTGTTTCTGTCAACGACCGTATACTTTTCTTTCTGACCCGTCAGAGCGATCTCAAAACCGGGAATCGGAGCAACTATGCGGAAGGGTCCACCCAGCTCGAAGCCTTCGAGATCCTTGGTAGAGACCTTGTATTTTTTAAGATACGTCACCTCTACGTAGGTTTCAAATTCGTCATCGGGACGAAGCTCTACCTTGCAGTTATTCTCGTGCTCGGTGTAATCGTTTTCGGTAGAATACTTCGTATAGATCTTAATATCTACGTCTCCGAGAAGCTCCGAGTCCTCAATTCGCTCTCCCGTCTTCGCATCTGCTACGTAAGCGCTTATCGTATACTTTCCGGTGTAAAGCTTATCGGTATCGGTATTTACAGCCTGACCGTCAGAGTTAAGAAGCTCGGCTTTTATGACGACGTCGGGCTCGTAGAAGATCTGAATGGAAGCGTCCTCGTCACCCTTATGGTTAAGAGTATACTCCCCTGCTTTGCAGGAATTAAAGGTTACTACCTGACCGTAAAGGGTCGTATCGGTAACGTTTGACTTTACGGGGTCGCCGTCGTTTTGATTGTAGTAGTGCACAGCACTGTATTTAACGTCACTGTATTTTCGCTGACCGCTGTCATATCTGATGCTTACGTCTCCGTCAGGAGAAGAAAGGGAGGTTATTCCCGCACCTTTTCCCTGTATAAACACGATAAGAGTCTTCATCGATATGTCGAGGGTAAGCTTCTTGCCCGATAAGTACTTTTCGGTAGAAAGTATGTTACGTTCAAATATCGTGTTACAGATGTCGATAAGATTAGACATCAGATTGGTATCGTTACACTTAACCGAATAGAACTTGTTTTTCGTGTCGGCTTTAAGGTCGGCGGCGTCGGCAAATCCGAGATACTGCACGTTGATACCGCTCTTAGCCTTTCCGATAAGGTCTCCCCTTATATCGGAAGGCTCATCTCCCGCGTTAAAAAGGCCGTCGGTCAGAACTATCAACCACTTTTCATCCGCCGAAGAGCTTTTTAAAGCGTTATACGCTTCATCAACCGGTTTATACGGGGTACCGTTTGCACTCGGCGTGTACATATAGGTGATTTGGTTGATATCCTCAATGCCGTCGATAGTGACCTTAGTGACGTTTCCCGTTTTTCCTTCATTGACCGTTACGGGCCACATAGGGTAGATCGTCAGTTTGTCACCCGACTCGTAATCGAGCATGGAAGCAAAGACCTCCATGGCGTATTTTACTCTCGACCACGCTTTAAGCGGTTTTCCGAAATCTTCCGCATACATCGAGCCTGAGTTGTCGTATGCGACGGCTATTTCGTAGCTCTTTCTTGTCTTCGTGTAGCCTGCTTCGTCCGCACTGACTGTAGGTGCGACACAGAGCAAAATACCGCAAAGAATCAAAAGCGACATCAATAAAGAAACTACTTTAGATATCCGTCTTTTTTGTTTCTCCATTTTTTCCTCCTTTTCCCTCGAATCCCCTCAGCTTATAAAGCTATGAAACTCATCGGTGTAAATTTCTAAAACATTAAGAAGTTTATTTGTGCCTTCGTTTTTCGTAAACAGAAGCATAAGCGAAAGAAAGGTATTCCAGGTCATTTCCCTCTTTCGGTTTTCAATCGAAATTATCGTGCTTCTGCTCACCCCGATCTTATCTGCTAACTCCTCCTGTGTTAAATCCAGACACCGTCTCAACATTGGCAGATTGTCGGTCATGTTACTTATTAGTTTTTCTTTGTTAATGTTCATAAGTAATCTTTATACCCGAATTCGGGTACTGCTTACTCGACAGACTCCGACGGATTTGAATCGGAACTTCTGTCTTTGTAATCAACACCTCCTATGTAGAATTGCGCATATATGAAAGCATAACAGCTCTTATTTATGCGAAAATCCGGCCTTTTTTCACCACGAATTTTAAAAATGTGTATAAAAAGGCCTATTTTATGTAATTATGATTCAATATATAGGTAAAGTCAATTACAAAAAGCGTCAAAATTCGACATTTTGTTTTATAAATGTTTACTAAGTATTTTTAAGTTTTTCACAATTTATTAACAGAAAAAGCCGACTCGATAAAGTCGGCTTTTTACGGGATCTGTTTTACAAATAACAAATTATGAAATTCTCTTTTTCTTCCAGCCGCCGATACAGTAGAAGATAAACGTAAGAACGGCACCCATTACCCAGGAAGCAAGGAGCGAGATCTGAATACATTCAAAGTTTCCGTAGGGCAGAGCCTCGGTACGGGTAAGATAGGAGATACCGTAGGCTATCGGAACGCGGATAACGACGGTAGTTATAAGGGATATCCACATAGGGGTCATCGTATCGCCTGCGCCGCGCATAATTCCCGAAAGGCTTTGTGTAACGGCGACTGCAATATATCCGAAGGCCAGTATGCACATAAGATAATAGCTAAGGTCTACAAGCTCCTTAGTATCGGTAAATATTCCCATAAGCGGCTTACCGAAAAGAAGGATGATACCGGTAATAAATGCAGAACAGCCTACCGCAATAAGGGTTCCCTGCTTTGCGCCCTTGACCACGCGGTCATAGCGTCCTGCACCGACGTTCTGACCCGAAAAGGTGGTAAGTGCGGTTCCGAAAGAGAAATTAGGCATCATAGCAAAGCCGTCTACCCTCATAACCACCACGTTAGAGGCAATAAACTGCGGTCCGAAGCAGTTTGTAAGAGACTGAACTACTATCATAGCCGAAGAGAAGATCGCCTGCGTAAGTCCCGAAGGAAGTCCCAGCTTAACGACGGTCCTGACGTAATGTGACTTAGGACGCAGATACTTTTTTCCAAAATCGAAAAATTCGGTCATACGGCTGAGTTTCAACAGACAAAGCGCGGATGAGATAAACTGTGAAATAATGGTTGCAACAGCAACTCCTGCAACGTCGAGATGAAAAACTATTACGAAGAGCAGATCCAGCGCTATATTTATAACGGTTGCAACAAGGAGATAAATGAGGGTTGAAAAAGAATCTCCGAGGCCTCTTATAATACCGCTGAGTATATTATAGTAAGCCATACCTGCAATACCGATAAGAGAGATCGTAAGGTATGCGGCGCAGTCGTCGATGATCTCGGCAGGGGTATTCAGAAGTTTCAGCACGGAAGGAATGAACCATACCGCTACAAGAACAAGACCGAAACAGGCTATTGCCGTTATGGATATACAGTTACCAACCGTATAAGAAAGTCCCTGACGGTTTTTGGCGCCGAAATACTGCGACACCATAACACTTGCACCTGCCGATATACCTATAAAAAGCACCAGAAGCATATTCAGTATCGGCAAGGCACTGCCGACGGCTGCTATAGCGTTATCGCCGTTGGCGGCATATCTTCCTACGACAATGGTATCCACAGTACTGTAAAGCTGCTGCGCTATATTGCCTATAAGCATAGGAAAAGTAAACATTACTATATTTTTCCATACGGAACCCGTGGTCATATCGATAGTTCCGAACAATTTTTTAAACATATTCGGCTCCTTTTAAAAATTATATCAATTATTATAGCACAAGTCTTGTCGATATCAAGACTTTTTTAGGTTAATAAGGTATATTTTCCATTGACAATCAGCCTTATAAATTTTATAATTATAAAATAAGTCAAATTTTGTTGATCAGAGGAATATCAGTATGTATGTTTTATCGGGCTACGTAAACTCAGCTTTGAATTCTTCTACGGAAGATATGCTGAACAGAATATCTGCTACAGACTTTAAACCTGCGGTATATACCGACAGCAGCTGCAGTTTAGGTATTAAACGAATTACGAAATTTGAAACGGGCGGTGCTACCGAGTACGCATCCGCACCCGACTGCGCTATAGCCTTCAGCGGAAACGTTCACAACCTTTCCGACATCATAAACGAGGCTAAGGCCTCCCCCGCCACGAACGATCAGGCCGAAGCTGTCCTTTTAGCCTATAAGGCTTTCGGAAAAGAATTTGTCAAAAAGCTTCGCGGATCCTTCGGTCTGGCTATTTGGGATAAAGAAAACAAGGAGTTATTCCTTGCAAGAGACGGATTCGGCATAAAGCCCCTTTATTACTATCAGAAAGAAAGCGAGCTTATCTTCGCATCACGTCTTAAGGGCTTCGACGCACACCCCTCCTTCGTAAAGGAATTTAACGAAGATATTCTGTCGGTTTATCTCTGTTTTAACACCGTACCCACAGCCGAAACCTTTTATAAAAACGTTTACCGCTTAGAACCGGGTCATACCCTTACCTTTAAAGACGGAAAAGCCAAAATAAACTGCTTCTTCCGTCCCGAGTATGTCGAAAAAGAACAGACCTTCGATGAGGCTGTAGAAAAAATTCAAAAGGCAATGAAAGAGTCTTCCGATATGCAGACCGAGGGCGTGAACTTCGGCTCCTTCCTTTCGGGCGGCGTAGATTCTTCTTATATGGTTTCTCTTTCCAAGCCCGAGAACACCTTTACGGTAGGCTACGAAAATCAGAACTACGACGAATCGGTCTATTCCTCCGAGCTAGCGCAGGTATTAGGGATCAAAAACCACGTTCGTCTCGTAAACAGCAAGGAATACTTAAGCTCCTTTAAGGATATCGTTTACGGAATGGATGAGCCTGTTGCCGACCCCTCTGCCGCCGTATTATACTTTGGCGCAAAGGCCGCAAGCGAATACGTAGACGTAGTTTTATCCGGCGAAGGAAGCGACGAGCTTTTCGGTGGATATAATTCGTATCTGGACGTTATAACACATCAGAAATATATGAAACGTCCCTATTTTATCCGTCACCTTGCCTATCTTCTTACCTGCAAGCTTCCCGAAACGAGAAAACGTAATTTTATAAGAAGACGGGGACAGAAGCTCGAAAACTTCCATATCGGACTTGACCGAGTTTTCAGAGACGATAAGGTAAATACCGTACTTAAGAACAAGAGCCGCCTACACACAAAGCAGGTTACCCGAAAGTATTACGATGCGTACAAGGATAGCACGGGACTTCAGAAAAGGCAGATCATCGACTATTATTTCTGGCTCGTAAACGACTTTGTTCATTCGGTAACCGCAAGCGCTTCCGCCTTCGGAATGCAGGCTCGCTTCCCCTTCCTTGACAGCGCAGTTTACGAATCGGCAAGAACCCTTCCCGATTCTATGAAGATAGGACCCGACGGCACAAAACTCGCGCTTCGTCTTGCTGCAGAGGGGGTAGTTCCTACCGACGCATATAAGCGCAAGAAACTCGGCTTCCCCGTTCCGCTTAAGGAATGGATGAAGGAAGAGCTTTATTATAATGAGATCAAAAAGGCCTTTACAAGCGAAACCGCCAAAAGGTTCTTTAAAGAAAAGGCTATCCTTAAGCTTCTCGACGATCACCGCAACGAGGTTTGCGACTGTTATAAAAAGATCTGGACGATCTATACCTTTATTGTTTGGTATGATTTGTATTTTAACTGATAAAAAGCGTATGTGACTAAAAAATCACATACGCTTTTCTTATCTTTTGTCACTTCTTATAAAAGGCGGTCTTATCTTATCGTCTAATAATAATCCGTATTTTTCGGGACGGCGATAGGCGTTTCCATGAACCTCTTCGGAGCGGTAAGCTCTCAGCATATCGAGATCAAGCTCAGCAATAAAAACACCTTCTTTTCCGTCAGCTAAAAGGCAACAGGTGTCGCGTGACCCCGAAAGTTCAGGCAGATAGGCTACTCCGTCAAAAAGACTCGAACCTCCGTTACAGTCGGGTACGGTTTCGGGGTAGTTGCAGGTAGCAATAGCCACCATATTTTCGTACGCTCTTCCCCTAAGCTGAGAAAGCCTGTTTATCTCCATTGGGCAGGCATTAGGCACAAGTATAAGTTCGGCGCCTTTAAGCATTAAGATTCGGGCACTTTCGGGGAATTCTCGGTCGAAGCAGATCATTGCACCAACCTTTATTATTCCCTTTTCGGTATCGAGATCGGTAACAAAAAACTCATCACCCGGTGTCAGATCCTTTTCTGCGCCGAAGTCGCAGGTATGAACCTTTGCGTAGGTGAATTTTTTCTCGCCGAAACGGTCGAAGAGGATCAGCGTATTTCGGGGGCTGCCCTCAAACTTTTCCAAGAAGGTTATTCCTATAGCAATACCGAGACGTTTTGCGGCATTGCCAAAGGAGGTAATGAAATCACTGTTCGGGGATATTGCATCGGCCTGCCAAATATTTGCGGGGCGCTCGTAAATATCGTAGCCGCAGCTCCACATTTCGGGAAAAAGGGCAATATCAGCCCCTGCTTCGGCCGCCTTTGCACAATACTCTATACCCTTTTTGAGGTTATCCCCGAGAGTTTTGCAGGGCGATATTTGTAAAAGAGCTATTTTTAAAAGACTCATTATTTCCCCTCCCTGAGTTTTGCTATACGATCGCGAAGATATGCGGCGTGCTCGAATTCGAGCATCTTTGCCGCCTCACGCATTTCGGCGGTGAGAGACGCGATAAGCTTTTCTTTTTCGGCCTTATTCATTTTCTTTACGGGCTTCGTATCGTCGGGCTTGGAGGACATTTCGATAATATCGCGAATATCCTTCTTAACCGATTTCGGAGTTATGCCGTTTGCCTTATTATAAGCGTCCTGAATTCCTCTTCTGCGGTTGGTTTCGGTTATAGCCCTTTCCATAGACGGGGTAACCGAATCGGCATACATTATGACCTCGCCGTGCTCGTTTCGGGCGGCGCGTCCTATGGTCTGAATAAGGGAGGTCTCGCTTCGAAGGAAGCCCTCTTTATCCGCATCGAGGATCGCAACAAGAGAAACCTCAGGAATATCGAGACCTTCTCTAAGGAGGTTTATTCCGACAAGTACGTCAAATTCTCCGAGTCGGAGATCGCGGATTATCTCCATTCGCTCCATCGTATCAACGTCGTGATGCATATAGCGGACCTTAACACTTAGGTTTTCGAGGTAATCGGTAAGATCTTCAGCCATTTTCTTAGTCAGGGTCGTAACAAGTACTCTTTCCTTTTTGGCGCTTCGCTCGTTAATTTCGGAAACGAGGTCGTCGATCTGACCATCGGTGGGTTTAACGGTTACCATCGGGTCGAGAAGTCCCGTAGGACGGATGACCTGCTCGGCGATCTGCTCCGATTTTCCTTTTTCGAACTCACCGGGGGTAGCCGATACGAAGATAACCTGATTTATGCGGTCGTAAAATTCGTTAAAGTTTAAGGGACGGTTGTCGTATGCTGAAGGCAGGCGGAATCCGTATTCAATAAGATTTTCCTTTCTTCCTCTGTCTCCTCCGTACATTCCCCTTACCTGAGGGAGCATAACGTGTGATTCATCTACAAAAAGAAGGAAGTCGTCGGGGAAATAGTCGAGGAGCGTGAAGGGCGTGCTTCCGGGAGGACGACGCGAAAGAACCCTGGAATAGTTTTCTACTCCCTTACAGGTGCCGATCTCCCGAAGCATTTCGACGTCGTACTCGGTGCGCTGACGTATGCGCTGAGCTTCAATAAGCTTTTCTTCGTCTATAAAATATTTGACCCGTTCCTCCATTTCGTCCTCAATATCCTTAAGGGCTTCGTTCATTTTATCCTGAGGTACGATATAATGGGACGCGGGATAAATTGCGGTATGTGACATAACGTTTTTGATCTCACCCGTTACGGTATTTATCTCACTGATACGCTCGATCTCATCGCCGAAAAAGTCGATCCTCAGAGCAAGCTCGTAAGAATAGGCGGGATAGATCTCAACAACGTCTCCCCTTACCCTGAATTTATTTCGTGTAAAGTTTATGTCGTTACGCTCGTACTGAAGATCGACAAGACGCTTTATAAGCCAATCGCGACTTTTTTCCATTCCGGTACGAAGAGAAATTACCATACTTCGGTAATCTATAGGGTTGCCGAGAGAATAAATGCAGGAGACCGAAGCAACGATTATAACGTCTCTGCGCTCGGACAGCGCGCAGGTGGCAGAGTGGCGAAGCTTGTCTATCTCGTCGTTAATAGCCGAGTCTTTTTCAATATAGGTATCAGTGCCCGGAATATAAGCCTCAGGTTGGTAGTAATCATAGTAAGAAACAAAATACTCCACCGCATTGTTGGGGAAGAATTCCTTGAATTCACTACAAAGCTGCGCGGCAAGTGTTTTATTGTGGGCAAGGACGAGGGTCGGTTTATTAACGTTAGCGATAATATTGGCCATTGTGAAGGTCTTGCCCGAGCCGGTAACGCCAAGGAGGGTCTGCTCTTTATAGCCTTTTAAAACACCTTCGGAAAGCCGCTCGATAGCCTCGGGCTGGTCTCCCGTCGGCTTATAGGGGGCTTTTAAAATAAACTTATCCGGCACTTATCTCGCTCCTCTCTTTCCAAGATCTTCTCTGAAAGCTCGTTTTTATTATTATAACACAAAAAACTTTATAAGTAAACAAAGGAACGGACAGTTTTTAAATCCGTTCCTTTGGTTTTAAAGCAACAGTTTTAAGCAAACACGAATAATCCGAACCTGATTTTAAAGGGAGGATTATTCGTGTTTGCTTA
>CASFDQ010000106.1 GCA_949293385.1 uncultured bacterium | reverse complement strand
CTTAAGCATCGAAATCCCTCTTTTTGCAACTGTTCTTTGCTTTTATTATACCATATTTATCCCAATTTTTCACCTGTTTTTACAAAAAATTGACCGCTGACTTACCTTTGTCAGCGGTCTGAAACCGCCGTACGGCGGTTTTTTTATGTTCCGCCTGCGGCGGAGGTTTAGCTTTAAGCGTTAGGGATAAGGGAAAAGGGAGGAGGGAAAACAAATTTATATCTCTCTTTTGGGAAATCCCCTCGTCCCTCATCCCTCTTCCCTAAAGCTGTATATTCTCCTCGTCGAAGACGAAGAACACACCCTTACGTGCGGTTTTATTTTGTCTCAATTCTGAACATCTTTGTTTCTCCGAAATAGGTCTCAAAGGTAAGCTCGGTAATATCTTCGCCGTAAACCTTCTTTTCGTAGACCTCGGAAACAGTAGTGGGCTTTCTGAAGTACAGAGTATGTTTACCGCTGGATGAAGCGTGGAAGGTGATATAGTTTGCGCCGACGTAGGTAACGTCGCCCGACTCGCAGTAGATGTGTACTCCCGCAAACCTTGCAAGCTCCCTTATCGTTGCGTGGTCGATGGTCTTAGAACCGTAGAATACCGAAGTAAATCCGTCACATTCCTTAACCGATACTGCGGGATAGCCGCTTGAAGCAAAGTGAGCAAGATCCTTCGCATCCTTGTCGACCGAGTAAAACAGGGGATAGAGGTATGTATCTCTATAGAGTACCTGGGAGGGATTGGTTGCACCACTCATACGCTTATCGTAGAAATTGCCGTAAAGCTTGCGCTTGTCGAGAGCCTTATTTATGGGATGCGCTTCTCCGTCCCAGCGGAAGTTTGCATCAAAGCATTGATCGTCCATAGCGATCTCCATATCGGTAAGCTTCTTCATATTCTCGACCGACATTTTCTTATCTGCCATCGGGTCGGCAAAGCCGGGCGCATACATCCAGACCGCAACTGCGCCGTCCTTTTTAAGCTTATCTCTGATAACCTTTCTTTCCTCTTCGGTTAAAACGAGGGTGTTGACGAAAACGTACATTTTGTATGACGGCATTTCGGGGTTTGCCAAATCGTTATGGTCGTATTGATCGACGGGAGCGCCGATTCGGGCTATAACGTGATTTCTCAGAGTTTCAACAAGGGTATAAGAGGTGCCGTTTGAAACTGCAAGTATGGAATCCTCATCAAAAACGAAGGCGATCTCGCTTTTTTTGGTGCGGTCGAGGGAATAAGCCTCCTTGGTAATAGCGTCCTGCTCGGCAAACAGATCGTATATTTCGGGGATTTTATAACGCTTTCCGCCAATAAGCTGATCGAACCACCAGGACTGCATATCATCGCAAATGCATTTTCCAAAGTCGCGCTTAAGACTGTCTATGGTGTCGGTCATATCGTAGACCTGATACTTGTTTCGCCAAAATCTGTTTTCGGCAAGTGTACGTGCGTCGTCCTGACAAATATATATCTTATTATGAAGATTGAAGGTGTCCTGAACAACGCGCTGACCAACAAAGCCTCCGACAACTCGGTTTTCGTAAACCGACGGATTTTCAAGGCAGTCAACGTAAGGACTTTCAAGTATCAGACGCGTTCCTCCTGACTGACCGCCGTGCACATGGTTACAACATCCCTGCTTGCCGTAGCAGAAAATGGTTATGCGGTCGGGAGTCATTTCTTTGATTATCTTTGCGAAATATATCTGAGATTTTGCCGTTCCATGATGCCAGCAGCGTATAAAATGATAGGTCTGCGGACAAGCGTCCATATCGGTAAAGGAGCCTATATGTGTGCCGTTACTATAGGGTGGGGGAACGTCCTGAGCGGCATATATCCTTTGACGGGGCGCTGTGGAGTCTTGGTCAACCTGCGATGCGTAATAATGCATATCGAAGGTAGGTATCGGCGGGTTGTCGATAGAAACGTCGGGATCGTTCCAACTGCGTCTGAGCTCCTCGTCGGTGCCGTAAAGCTCGCGAAGATAGGAGGAAAACTCGCGGCGAAAAGCCTTGCTATAGCCGCGACAAGCCTTATCCTTTGAAGATAACATCCCGGGATTCGCTCCGTATCCCCATTCTGAGGTATGACCTGCCGTAATGAAGCAGGCTATAATGCGGTCGGCATAAGGACGCTTAAGAAGCTCGCTCCAGGTCTCCTTTAAAGCCTCGCCCGCATCCTCGCGCCATTTTTGCGAGAGCAGGGAATACATTCTCGGATAATCTGCCTCGTAGGATTCGGTAAAAAGATGACAGGGTCGCGCAACGCCGTCGCTGTATTCAACATATTCGTCGGGGTTTTCGGTAGTCCAGGATACCGGCGGATGAAGACCGAAACGAGCGATAATATAGGCGTCGGGAACGGCCTCTAAAAGCAGACCGGCTTCCTTGTCAAAAACGTCAAGGGCGTCAGGCTGAAGCCACAAGGTGTTGCAGCTTATCATAAATGAACGAATGCCCGATTTCCTGAGATTTTTAAAATATTCGGGGTCAAAATGAAGTGTAAGCTCGTTGTTCTCGTCTCTTGTGCGGGTGCGGACAAAAACCATGGGGGATGCGAGTGGCTCTCCGTCGACGAAGATTGCCGATCTACCGTTGTACTTTTTAATTTCTGTCATAATCTGCTCCAATCTTTAAAATTTTGATTATATTTTGATTTTACTGTAATTATTTTCTTTTTTTAATTGAATTTTCGAAATATATTATTGCACTTTTCGGGCGCCAATGGTAAAATGATATGGGGTGATATTATGGATGCTTCTATGCTTAACGGCTTTTTCCGAACGGATTTCTGTATAAAAGAGGTCGTTGCAAGCAGGCAGAACCGAAAAAATAAAGAAAACTTCGTTTTTTTTGAAAGTCCCAGAAAACGCACGGCCTTGTTTCTGATTACCGATTATCCCGTGAAATATCAGCTTATAAGCGGCGAGACCTTTGTTTGCGACGTTGGGGAAATGATGCTTATGCCTCAGGGTTCACGGTACGCCGCAAGCTTTGAACTGCCCGAAAACGTCATATCGCATCCTATTCTGCTTTCTTTTATTATGATGGATAAAAACGGAGAAGATGTATGGCCGGGTAAGGATATCGTGCGGCTCGGTATGGCGGACGGCGAATTGCGGGTTCTTTTTTCTTCTGCGGTCGAGGCTTATAAAAAAGGAAAAACGAATACGGTAAAAGCCAAGATCTATGAGATACTTGGAAAATTATTTCCTTTAAAAGATGAGGATAAATGTGCAATCTCGTATATAAACCGTCATATTACGTCCACCTTAAGCATATCTGAGCTGGCCGCGCGGTGTGATCTAAGCGAAACGGCCTACCGCAGGCAGTTTAAAGACCTTACGGGTATGTCCCCCGTGCAGTATATAACGATACTTAAAATAGAAAAGGCCTGCGAGCTTCTTAATGAATGTGATATGTCGTTAAACGATATAAGCGACTTTTTGGGCTTTAACGATATTGCCTATTTTCACAGAGTTTTTAAAAAGATCACCGGCCTCACCCCCAACGAATTCAGAGAGATCAAAAACATCAAATAATCCACCTTTTGTGTTGATTTTTAGGTTTTCTAATACCGAAAAATGCACTATAATGTAGCATATAAGCCTATAAAAGGGGAGTTTGTGTTATGAAAATTACGATAGTACGTCCGAGCGAGGGTCATAAGGCCTACGAGATCGCCGCCGATACCTTTGCCGAAATGTGCAAAAAGGTAACGGGAAATGAAAGCGTAGTTATAACCGACGCCGAGTATTCTGCTAGGTCGGCCGCCGACATAACCGTCCTTATCGGAAGCGATGCCGTAAATAACCTTACCGCCGAGCTTTTTTTAAGCTGTAAGACCGACGGCTTCGGTATACGCTACTGTACCGACGACTACTGTATCCGTACCGTAGAAGCGGATGGTGTGCGTTACCTCATTTTCGCAGGCGGTCGCGCAAGAGCTACGATCTATGCCGTTTATCGCTATTTCGAGCTTTATATGGGTTGCCGTTGGTTCTGGGACGGTGACAGGATAAAGGAAGGCAGGCTTAAAACTGAGGGCATCGACCTGACCGAGTCGCCCCGTTTTGACTATCGAGGTCTTCGTTATTTCGCCCACAGAAGTCTTCACCGTTTTCAGGCCGAGCAGTGGAGCTTTGAGGAGTGGCAGACCGAGCTTGACTGGATGCTTAAAAAGCGTCTTAATATCTTTATGCTCCGAATCGGTATGGACGACCTTTTCCAAAAGGCCTTCCCCGATATCGTCTCCTATCCTGACCGTGACAAAGTCCTTCCCGAGGCAGGCCCCGGTTATGACGACCGAACCCTGTTCTGGTCACTTGAGTATAGAGGCGAGCTTCGCAAAAAGATTCTAAAATATGCCTTCGAGCGTGACCTTATGCACCCCGAGGACTGCGGCACTATGACCCATTGGTATTCCCGTACGCCTAACGATTTTTTGGAAAAAAGGAAGCCTAAATTCCTGCCTCAGGCAACCACTACCTACGGTGAACCCACGGGACTTGTCTGGGACGTTCGTGAAAACGAAAACTTAAACGATTATTTTAAACTGACCGACACCCACGTTCGTGAATACGGAAACGGCGAAATCTTCCACACGATCGGTCTGGGCGAGCGCAACTATTCGGCAGACCCCGAAGAAAACCGCCGAATGAAGCTCTACGTTTACCGCCGTATTGCCAACTATATTAAGGAGCATTATCCTAATTCCCCCCTCTTTATCGCAAGCTGGGACCTTTGGATGAGATTTACCCCCGATGAGGTAAAGGACCTTGTTGCCGAGCTTGACCCAAATCAGTCCATAATTTTAGACTATACCTCCGATACTCCATATCACAATAACTTTACCAATTGGAATTTAAAGGAAAACTTCCCCTGGGTCTTCGGAATTTTCAGCGGCTATGAATGGCAGTCGGAGATAAGGGGCTTCTACGAGCTTACTAACGAGCGACTAAAAACGGCTAAGGAGGATCCTCTTTGCAAGGGTCTTATTCTCTGGCCCGAGCTTTCTCACGGTGACCCGCTGGTTTTCGAATATCTTGCTCTTAACGCCTGGGAAAACGACACCCTTTCTATTCCCGAATTTGTCGATAAATACTGCGCCGACCGCTATACCGAAGGCTCTGTAGCCGAAATGACCGCTATTTGGCAGAAGGCTATGCCCATAATAACCCAAGCCGCCTGGAGCATGTACACGGAAGGACTTTGGGAATGCGGTATGCCTTTAAGAAATCCGATAAAGGATGTTGCTTTTAATCAAAACCGCCTTGCAAACTATAAGAAAAGCCTTGCAAACCGCCCCGAATATAAAGACCTTGCGGCCGAGCTTCTTTTAAAACTTTCCAAGGTGGAGTCTGCCGACTCTCAGCAGACCCGTGACCTTTACGATTTGGCAAGAACTATCCTCGAGCGGTATATCAGCGCCGCTATCTGGAAGACTCAGATCCTCTATCTTAAGGGCGCCGAATATGACAGTATCGTCGAGCTGATGACCCTTACCGAGGAGCTTTTAAAAGTCTTTGCCGACCTTCTCTCCTCCCACGAGGACTATTCGATGTTCGCTTCCCTCGAAAGCCTTAAAAAGGTTACCGAGACCAACCCGAATTTCGAAGCGACCCTTAAAAACAACGCCTCCTGCAACTACTGCCGTTCCTTTATCTACGAAAACGCCGAATATCTCTATGTTCCCGAGCTTAAAGCCGTTTTCGATGAGGCAAGGTCAGCCCTTAAGGACGGCCGAGAGATCGACCGCGACGCCATTAAGAAAAGGGGAGAGGAAATAACCAAAAATTATATGACCGTTTCTCTCAGGGAAATGGAGAGCAGAAAAGAATCCCACACCTTCTCCGAAACCGCCGCCCGCGCATCCGAGATAATTTCCAAAATGTCTTTATAAAAAATAAAAACCTCGTTCACAAGGGAGTTGTGATTAGGGATAAAATTAGAGGATATGCATTTGAACCAATACATATCCTCTTTGTTTTTGTAAAATTCGATGGTGCGCGTAGGGCGCGGCGGAATAGTTTTGATCTCCGACGAGATTCCGCCTACGGCGATTTTGCGACTTTGCTTGCGACAAGGGGTCTTGCCTTCGCCTGTCAAACGCGTAGCGCGGCACCGTAGGTGACGGGATCTCATTGTCGCAAAATTTCGACTTGCGCTCAGAATGACCCGTCGGGGTAAGGCCGATTTTCTTTTAGTTGCCTTACAAGGTTTATAATATCCACAGAAAACTCCATCGATAGTTCTGCAAGCCTGTTTTCTTTCATAAAATCGCCTCCGCTTATTTAATTATATATCATAAAATTCAGAACATTTCGATGATGCATCGACTTCGTCGATATGATGTTATGCTCCGCATAATGATGTTGCTCGATTCACTCACAATGATGCGATGTTTGCCACAAAACATTAGGCGAAGCCGACATCATTAGCGTCAGCGGCATCATTAGTAAAACGACATCATTTGCCGAAGGCAAACATCATTCAAAAAACGCACCTTTGTCGGTAGACAAAGGTGCGTTCAGACCGCTGACAAAGGTAAGTCAGCGGTCATTTTTTGTAAAAACAGGTGAAAATTTGGGATAAATATGGTATAATAAAAGCAAAGAATAGTTGAAAAAAAG
>CASFDQ010000105.1 GCA_949293385.1 uncultured bacterium | reverse complement strand
TTTCGGTCGGGGGAGTTTTTGTTTAGGGCCTAGGGCCTAAGGCCGAGGGCCGCAGTGGACAGTGATCAGTGGTCAGACGGATACCGAAAACAATTTAGGGACGAGGGGCTGCGCAGGGGCAAAACTGCGTTTTGCAGGGGTGCTACGCACAGAAAATGAGACGGAGATAAACGGCTGTCCTCGATATGAAATTTATTGTAAAACCGTAGGGGCGTCGACCCTTTGGGTCGTATTTCCGACCGCAGGGAGGAACATCGTTTTGCGCGAAAGGCGCAAATATCGTTTTCGTTTGCGGTCGGAAAACGATGTTGCCTTACGGCAAATGATGTTATGCTTCGCATAAACGATGTTGCGACTAACGTCGCAAACGAAACTTTCCTTGCTCCCACCGTGAGATATCGCAAATTTGAATATAACTTTTCGGCTACCCTTGTAGGGCGCGACGATCGAGACGGTAGTGAATAAAGGTCCGGTGGACCTTTAGAGCCGCCGAGAGACCGAGCCGCAGCGAGACCAATGTCACGGAGTGACAAAAGGGTGCAGGGGGACCGCGACCCGTAGGGTCGTATTTCCGACCGCAGGGAGGAACACCGTTTTGCGCCAATGGCGCAAATATCATTTTCGTTTGCGTTCGGAAAACGATGTTGCCTTACGGCAAATGATGTTATGCTTCGCATAAACGATGTTGCGACTATCGTCGCAAACGAAACTTTCCTTGCTCCCGCCGTGAGACACAAAAATTTCGTAAAAACTCTACGGCTACGATAAAACGAGGCCATCACCCGACGGGTCATCCTGAGCCTGTCGAACCCGAAGGGCGCCGCAGGCGAGATCTCGTCGGCGCACAAAACAAAATTTTCTCACCGATGATCAGTGGTCAGTGATCAGTGATCAGTGGTCAGACGGATACCGAAGCAGATTTGTTTTCGGTATCCGTTTCTCTTTTATTGTCTATTCTTCCGTAATTTCGAAAAGATCGTTAGGGGTGCAGTCAAAAAGACGGCACATGGTTTCTATGTTTTCATAGCGGATAGATTTAGTCTGATTGTTGATCATTTTACTGAAATTCTGATAGCTCATACCGAGCTGCATATAAAGCCAATATTTTGTTTTACCCTTTTCTTTTAGCAGATCTAATGCCCTTAACTTTATCATAAGATACGTCCTCATAAGTTATTTTTACATTAGATATTTTGCCAAAAAATCGATTTGATTATATAGACTATTGCATTATATAATGTAATAGTCTATAATAAGAGTAAGGGGGTGACAAAATGGCCGATTACAAACAAATGTATTTAACCTTGATCGATGCGACCGAAAAGGCAATAAACGAGCTGATTTCTGCACAGCGTGCTTGCGAAGAGTTTTATATCTTATCCGAAGAGGAAGAAGAAAAGGCTAAAAACAAGGAAGAAGCATAAAAAAGCCCGTCGTATGCGCAGTGTCTTTAAGGACACTGCGCAACTATGATCGCCTTCGGCGAGTTAAGAGTTATGATTGGCTACGCCAAGTTATGATTCACCTACGGTGCAGTTTAATGTAAAAAGGCGATCATATCATAACGTTTGCAAAGCAAACTCATAACGACGAGCGCAAGCGAGTTTCATCACTCATAACCAAAAGAGCATTTATGTCTGCTAATGCAGTGCTTGCAAAGAAAAAAGGACGAAGAATTTTAGAAACTCTACGTCCTTTTCCTGTAGGTAGGTAAGATGTTTTATTAAAATTCAAAAAACTTTCCTTTAGAGAACAGTTCGTAAGACGGGGGTTTTTCAGTGGACAGTGAACAGTGGTCAGACGGATACCGAAGCAATTTATCGTTTCTTATTTACCTCGTGCCGTTTTTCGCCCTCTTAAATATTTTCGCGAGACCTGCGATAACGATTATACCTGCGGCAAGAGCGCCCGAAAGACTCAGGGTCATAATTCCCCGACTTATAAAATCGCCGCCGTTTCCTAAAAAGGCGTTGGTCATCGTGTAATATAAGGAGCTTCCCGGAATAAGGGGAATAAGGCTCGTTATGATAAAGGTCGTCGTCGGAGTCTTCAGGATCCTTGCCATAATTTCGGCGTAAAGGGAAATAAGGGCGGCTACTATGAAATATCTTGCTATTTCGTTTGGAATAAGGTATCCGAGTCCCAAAAAGGCCGACCAGGAGAATAATCCGCCGAGAGAGGCGAAAAGGAAGCGGAGCCCCCGAATATTATAAAGCACCGCGAAGCCGACAGAACCGATAAAGCCGGTTACTATCTGAAGGATAGGGTCGGCGTTGCCCCCCGAATAGCCTCCGGGAGTCGCCCTCATAATAAAGGCCGAAAGAAAATATCCTCCCGCGATCGCAAGGGCGAAAAGGGCCGCTTCGATAGTTCGGAGAAGACCCGTTATACTGTCGCCGACGAAGAGATCCCGAAGGGCGGTAGTAAGCCCGACGCCGGGGATAAGGGTCATAATATTTCCTATAATTACGTTGTCGACCCCGTCGACTGCTCCGATATAAAGGAATACGAAGGCAAGGGTTATCGAGGCGAAGGAGGAAATAAGCCGCGCGAAGATCTTATTAAGTCCCGTTTTTGCCGTAGCCGCAACAACGAGGGAAAGAACTCCGCCGATTATAAAGGAGCAGGCCGCTTCTGTGGCTCCGCCGCCGAAAAAGAGGGTAAAGGCCCCCGAGATAAAGGCGTAGGACAAGACCTCGAAAATAAAGGGGTAGCGCTTCTCTCTTAAGATCTCCTTAAGCTCGGTCTCGGCCTCGTCACAGGAAAGCTTGTTTGCGGCGACCCTGCGTGCAAGGTCGTTAAGACGATGAAGCCTGCCTATGTCGGTTCCCGTGTTGACGACGCGCCTTGTCTGAGTAAAGGGGTCGCGTCCCTCTGCGTGAAGGGTCACAACCATACTCGAGGTTATAATAAAGGCGTCTACGCGGTCGGCGCCGAGGGCCGTTCCCATTCGCTTAAGGGACTCCTCAACTCGGCTTACCTCCGCACCGCAGAGCAGCATTTCTTCACCGATATCCAAAATAGTCGTAAGAACCTTGTTCATATATATCACTCCGCATTGATTTTACATCATCTTGCACCAAAAATCAATAAACAGTTGCAAGCAGGTCGAGTTTTGGTGTATAATAAAGGAAATACTCTTAAAGGAGATAAAAATGGACACTTTTTTTGAACAGCTTATAAAGATAAAACTTACGGGTAAGGTCAAGGCTATAATCGTCGGCGCAATACTTCTCGATATTATTATCGTTGCGGCGGTTACCTTTTTCGCCCTTCTGTTTTTGTCGCCTGCATTTACCTTCCTCATCGTCGTAGCGGTAGTTTACGGCTCCTATAAGATCATTTCCTCCCTTTCGGTAGAGTTCGAATATATTTTTACCAACGGAGACCTCGATATCGATAAAATTACCGCAAAATCGTCAAGAAAGCGTATGGTATCAATAAAATGCTCAAAGGCCGAGAAATACGGCGAGTATAAGGGTCAGCCTGCCCCCACCTCGGTAAAGCAGACCTACAATTTCTGCAACCCCGACAGTGAGGGTCAGATGTATATGATAGCCGAAAGCAGGGGAGAGGGTACGGTTATGATAATCTTTGCTCCCGACGAGCGTATCCGCGAGGCAATGGAGAAGTATATCCCCCGTACCGCACGATAAAGCTATGTATATTCTTTCTTCGAAGGGCATGAAAAATGCCGAAAAAACGGCCGACGATAGGGGAATAAGCTATTTTTCCCTTATGAAAAATGCGGGAAATGCCGCCGCAGATATTATAATTTCCAAGGAAGTGCTGCCCGATAAAAGGGTTGTCGTTCTTGCGGGAAACGGAAATAACGGAGGCGACGGCTTTGTTATGGCAGATCGCCTATTAAGCGAGGGCGCCGAGGTTACGGTCGCCCTTTTTTCGGGTCTGCCTAAAACCGATTGTGCTAAAAAGGCCTACGCCGAGATGTCGGAGGGCGTAAAGACCGTAGAGGCTAAGGAGCTTTTGAAGCTTTCCTCCGCCGATATTGTGGTCGACGGTCTCTTCGGAACGGGGTTTAGAGGAGACCTCGGTGAGGCCGAAAAGGAGATCTTATCGCATATTAAAAGCTTAAAGGCCAAGGTATACGCCGTCGACCTGCCCAGCGGAGTCGAATGTGACAGCGGAAGAGTTTCCGAGGGGACCCTTCCTGCCGACTGTACCCTTACCTTTGCCGCCCTTAAATACTGTCACCTGCTCCCTCCGTCAAACGCCGTCTGCGGCCGGACGGTAGTTCTTGACATCGGAATTTCCGACGAGATATTAAAGGAAAACTCCGATAATATAACGACCGTACCCCCTGCGGTCTTCGGGAAAAGGGATAAAAATTCTCATAAGGGAAGCTTCGGTACCCTCCTTGCGGCGGTTGGAAGCTACGGTATGGCGGGGGCCGCAATGATCTCGGGCAGGGCGGCGCTTAAAAGCGGCGTCGGAATAGTAAAGATCGCTTCGGCTAAAGAAAACTATACCGCCCTGACCGTTTACTGCCCCGAAGCGATACAGATACCCCTTTCGGGAGACGACACCGACGGCGAGACCCTTCTTAAAGCCCTCGGCGGGGCAAAAGCCCTGCTTATAGGCTGCGGTATGGGTCAAAGCGAAAGGGCGGCCGAAAATATCGCTTTACTCCTCGAAAAAACTACCGTCCCGACCCTTTTGGACGCCGACGGAATAAATAATATAGCCTCCCGCATAAGTATATTAAAAAAGGTAAAGGTGCCTTTGGTGCTTACCCCTCATCCGGGAGAAATGGCAAGACTTACGGGAAAGACCGTCGCCGAAATAGAGGCCGATCGCTTCGGTACAGCTAAAGCCTTTGCTCGGGAGTACGGCGTCTGGCTCTGCCTCAAGGGGGCTAATACGGTAGTTGCCGCCCCCGACGGAAGACTTTTCGTGAACGTTACGGGAAATCCCGGAATGGCTAAGGGCGGAAGCGGAGATATGCTGGCGGGGCTTATGGCGGGACTGCTCGCCTATACCGAACCCGAAAAGGCTATACTTTCGGCCGTTTGGCTTCATTCCCTTGCGGGCGATAAGGCAAGAGACCGCTTGGGTGAGCGCGCTATGACAGTATCGGATATGCTTGCCGAGCTTTAAGGCGCAAAGAGCTCGATTCTTGTCACCTTAAGGCGACCTTCCTTTGGGAGGGCTGATTTTGAAAAGAATAATAGCGACGTTTTTGTTTTTACTTACCCTTTGCGGTTGCGGCGGCGGGGAGATAGCCCCCTGCCTTCGGGGAATAGCCTTCAGAGGCGAAATGACCTACTATAACGAAAGCTATTCCTTTTTGGGAAGCTTATCGAAAAGCGGGGAGCTTCGGCTTGAGATGATCGCCCCCGATAGCCTTGCCGAGATGATATTTACCGTAAACGGTGAGGGCACGACCGCCGAGTATAAGGGTATAGTTTACCGTCCCGTAGAGGGAAGTATGCCTTTTGCCCCCGTTATCGACAGGTTTTACGTGTGTCTTTCCGAAATAATGATAAGCGGCGAGACGGCCGATAAAAAGGGAGCTTTAAAGCACGGGGGAGAAAATTCCTGCACCCTTTACGTTTCCCCGACGGGCCTTCCGCAGAAGCTTATCTTCGACGGGGACGGATTTTTCGTAGATTTTTATAACATCAAGATAACAGAGGACTAAAATGACAAAAGAAGGATATTTAAAGATCAAAGACTTTCTCCTTTCTCATAAGCCGCTTCTTTATATTGCCGCGGCGCTGTACCGTTTCGGTGTGGCTGCGGTCTATCTTTCCTATCCTCTTTTTCTTCTTATACTTATAATAAATAAAAACCTATACTGCATACGGTCGGTGCTTGTATGCGGTATAGGCTTTGTGCTTCTGACTCTGTTCAGAAAATACGTAAACGCCGAGCGTCCTTACGAAAGATTCGGCTTTACTCCTCTTATAAAAAAAGAAACCAAGGGCTGCTCCTTTCCGAGCCGTCATACCTTTTCGGCGGCGATAATCGGTATGAGCCTGCTGGCGGTATTTCCCGTTTGGGGCGGTACCGTTTTAGGTCTGGCGGCGATTATGGCGGCGCTGAGGGTCGTCCTCGGGGTCCATTTTATTAAGGATACGGCGGCAGGCCTTCTTATAGGAATCGTCTTCGGACTTTTTTCTTTTATATAAAAAACATATATAAAATAAAAAAACACCGCTGTTACGGTGTGACATACTAAAATTACATAAGGCTGTCTTTACAGGCTCTGCGGATCTGCAGAGCCTGATTTTATAGACAACTTAGGCCTTAGCCTTGTTCATGCCGGTAACGAGAGCAGACTTCTTGCGGCTAGCGGTGTTCTTATGGAGAATACCCTTAGCGGTAGCCTGATCGATCTTCTTAACAGCAACCTTAACGGCTACTTCCATATCGGCAGCACCGGATTCAATAGCGGCATTTGCCTTCTTAACGGCAGTACGAAGACCGGAACGATAAGCCTTATTACGCTCATAATTTGCGGCGCTTACTAATACGCGCTTCTTAGCAGACTTAATGTTAGGCATAGTGACACCTCCTATAGTTATAGTTAAAGCACTTAGTATATTAACACAACTCGCCGAAAAATGCAAGGTTTTTTTATAATAATAAAAATAAGCTTTTTTTCATATATATAAAAGGGTAAAGGACAGGTGATGTGTATATGAAAAAAACTTCGGCCTATTTTCCGATATTCGTGTCGGTGCTTCTGTGTCTTGCGACCTTTTCCTCCTCGGCGCTTTCGGTATTTACCGACGAAACCGCCGCAGGGACGGTCAGGCCCGACCAAGGAGGTATAGGCGGCCGACCGCTTAAGGACTACGTTTCCGCGCCTTACGTCGAGAGCTCTTCTTCCTCTTCGGCCGAGTCGCAGGCAGTATCGGCCGACAGAAGCGACGCGATCGGCAAAATTTACGAGCAGTTTTTGTCCCCCTATTCGGCAAAGCTTTCCTATGGGGGAGTTTATATAAAGAACACCACGGGGCTCAGCGTCGATATAAAAAAGGAGCTGGCCGAGGGTATAAAATTTAAAATAGAAAAGGGAAATGAACCGCAGGTTCTTATCGTTCATACCCACGCCACCGAATGTTATATGGAGGAAGCCCGCGATTTTTATACCGCCGCCGATAAGGCCCGAACCACCGATAATTCGAAAAACGTGACCGAGATCGGAGAAATTATGGCGAAAAAGCTGGAGAGCGGGGGAATAAAGGTTATTCACGACCGCACTCAGCACGATCATCCCTCTTATAATCAAAGCTATTCCCGTGCCGCCGAAACGATCAAGGAATATTTAGATAAATATCCGTCAATAAAAATAGTAGTGGACGTCCACAGAGACTCTATTGCCCTTACGGGTAGCGACAAGGCCAAGCCGACGGTTACCGTAAACGGGAAAAAGGCGGCTCAGGTAATGCTTGTTGTGGGGAGCGAAACGGGAAGCGTTACGGGCTTTCCGAATTGGAGGGAAAATTTCCGTTTGGCCCTTAAATATCAGCAGACTATGGAGGCCCTCTATCCGGGTCTTGCACGAACGATGGCCTTTGCGCCGAGAAAGTATAATATGCATCTTACCACAGGCTCAATGCTTTTGGAGGTAGGAACCGATTCAAACAGCTTCGAGGAGGCGAAATATTCGGCAGAGTTGGCGGGAGACGCCCTGCTTAGCCTGCTGAACACCCTTAAATGAAAATAAAAATTAAAAGAAAAGAAATAAAAGCCTTTTTAAGAGCCTTTTTTATGACCTTTGTTTCGATACTTTGTGTCGGAGGAATTTATTTAGGCTTTTGCGAGTCCTACGAGGCGATTAGAAGAACCTGCTTCGGCGACGAGCGAGGCGCCGTTATCTGGAGCGAGGAATATATAAAGTTTTTCGATTTCGAATATTGGGGAGATTTGCCTGCGGGAGGCGGTTGACAGGTTTCGACTAATTTGGTATAATTGGGGTCGGAGATGATATAATGACCCTTTCAAGATTCAGAGTTCCGTTACCCGCCTTTATCGCAGGCGCGGTAGTTTATATGGAGCTTATACTTCGTATTTTTACAAGCCGCGACTTTTTATCGGTAGGCCTGCTTCTGGTGCCGCTTTTTTCCTGCACCTTAGGCTTTAGCGTCTACGCCCTTACTACCCGTTTCGGCGAAAAGGGCGCCCGAATCACTGCCGCAATAACCCTCTTTTTACTCGCGGTGCTCTTCTCTACGCAGGAGATATATTATTCGGTATTCAATAGTTTTCTTATCGCCTACTCCCTTACGGCAGGCGGAACCGATCAGATAATTCAGGAAGGTATCCTCGAAAACACGATAAACGCCATCCTCCGCGGCATCCCTGCCATACTGCTCTTCCTGCTTCCCGCGATCTTAGTTCTTTGCCCGCTTTACAGGCGCTACGTTGCGCATAAAAGGAAGCCCCTTAAGGTTACCTTCGGCTGGCTGGGAACAGGCATTGCCTGTCATCTTCTCGCTCTGCTGATAATTCTTCTTATGCCCTCGGTATCCTCTATTCAGTCGGGTATGTTCGACCCTAACCGTTCGGTAAACTGCTTCGGACTTCTCCGTACAGAGATTCTCGATATTAAATATAATCTTCTCGGAATTGAGCAGGAGGTAGAGATCGAGGCCGAAAAGCCGGTCGAGACCGTAAAGCCCGTGACCCCTCCGGTCGAGGAGGAAAAGCCGCCGCAGCCCAACGTTATGGACATCGATTTCGAGGCGCTTAAAAACGAGACCGACGAGACCTACCGTCTTATGAACGAGTATTTTTCCTCTCGTCAGCCTTCTTATAAAAACGAATATACGGGTATGTACGAGGGATATAACCTTATAACCGTTGTTGCCGAAGGCTTCTCGCCCTACGCTATCGACAAGGACCTTACTCCTACCCTTTATAAGATGCGGGCCGAGGGCTTCAACTTCGAAAACTTTTATACTCCTATCTGGGGAGTTTCGACCTCCGACGGCGAATACACGACCTGCACCGGCCTTATCCCCAAATCGGGCGTATGGAGCTTTTACCGCTCTTCTGACAACTATATGCCCTTCTGCCTCGGAAACGCCTTCAGGGCAAACGGCGTTAAAAACACCTACGCCTACCATAACAATACCTACACCTATTACCATCGCGACCTGTCACACCCCAATATGGGATACACCTATAAGGGAATGGGCAACGGCGTAGAAAAGTACGTTAAAAACGTCTGGCCGCAGTCTGACCTCGAGATGATAAGCGGCTCGGTCAAGGACTATATAAACTCGTCAGAGCCCTTCCACGCCTATTATATGACGGTAAGCGGGCACCTCCGCTATACGAGGATCGGTAACTCTATGTCCAATAAAAACTGGGACAAGGTAAGGGATCTTAACTGCTCCGATACTCTTAAGGCCTACTACGCCTGCAATATTGAGCTCGACCTCGCTATGGAAAAGCTGCTGAGCGAGCTGAACGCGGCGGGAATAGCCGACAAGACGGTTATTATGATAACCCCCGATCATTACCCCTACGGACTTGAGCAGGATACCGACACCTACGCTATCTGGCGCGAGCTTTTGGGCCGCGACGTAGAGACCGAATTCGAGCTTTATAAGAGCTGTCTGCTGCTCTACTGTCAGGGAACGAAAAATCCCCCGACTATCGAAAAATACTGCTACTCGGTAGATATTCTTCCGACCCTCTTAAACCTCTTCGGCCTTGAATACGACTCGAGACTCCTTATCGGTAACGATATTTTATCGACCGAGCAGGGACTCGTTATCTTCTCAAACGGATCATTTATTACCGACCGCGGCAAGTATAACGTTACAAACGGTCAGTTCTCGGTATTCGAGGGTCAGGAGTTTGGCTCCGACGAGGAAAAGAAGGAATACGTAAAGAACCTTAAGGCGATAGTCAATAACAAGTTTAAGATGTCTACGAAGATACTTGAAAAGGACTATTACGGCTACCTTTTCGGTAAGAAGTAGGTTACGATATACGATAAAAACCAAAACGGCCACGATTTTTCGTGGCCGTTTGAGTTTTGTAGGAGATAGTCTTAAAAAGAACTTTTTATAAAAGCCAAATTTGCGTATGGCAGTGGCGGCTCGCCAGGATCGTTATGAGGTAGTTTGATTTGCGGTCGGGCTACCGAACCTAATTCTTTATAAAAGCTGAATTCGCGTATGGCAGTGGCGGCTCGCCACTAGCGTTCTTTTCCGAGGAAGAAGATGGCTAGGGTTCCGGGTCCCGAGTGAGAGCCAATCACCTGATCGACGTAGTTTATGGTAACGCTTCTTACGCCATAGGCCTCTATAGCCTTTTGAGCAAGGAGCTCTGCGTCCTCGATGCAGTCGCCGTGAACGATAAATATATCCTGCTCGGAAAGGTCTTCTCCAAGCTCGCCCATACGCTTTATGATCTCGTTTATTGCGTTTGCGCGGCCGCGGGTCTTTCCGTAGGAAACGAGCTTACCTTCGTTGCTTACGTGGAGCAGGGGCTTGAAGTTAAGGATGGTACCCATAACCGCGGTAGTCCCCGAAATACGTCCTCCGCGCTTAAGGAAGAAGAGATCGTCGACGGTAAAGAGGTGAACGAGGTGAAGCTTGTTGTCCTCGAGCCAACGATAGGCTTCGTCGATGGAAGCGCCGCCGTTCTTCTTTTCAACGGCATATTTGAGAAGAAGACCCTGACCCATACTGGCGCAAAGGGTATCGACAAGAAGCATTTTGCGGTCGGGATAGGAGTCCTTCAGGTCGTCCATACAGTTTCTGACTATCTGACAAGAGCCCGAAAGAGCGGAGGAGAAGGCCAGGTACAAAACGTCGTTTCCGGCGTCAAGGCTTTCTTTAAGAGCGTTTTCGACCCTTTCGTAGCTGACCAAAGAGGTCTTGACAGACTCTTTATTTCTAAGCAGATCGTAAAAGGCCTTAAAATCGGTCTCCTCGCCTTCGATGTAGCTTAAATATTCGGTGTCCTTAACGGTATAGGTAAGACTGACGACCTTAACGCCGTAGTTTTTGATCTGTTCGTGTGTCAGGTTTGCACCCGAGTCGGTAATAATAGTATAAGACATTTCATAAACCTCACTATCTAGTTTTCGAAACTATTATACAAGAAAATTCTGTTTGTGTCAAGCCGTTTTAATTATCGTAAAAAAAAATTTACACCTTGCAAACTGTAAAAGGATATGATATTATATACTGAAAGAGGTGAGGAAAATGGATAATATAAGCGCGGCAACCGACGCAATATCCAAACTTTCGGAGTTCCGTATGCCCCGTCATCACGAGCTTCCCGATATCGATTGCTATATGGATCAGGTTATCTCCATAATGGAGAAGCATCTTTATATTCTTTCTTCGGGCGGTTCTAAATTCATAACCCCCGCAATGATAAATAACTACGTGAAGCTTGGACTTATCCCTCCGCCGATCAAAAAAAGGTATACGCGGGAGCATCTTTGTCATCTTTATGTAATCTGCTCTCTTAAATCGGTCATTGCGATTCCCGCCATATCCGAGCTTATCGGAGTTTTAACGAGATCCCGTCCGATCCTGGAGGTATACGACCTTTTCTGTGACGCCTATGAAAATATGCTTCGCCGAGCCGCCGAGACGGCGCAGGAAATGCTCAGCGAGACGGGCGACCCGGAAGAAGGCCTTTCGAAGCTTTCCCTCTTTATGGCGGTAAACGCCGCCACGACGCAGCTTATTGCTACGGGAACCCTTAGCGGAATTGCCGAAGATGAAGAACCCGAAGCCGAACCTCAATAAAATTTTACCACCAAAGTGAACTCATTAAACAAAAAAGAGAACGCGTTGAGGCACACTTCGTAAGGAAGTGTGCCTCAGTTATATTCGCCTGACGGCGAGTTATATTGCTTCGCAGTTATATTATGCTGCGCATAGTGATATTGCCCTTCAGGCAGTTTTAAAGGCGAATATAATATCACTGAAACCGTAAGGTTTCAATATCACTTTTGCCTTTGGGCAAAAATATCACTTTACCGTCCGAAAAAGAAACGCTGTTATTTCGGCGAGTATTTACCTTTCTCAAAGTATGTAACCCACTACGACACTTTCACTAACTGAAAGTGTCATTTTTTCTTTATATAGAAAACGGAGACTACTTCTTTACGAAGTGCCTCCATTTGGACTGCCTGCTTTTTAATGCTTTTTCCTAAATTCCGATGGCGTGCATTTAAACTTTTCTTTAAAACGACGTAAAAACTGAGCGACCGAGCCGAAGCCTGATTCGGCGGCGATTTCGGCAATGTGTTTATCGGTGTGGGAGACAAGCCGCGCCGCGCGGTCGAGCCTGACCGTGGCGAGATAATCGGTAAAGGTTCTGCCGGTGTGTTTCTTGAAGTATTCACAAAAATAGGACATATTCATATAAAAAAGTTCGGCAACCTCTTTGGTCGTAAGGGGCGAGGCGAAATTCTCGTTTACAAATATCATAATTTCCGCCATACGCTTATCGTACTTATCGGGAATCAGCTCGAAATCGAGTTCATTGAGAAAAACCGAAAAAATAACCTCTATAAGATTTCTTTTCATCCGTTCGCCGTCGGGATATTCTCCGTCACAAGCTTTTTTAAGAATTTCGGAAAGGCAAATCATTCGGCTTGTGGTTTCCTCGTCGAGATAGGTTACGGGGTCGCCCTTTATGAGATCAAGCTTTTTGAGAATATTTCTAGGCATATCGCCGGGATGAACCTGAATAACGATATAAGTAAAATCGCCCGAGAAAAGCTTTTGATGGCAGTCGGTAAGCCTCATCAAAAAGGTATGTCCTCGTCTCAGCTCATAGGTCGAAGCGTTTACTATATGCTCTCCGCCGCCACTAAGCACGATTTGAAAATCATAAAAATCGTGGGTGTGGTAGCGGTAGGGAAATCCTTTGCAGAAACGACATGTTATGGAATCCTGACCCAGATTATGGGTCATACGTTCAGGTTTGTTCATAATTATGTTTCACCTCTGAAATAAGGGGTGTTCTGCAGGGACTTACCCTTTCACCTACAGGCACAATTCCGTGCATCCAAGCGGTTTTCATTCCTTCAATGTGAATTTCGCCGTTTTCGTAAAGGCTAACCTGCGTGCTGAGAGGTGAATCGAAAAACCAGGTGTTCTGTACCATTGTAAGTTCGTTAATGGGACGCTGTCTTCTTCCTTGCTCCCTTCCTTCGGCATCGAAGTCGATAAAGAGGGAGGTATGCTCGGGAAGATAATGAGGTTCTTTTACGGGAAGCCAACAACCGTTCTTTGCGGAATTTATATTGAAATAGAGAATATCATCCTTAATTTCATAGGCGTTTGCGTGCCAATGACCGTTTATAGCGGCAATGACCGTGCCTTTCTTATAGCCGTTAACCTCGTTTAAAAGGTTACGCACCATTTCGGAGTCGGTAGAACAACTAAATCCTTCGGCAAAGGCGGCGTGGCTTAAAACGATACATTTAAGTCCTTTATCTGCGCCGTCGAAAAGGACTGCCCTAAGCCAAGTAAACTGCTTGTCGGAAAGGCAGTTTGCTCCCGTGTTTTCGCTTGGCGGTCCCCAAGAGCCCGTGCGATTGTGCTCAAATTCGCCCTCGGGGGTTATAGAATAATTGGAATCGGTGAAGATAAAACGGAAACCTTCTATATCCTTATAATAATAAGCCGTCTTGGGGTCTAAACTTCCGTCCTCTGTGCCCCAAACTACGCTTTTGTCGTTTGTGAGCAGAGGTGTTACGACCTCCATAGAGTTATTTGCTTCGAGCTCGTGATTGCCATAAAGTCCGTAAACGGGAAGGCCCTGTTTATTTTCCAGATATGCATTCACAAGCTCGGGCGAGCCGCTGTAATCGTTACAGAGGTCGCCCAAGTGCATAACAAACTGTGAACCGTTTTTTTCTGCGCGGGAGAATATCTCCATAAGGTCGTCTACCGTTGCGGCATACATACCTTTTTTATAGTGAAGATCAGAAAATATTGTAAAGGTCAGTTGCATATTATAAAACTCCTAAAAGTCTCTTTTTAAGATAAACAAGGTCGCAGATATCTATTTTTCCGTTTTTCATAACGTCGCAGGATGAGTTTCCTTCTGTTGCGCCAATAATAGCCTTGCGTACCAAGGTAACGTCGGCTTCATCGAAGCTTCGGTTACTATCTGTATCGCCGAAAACGGTGAAGTTATAGGTTTCTGTGATGTAGGGATGTGACCAGGGGTCGGTCTCCTGAAGATAGAGGGGGTCGGGCTCAACGTCATAGACCCATGAGGTCTCCATCCCCTGAACGTAGATCTGTCCGTTTTGGCTGATGGTGATATTGGTGCTGAGAGGTGTTTCATAGAACCAGGTGTTAGCGCCCTGACCAAGGTCGCCATAGCTCTTGGTTACGTAGCCCGTAAAGTTACCCTCGCTGTCGTAGGTCTCCATTTGGAAGGTGTGGGTAGAGTCGTAATGTACGGGGGATCCATTTCTCCAAAGACCGTTTTTGGCGGTGTTAAGACCGAGGTAGTAAACTCCGTCTACAACCTCCTGACGGTCGTTATGCTCATGACCCGAAATCTGCATCATAACGGTACCGGGATGGTAAACGTTTACCTCTCTGAAAAGCTTGTGGGTTGTGGGAGCGTCAGAGCTTGGCCACCAGTTTGGACAAAGGGTTGCGTGGCTGACAACAACGCAGGGGATGTTTTCGTCGGCGGCGGCATAAAGCACTCTTTCAAGCCACTCAAGCTGTACGGGACCCAGGGCGTTGGTGTTGGAGTTTCCGCTTGCAGGTCCGTAGGAACCGGTAGGGTTATGCTCCCAGCTCTGATTTGTGCTACTCCAGGAATAGTTGGTGTCGGTAACGATAAAGCGGAAGCCGCCCTGATCAAAGTAGTAATATCCGATAGAACCGTCGCCGATTTTTCCGTCGGCGGTTCCCCAAACGGCATTTGTGTCGTTTGTGAGGGTTGGGGTTACGATCTGCATAGAGTTGGGCTGCGTCTCAAGCTCGTGGTTGCCGTAGTTGTTGTAGGCAGGCATGGTAGAGCCGTCGGCCTTTTTATAGCCTAAAAATGCTTTTACAAGCTCGGGAGAACCGGTAAAATCGTTACAGAAGTCACCGCCCGAAAGAACAAAGGAAGAACCGTATTTCTCGGCGCGGGAGAAAATCTCATTAAGGTCGGCAATAGAGGTGGGATACATTCCCTGCTTATAGTGGAAATCGGAGAAGGCGGTAAAGTTAAGGATTTTTGCATTTTCACCTCTGAAAACCTTTGAATCGGCAAAAAATTCCTTTACAAGAGCCTTTGTCGCCTTGTCGAAGTTTTGATATTCCATATCGGCAACCGATGCAGGGCAAATAGACTGCATACTGCCGTAGAAATAATCTTTACCGATCATAATATAGGGAACGACGCCAAGGGTAGAGTCGACCTTATCGGCAGTAAGAACCTTACTGATGTTAGCATAAACACTGTCTCCCGATTTATTAGCGGCGTCACAAACCACTATTTCGGCGCCCTTGGTTGTTACCGAGACGGTGTCATACATATTGTCTTTGGTAAGAGGATTTATAATGAAACCGAACTTTGCGTTTTCAAACTCTTCTTCCATTCCTTCGTTTTTTATCAAAGAGGACAGTTCCAGGGTAACGGCGCCCTTTGTGCCAATGGTAACCTTGTCGAGCTCTACGATAGGAGCAAATATCTCGGTGACCTTAATTGCGGTTACGTTAAAGTTGCCTCCATAGGTATAAAAGCCAAGACCTGCAACGTCGGAAGAAACTGCCTCATTATATGAAACCGCATAAACGCCATTCAGGAAAACGTGATTTACGCCGTTTATATGAATAAGCTTATAGTTATAAACCTCGCCCTGTGTCGGAGCGGAGACCCCTGCAGGATAGTCAAACTTTACGGTATATATGCCACTAGGTTTTTTAAGATATTTGGGGCTTTCGGAGGGATTAGTAGAAACGGTGAAATAGGCGCAACCCGTTGAATTTGCGGGAGAGCCACCCTGCAGCTCGTTTCCGAGACCGAAGTTATTTGTGTTGTTGGCAATTATATTCGCTTCATAAATATAATTTTTAACATTCATCTCGGGCATGGCTATAAAGGCATCGACGTTGCTTGTCTTAACGGAGAACACCTTGCCGTGACCCGGAAGCTCGCTTATTCCGGCGGTGAGAGAAGGTGCTTGAGTGGGGTTATTCCAGCCGTAGGAAAGACCGTCCTTACCTCTGTAAGCGGCCCACCAACCTTCGGGAAGCTCGCCCGAAACGTACTTGTCATCTTCGAAATCGGTGTCTAAAATAACGTCGCCCTCAACGTAGTTAATATAGTCTTCGGGTTTTTCGGGCGGGTAAATCTCGGTAACCTTTATGGCGGTTATGTTAAGGTTGCCTGCATAGGTAAAGAAGCCGAGACCGGCCTTTTCGGACGGAGTGACCTCATTATAAGAAGCGAGGAAATTTTTGTTGAGATAAATGTAGTTTACACCGTCTAAATGAAGGATGGTAAGCTTGTTTACAACACCCTGAGCAGGAGCCGAAACACCGTCGGGATAGTTAAACTTTACTGTGTCTAATCCTCCGGGCTTTTTAAGATATTTGGGGCTTTCATCAGGGTCGGAGGAAACGGTGAAGTAGGTGCAACCGGTAGAATTGGCGGGAGAACCTCCCTGCAGCTCGTTTCCAAGACCGAAGTTCTTGGTGTTGTTGGTAATTATATCTGCTTCGTAAATATAATTTTCAACCTCCATTTCGGGCATGGCAATAAAGGCGTCGGCATTATTTGTTGCAATAGAAAATACCTTGCCGTAATCCGAAAGCTCGCTTATTCCTGCGTTTAGATAAGGCTGCTGAGTGGGGTGGTTAAAACCGTAGGAGAGTCCGTCTACACCGTTGTAAGCGGCCCACCAATTTGCGGGAAGCTTGCCGATTTCATATTCGTCACCTTCAAAATCGGTTTCGAAAATAACGTTGCCTTCGGTGAATTTAACGTTATCGTAGGACTCTTTTTCGGTGCTTTTGCCTTTGATTTTATTAAGCTTTACCGAGGTTACGTTAACGTCAGCGCCGCATGTAAAGATTGCTACGCGGCTCTCGTCTAACACTCCTTCGATAGCAAAGGAGACGATAGCAACGTCGTTAATATACCAGTAGCAGGTTCCGTCTATAACGTATGCCTTAAAGGAAATAGTCTGTCCTGCTTCGGGTACGGCAATGCCGTAGTCCTCTCGGAGCAGCTTGTGGGAGGTACTGTCGGCGCCACCATTATATTTGTTTTGATAGTACAGATACTGAGCATCAGAGCCATAGTCTTTGGCATAGGCCATAAGCTTGGCGGTACCGTTAGCCGCACTAAGGTCGGATGCAGTGTTAAGACCAAGACCAAAAGAGCCGTTTGAAGTATTGGGAACAAAGCTAACCTCAAATACGTAGTCGGTCATTTTGTAGGAAGGCAAAAACATTATGCCGTCACAGCTCGTTGAAGCAAGTCTCAGTCCCGAAGAACTAAGCTCTTTAACGAAGCTTTTGTTTGTATTCCAACCGGTATAATTGCTTCCGGGTTTTTCGTCGGTCCAACCTGAAGGAATGGCGGTTACAGAACCGTTAGTGAAGTTTTGGTCAATAAGACTTTCTCCTACCACGGTACCTTCAGGCAGAGCCATAGTCTCTGCAGATACCGCAAAAGGTAGCGAGGATAAGGTAAAAAGTATAGATAAAATAAGCACTATGCATTTTTTAAATAGAGTTTTCATTGTATAACCTCCTTTAAACTATAACGATTATAATTTGAATTCTAATAAAATGCAATGAAATATACTACAAAAACGAAAATATGCAAACAATCGCCGAAATGATTTTACCGTTGCATTTCTTTGTAATATAACTTTTAAGTTTTATGCTTGCCTTTTTCGGTTTTCGGTAGTACAATAAATCAAAAGGTTAAAAGAGGCGATTTTAATGGATACGGAACAGCTTTTTTCTGCAGTCCAAGAGCTGGAGCAAGATGCTATAAATGCGTGGGTAGACGTCTGCAATATTGAAAGCCCAACCTCCTTTAAGGAAGGCGTTGACGCCTGCGGAAATTATTTTATCGAAAAAGCCAAGCTTAACGGCTGGAAGGTCGAGATACGTAAAGAGGACCTGTCGGGCGACGCCGTCTGCATCACTATGAATGAGGATGCCAAAGGCGCCCCCGTAGCGATTTCGGGTCATATCGATACCGTTCATCCCGTCGGCCTTTTCGGAGATCCTCCCGTAAGAGTAGAGGGGGAGAAGATCTACGGTCCGGGAGTTACCGACTGTAAGGGCGGAGCCGTTGCAGGCCTTTTTGCAATGCAGGCCCTAACGGATTGCGGCTTTAAGGATCGCCCCGTTATGCTGATCCTTCAAAGCGACGAGGAAACGAGCTCCAAAGCAAGCTCGAAACGCACGGTTGAGTTTATGTGTGAAAAGGCTAAAAATGCCGTCGCATTTTTAAACGTCGAGGGTCACACCAGAAACAGAGCGGTGCTTCGCCGCAAGGGTATTATGAGATACGAGCTTAAGGTAAAGGGACGCTCGGTTCACTCCTACCGTTGCAAGGAAGGTGCGAACGCCATTGCCGAAGCAGCTTATAAGATAATCGAGCTTGAAAAAATGAAGGATGAGGGTTGGGGTCTTACCTGCAACTGCGGTATGATCTCGGGAGGCAGTGCCGCCAATACCGTGCCCGACGAATGCACCTTCTCGGTTGACATCCGTTACGGAGATAAAAAACAGTATGAAGAGGCGGATAAAAGGGTAAAAGAGGTTGCGGCAAGGTCGTATATCGAGGGAACCTCCTGCGAGGTAGTTCCCGTAAGTCACCGCATAGCTATGGAGGAAAGCGCCCTTAACGATGTGCTTCTTGCCAAGATTAACGAAATATATGAGGAAAGCGGAATTCCGACTTTAGAAAAATGGGCAAGCAGGGGAGGCTCCGACGCGGCCTATACTACTGCCGCAGGTATCCCCACCATCGATAATCTCGGAACAACCGGCGGCCAGATACACAGCCCCGAAGAATGGGCGGAGCTTTGCTCGATGAAGGAATCAATACTGCGCCTTGCAACGGTCGCGGCGTTTATAAAGGAGTAACATTATGAAAGATTTTCAGGAAAATATAGTTCCCGCCGAAAGGCAGAATGAAAAGCCCGTTTGGATAAGCGAAAACAGCGGACTTCGCATAGTTTTTGCAGGTAATTCCATTACAAAACACGCCCCCAAGCCCAGTATAGGCTGGGAAAGAGATTGCGGAATGGCGGCGTCCTGCCTTGAAAAGGATTACGTTCATCTTATTCTTAAAAAGATAAGACAGTATGATAAGAACGTCTCTTGGTGTATTGCTCAGGTTGCCGATTTTGAACGCGGCTTTTTTGAACAGGAGGCAAAAGACCTCTATAGCACTGCCGGTGATTTTGGTGCTGATATAGTAATAATGTTCTTCGGTGCAAACGTAAGTAAAGATTACGACAGTATGGAGAATCCTCCGAAGACCTTCTTCGAGGCCTTTGAGGATATGCGAAATCTTTTAAGCAATAACGGAAAAGCCAAGGTCTATATTTCCGAAGGCTTTTATATCCGTCCCGTCCTCGACGCCGCGAAAAAGGCGGTGGCCGAAAAATACGGCGATACCTTTATAAAAATGGATGATATAAGAGCAATCGACGAAACCCATGGTCAGTTTAACCATCCGAATGATTATGGTATGGAGCTTATCGCAAACCGATTCTTCGAGACAATCGAGCCCGAGGTCAAAAGACTTTCGGGCAAGTAAAAAAACCGCCGTACGGCGGTTTCAGATTACTGACAAACCCACCAATTTTTTGGTGGGTTTAAATATTTTAATACAAAATTAAGGAATGGATGCAATAGATCCTTGCTTGCAAGGATAGTTGCGATCTTTTTCATATTTTGCACCACTGCGGTGAATAAGCATTGTTCTTCGACCTTTGCAAGGCCGCGCATA
>CASFDQ010000104.1 GCA_949293385.1 uncultured bacterium | reverse complement strand
ATTCATCAGGCTTTGCGTTCTCTCGCCGCAGGCGGCAGCCTTGCGGCAAGCTCACGCTTCGCCTGCTAAAAAACTCGGTGGCAGAAACTCTTCGACCTGCCAAAACGGAAAATTTTTGTGTGAGAGGAAGCCGACAAAACGTAGTAATACTGCCGTATTGCAAGTTTTGAGGCAAACTATCACCGAAAATTTTGTTTTGCAGGCGTAAAGAGTTCGACTATTGTCACCTTAAAGGAAGTCTATGGATAAAAAGATCTGTCTTAAATGTTCAACCGAAAACGAAGGAAACTACGTTTTTTGTAAATACTGCGGTGCCGTCCTTCCCGTCGTCGACAGACGGTATAACTACCCCCCTGCCGACGAGGAAGCTCGTGAGGAGGTCTCCGAGCCCGAGATCGACGGAGTAAGCCTCAGCGATATGAACCGCTACGTCGGAAAAAGACCCCATAAGTTTATTCCTAAATTCCTTCGTATGCAGGCGTTGGGGCAAAACACCTCTTTCTGTGCCCCCGTTTTCTTATTCGGCTTATTTTTCGGATTTTTCGGAACGGCCGTTTGGTTTTTTTGGCGAAAAATGTCGAAGCTCGGCTGGCTTTTCGTCGGTATCGGCCTTTTTCTGGCGGGACTTGATATCGCCATAAACTACGGCGCATACAGCGCCTTTTTCGACGGATCTTTCGGACTGCTCGGCGACATTATCAGAAATCCGCAGAAATATGCCGACCCCGCTTCGGTAAACGAGGCGGCAAACTCCCTCGCTTTCGCCTTTGAAGAAAGCTTTAACCCCGTCGTTTCGCTTATCTCCCGATACGTCGGAAATCTTTCGGTTCCCTCGGTCATGAGCCTTTTTGCTATGTATTTTTATAAGAAAAAAGCGGTTTCGGATATTAAGGAAATAAGAGGATCGACCGAGGATACCGTCCTTCGTCATCAGCTTATCACAGAAAAGGGCGGCTGTTCGGGGCTTCTCATTCTGATACCTATATTCGCCGGTATTTTTGCAGATTTCGGAGCGTTTTTTATATGCATACTTTAAAAAAATATTCGACCCTTCTTATCGACGCAGACAACACCCTTCTCGATTTCAGTCTCGCCGAAAGGCTTGCCATTACGGCGGCCTGTGAAAAATTCGGGATAGAGCCCGACGAAAAAAACGCGGCGCTTTATTCGGAAATAAACCTTTCCCTCTGGAAAAGGCACGAAAAAGGAGAGGTTACCAAGGACGAGATAAAGCTTTTCCGCTTTATGGAATTTGTAAAGGCGGTGGGCTCCTCGGCCGATCCCAAGGAAATGGGAAAATATTACGAGAAGACCCTCGCGGCTCAGGGGCATCTCCTTCCCGGTGCAATAGATTTTTTAAAGAGCATACGCCCCTTCTACAAGACCTACATAGTTACCAACGGTCTTGCGGCGGTTCAGCACAGCCGTCTCGGACTCAGCGGGATCCTTCCCTTTTTCGACGGTCTTTTTATTTCGGAGGAATACGGCAGCAAGAAGCCCGAAAAGTTATTCTTCGACCGAATTTCCGATAATATCCCCGAAAAGGATAAGCGCCGCATCTGCGTCATCGGCGACAGTATGTCGTCGGATATTCTTTTCGGTATAAACGCAGGGATAGACACCTGCTACTTTGCTCCAAAGGGCGCTCCCGAGCCCTACGCCCCTACCCTCAGAGCCGAGAGCTTTGAGGAGCTTACTAAAATTTTTGGCTGAACGGAAAAATAAAATGGACGATAAGAAAAAACTGTTTCTTAAAAGAATTCTGGGCATAGCCTCCCTTGTTATCGCATTCGGTCTGGCCTGCCTGCTTGCCTACTACGTTTTGTTTAGGTTTTTTGACCTTAAGAGCTCCGAAAGCTTTCAGACCTTTATCGAGGGCTACGGCTGGAAGGGCTGGATAGTTGCCCTCGGAATTCAGTTTTTGCAGGTCTTCGTTGCCATAATACCGGGCGAATTCGTAGAGGTCGGAATGGGCCTTGCCTTCGGACCGGTAGAGGGGGCTATCCTCTGTCTTGCGGGGGTCGCGCTTGCCTCGGCTCTGCTTTTCGTTCTCATTAAAAAATGGGGCACTAAGCTGGTAGAGCTTTTTATCGACCCTAAAAAGATAAACGAATTCCGCTTCATCAACAGCGAGAAAAAGCTTAACACCCTCGTTTTTATCTTGTTCCTTATTCCGGGAACTCCTAAAGACCTTCTGACCTACGTCGTTCCCCTTACGCGAATGAAGCTATCGGAGTTTTTGTGTATAACTCTTATCGCGAGAATACCCTCGGTAGTTTCCTCCACGGCAGGCGGGGCTCTTTTCGGTAACGGAAACTATATTTCGGGAATAATACTTCTTCTTATAACCGGCGCGGTAAGCGTAGGCGGAATATGCTTATACAATTTTATAATGAAGAAACGAAGCGAAAAAAGCGCCGACGACAAGAAACTGTCGCAGTAAGATACATAAAGCTCTTCTTCGGCATGGCAGGCGTACAAAGGTACTCCGAGTACAGTAAAAGCTTAAAAAAATATTTTCTCATATTAAAAGAGGTCTCTCACAGCATAGTCTTGCCGTGAAAAACCTCTTTTTCTGTTTTTTCCGTTTTCCTTCGGTCTGCGCTTAACCAAACCATTTAAACCCGAACCAGCCTTAAAGGGCGGTTTTTCGGCATCTTTCGGCTCATCGTCGTCCGTAGTGTCGGATTTACGAGTATTTTGACGAAGTATAGCGGGAAATTCATCTTCCAAAACCTGATTCGGGTCCCGATGGTTTGGTTAGTGAGACCGCCTCTTTTTATAGCTTTACCGTTTTTTTGCCCGATTCGGAAAGGATGGTCATTGCTTTCAGGGGAAGCTCTCCGTAGGTCATTATCTCATCGGCCTCTTCGGTCATATAACGGAGCAAGTTTTCCTCGGCTTCTGCCGTGTAGCGTGTCTGAAGCAGGGTCTCCTTATCACATTTTTCGAGGATGTAAAAATAGCGGTCGCGGTCGGCTTCCGAATAGTCCTTTGCCTGCTCCTCAAAGGGGATCACACATTCAAGGGAAACACCGTATTCCTCTTTTAAACTCAGGGCGGCGGTTGCGGCAAGGGTCTCGGCTCCGAGGCCGAGAGAAGATAAAAGCAGTACCTCTTCGGAATACCCTTTAAGTATATCCTTTATCTTCTCGAAAAGTGCGTCACCTTCGACACTGCTTTCGAAGGCTTTGAAGCTATGGTCTGCGGGGGCGATGATTGCGATTTTTTTCATTTTTGAGCGCTCCTTTTGTAATATAATAAATTTTATGGGATTATTATATCATAAAGGGCTTGTCGAAATTTGTCGCGGTCTGTCACAAATTAAAAATTTTTCTTATTATTTATATTTTTATGAAATTTTGACAAAATAAGGCCCGATGCTTCGTCACTTTCGACAAAGCATCGGGCTTATTTGTTCGGTAATCAAAATACTTATTCTATTCTTACGATACACTGACAATAAACGTAGATGTTCTGAATCTTTTTAGCCTCTACTCCGTCGTCGGCCTGAATTACCGGCTGAGTCTCGGAGGGAGTCGTATAAAGCTTGAAAACTATCGCCATCTGCTTCGGGCGCATATTACGGATACGTTTATAGGTGAAGTTCTTTCGCGCGATTCCGAGATAATCGAACATAACCGTTTCAATATCCTGATTGCTGAAGCAACGAAGAACGTCATCGTCGTCGTGACCTTCAAGAATTACCTTCGCTTCTTCGAAGGTTATGTTATAACATTTAAACGTACCCTCGTTAAGCACCGACATCATATTACTGTTATCAAGTAACAATAACGGTAGATCTTTTATATTTTCCATAAATATGCCTCCTTTAAAGCGGAATATACAGCAGAACCGAAATGTATTACAGTTCCTACTATATGCATATTATATAATATCTATACTATTATGTCAATAATTTTATAACATTTGTGTGTTTTGCACAATTTTTAAAGGCTGATTATGGCTTTAACCGCCTCGGCGGCGAGAATAAGTCCTGCGGCGGCAGGGACGAATATCGCGCTTGCGGGAGCGGGTCGGTTTCCCTTAAGCTCGCCCGTAGGCTCGGCGCAAAACGGCTTTTCGTCCGACCATACTACGGGAAGATCGGTTATTCCCCTGTTTTTAAGCTCTTTGCGCATAACACGGGCTAAGGGACAGCCCTCGGTCTTCGAGATATCCGACACCCTCAGCGCGGTTATATCGAGCTTATTTCCCGTTCCCATACAGCTTATTACGGGTACACCCGCCGCCTTTGCTTTAGAGATTATTTCGAGCTTTCCCGTAACCGTGTCCACCGCGTCGATAACGTAGTCGAAGACCCTCATATCTATCTCCTCCGAGGTATCGGGAAGGAAGAAGAGCTTATGAGGAATTATTTTCGTATATGACGAAATCGCATCGGCTCTTTTTACGGCGGCTTCGACCTTATCGGTTCCGATAAGGTCGGCGGTCGCCAAAAGCTGACGGTTCAAATTGCTTTCGGAAAGGGTATCGTGATCGAAAACGTCGATCTGCCCTACTCCGCTTCGAACAAGGGCCTCAAAGGCAGCCGAGCCGACTCCGCCAAGTCCGAAAAGGGCCACGCGTGCGCTTTTAAGCTTTTCCATAGCGTCTTTACCGAGCATCGCCTCGGTACGGCAAAAAATATCTTTCATCTATTTTACGTTTACCTTTTTACAAATATCGTTCAGCACACAGTTTTCACAGCAGGCCTTTCTCGCGGTGCAGACTGCTCTTCCGTGAAGAACGGTGCGGTGACAAAAATCGTTCGATTCCTCGGGGGGAAGAAGCTTTTTAAGCTCGGTCTCAACCTTAAAAGGCTCCTTCTGCGCGGTAAGACCTATACGGTTTACTATCCTTATAAAATGCGTATCGGTGACCACGGCAGGCTTTTTATAAACGTCGCCCACAACCAGATTTGCCGTTTTTCGGCCAACGCCGGGCAGCGTCAGAAGCTCCTCTATTGTATCGGGGACTCTTCCTCCGAAATTCTCGGTTATTCCCTTTCCTATTCCGATAAGATCCTTGGCCTTCGTTTTATACAGTCCGCAGGTCTTTATAAGCTCCTCGACCTCGCTGAGCTCGGCGGTAGCGAAGGCCTCTGCGGTCGGAAGCCTGTCAAAAAGCGCAGGCGTTACCATATTGACTCTGGCGTCGGTACACTGCGCCGAAAGGCGGGTCGCTATAAGGAGCTGAAAAGGATCGCTGTAGTTTAAAGAGCATAAAGCGCACGGATATTCGGCCTTCAGCCGCTCTACCGACAGTATGGCAAGTTGTTTTTTAGTCATTATACCGTAAGCCTCATATCACCTTTTTTGATCCAGCCTATCTTACGCATAGCCTCGCTTATACCGAGGGCAAGTACGGCAGGAAGAATTATATGCATAACGACGATCTCGGTTACGACCACTACGGGGTCGGTTCCGCCGCCTACCATCGTAAAATAGGTCTCGATCTGACCTACAAGTCCCGAGGTTCCCATACCCGAGCCGATGGGCGAGCAGGTCATCTTGAGAACCGCCGAGGAGACGGGCCCGAGGATGGCACTTGAGATTATAGCGGGCATCCAGATAAGGGGTCGGCGGACGATATTGGGCATCTGTATCATAGACGTTCCTATTCCCTGAGAAACGAGACCGCTCCATTTATTCTCCCTGAAGGAGGCTACGGCGAAGCCTATCATATTACAGCAACAACCCATTACGGCGGCTCCTGCCGCAACACCCGTAAGACCCAAGGATACGCCGATAGCGGCCGAAGAAATAGGAAGGGTAAGGCAGATTCCCATAACCACAGAAACGATCATACCGCCGATAATGGGACTCGCCTCAACGTTTTGATTAACGATGCTTCCGATCCAACTCATAAGCTCGGAGATAGGCGGTCCGATAAGGAAGGCGGCGGCACTTCCCGAAAGTATTGAAACAAGAGGGGTTACGATAATATCGGCCTTGGTCTTTCCCGAGACGAGGGAGCCTACCTCTATAGCAACGTAGGCGGCCACAAAGGCGCCGAGAGGCTCGCCCGGCTTTCCTGCGGCAAAGGAGGCGAGATTCGTAAAAGCACCCACAAGGCCGACGACCGCGGCGGATACGGTAACAAGAGGGGAAGCGCCAAGCTTGCAGGCTACTCCGACTCCGATTCCCGCGCCCGTAAGGGTCTTGGCCAAAGAGGCAATATGAACAAGATAAGATCCGACGGTACCGCCCAGCATACCGCCGACCTGACCGAGGATCGTTCCGATAATCAGGGTCGCGAAAAGTCCCGAGGCCATACCCGAAAGGCCGTCGATAAAGACTCTTGATAAATATTTTTTTATCACAGGACATCTTCCTTCCTTTAAATATGAGAATATAATATCACTTTTTTTCTAAAAAAACAATATACCAAGTTGAAAAAGGCAGGATTTTGGTGTATAATTTCAGAAATGAGGTGAGTTGTTTGGTTAAGATCTATTTTATACGGCACTGCGAGGCCGAGGGAAATAAGGCTAAGATATTTCAGGGCTCTACCGACTGCGACGTAAGCGAGACAGGAAAAAAGCAGCTCTCTTACTTAAAAAAACGTTTTGAAAACATCCATATCGATAAGGCTATCGCAAGTCCCTTAAAAAGAGCCTACAAAACCGCTCTTGCCGCCGTCGACGGCAAGGGTCTTGAGGTTGTTGCCGACCCCGATTTCACCGAGATACACGGTGGATTTGTCGAAGGAATGACCTTTAAAAAGATATTCTCCGATCACGCAGAGCTTGAAAGGATCTGGCAGGAGGAGCCGCAGAATTTTGCCCCCGCCGAGGGCGAGCCTATGCGCAAGGTCTACGAGCGGGCGAAAAGGGCCATTCACAAGGTCGCCGAAGACCCCGAAAACGAAGGTAAGACGGTCCTTATCGCCTCCCACGGCGCGGTCACGAAATGCCTTATGTGCTATCTCGTGCTGGGCGACGTTGAGCGACTTGTTGAGCTCCCTTGGGCAAACAATACCGCCGTCGCTTATATGGAATATGAAAACGGAAAATTTACGGTAAAATACTATAACGACGACAGTCACATTCCGCAGGATTTCTCTACCGACGTAGAGAGTCTTTGGGAAAGCGAGGAATAAAAATGATAATAATGTCGGTCGACCTCGGCAAGGCCCGAACGGGTATCGCGGTAAGCGACAGGAGCGAAGGCTTCGCCTTTCCGAACTGCGTTATAACCGAGTATAACGAGGAAAAATTAGTAGCGAAGGTTGCCGAAAAGGCCAAGGAGCTGGGGGCGGAGCTTATCGTGGCGGGACTTCCGAAAAATATGGACGGAAGCGAAGGCTTCAGGGCCGAGGAATGTCGCGCCGCCGCCGAAAGGATCGCCGAGGCTTCAGGAATTAAGGTAGAAATGTGGGACGAGCGCTGTACCACCGTTTCGGCACATACCGTCCTTAATATGAACGACACCCGCGGCAAAAAACGCAAGCAGACGGTTGACGCCGTTGCGGCGGTCATGATCTTAGAGGATTATCTCGCCTTTCGTAAAAACTTAAAAAAATAAATTTACCCCTTTTGTCTCTTGACAAGAGGGGTTTAAAAATGTATAATATCATTTGCGGATTTAAGTTGTAAGTAAGATTTTATCTGAAGTGCTCCGCCTCGGAAGTCCTCGCCGTGTAAAATTTAGGAAGTTGTGGATCAGCAGAGTTTGCCCACCTCGGAAGTCCTCGCCGTGTAAAAATCAGAGGACGATAACTTAATATGCGGATGTGGCGGAATAGGCAGACGCGCTAGATTCAGGTACTATTGCGTGAATCAAGTCTTGCGTTTCCTAACAAATATGCCGCAACCGCTTTGAAATCAAGGCTTTTGGAGATTTTAAACTTGATTTTCTTAATTTCAAAAATCTCTAATTTTGGTCGATGTCTTCCAAATGTCTACCAAAACACCAAAACTTAATAAACACATGCGGATATGGCGGAATTGGCAGACGCGCTAGATTCAGGTTCTAGTCGGGGCAACTCGGTGCAGGTTCAAGTCCTGTTATCCGCACCAAACAGTACAAATCCGAACCCAATACCAATCGGTGAAGGGTTCGGATTTGTCATTTTTTATGACTATCCGAACTTTAATGCAAAACACAAAAATTAAATTTCGGAGGTTGATTTTTATGAAAACAGAATTCAAGAACATCGGTACTTGGGGCACACTGCATTATGATTTTCTTTATCGCAATCAGAGGTCGGTTATCAATGCTATGCAGCTAAAAGGCACATTGCACGATTATCTTATGGGCATTGATAAAGACGCTGAGGATATGTTCAATCTTATTATCAAGCAGTCGGCTGAAATTGAGGGCGTAACCGAGCAACTCAAAGCTGCTGACCAAATGGAATGGATCCGCCGCATGAACAGTATCAGAAGCAGAGCAAGAGAATTCGTGCTGAAAGAGCTTATATATCAATAATACCAAAAAGGCGAGGGACACTCATCCCTCGCCTTAATCATTGTGCGCCCGGCATGGGCGATAACTTGGCGGTGAAAGTCCGCTATGCGCTTGGTAGTAGGAAGCATTAGCCGAAGGCAAGGGTGTTCACTGTGAGGTGAAATCTGAAGGAAGCCGGATTGAGGGATGAAAAGTTCCCGATGGGCAAAATTCCGGACCGACGGACAGAAATCACATATAAGGCTGTAATAGGCGGACGACTCTGCAAGACAAGAAGAAGTCCAATACTACC
>CASFDQ010000103.1 GCA_949293385.1 uncultured bacterium | reverse complement strand
AGCTTGTCGTATTTCTTATCGTCTACAACCGCCAAAAGCGAAAATACGAATTTCAACCAACGGTTGAAAATTAAGGCGATATTTCAACGGTTTGTCTATGGTCAAATCCTTCTCTGTGTTGTATAATAAAAACAAAGGAGGAATAACGATGAATACTTTATCCGAAAACATTGCCGTAAAACGTAAAAATCTCGGCTTTTCGCAGGAGACCTTGGCCGAAAAGCTTGGAGTTACCTTTCAGGCGGTCTCTAAATGGGAAAACGGAAAATCAACCCCCGATATAACCCTTCTGCCCCTGCTTGCAGATATATTCGACTGCTCTATTGACGAGCTTTTCGGAAGAAAAGCTTCTAAATGCGACCTTCCATGGGAGGACGACGGAAATATACGTCTCGTTATGTTCGAGGGCACGAAATATATTGCCAAACGCTCAAACGGCAAGGACTTTACCGCAAAGCTTACGGGTAACCCCAAAAACGTAACCGCTAACTGTAATCTCGTGATAGAGGGTGACGTTGAGGGGGACTGTATGTCGGCCCATACCATGTGCGTCAGCGGAAACGTCTGCGGCAAGCTTGACTCGGGTCATACAATATCCGTAGGCGGCGACGTAAACGGAGACTGCAACACGGGTCACAGCCTCGTTGCAGGCTGTGATATAAACGGCGACGTAAAATGCGGAAACACCGTATCGGCAGGACACGATATAAATGCCTATAAAATATCTAACGCAAGCAACGTCAGCGCAAACGGCGATATAACCGTAAAAGGCGACCTGCATATCGAAGGCTCCATAACCTGCACCGAACTCACCTGCGAGTCCCTCTATGATCCGGAAATTTAAATTAAAAATTGCCCGAAATGTAGGGCGGGGGCTTGCTCCCGCCGTTCGCTTACCATGAAATGTTAAAAAACAAAGGACATATGTATATGTGAAGATACATATGTCCTATTTTTATTTTGCTTTAAATTCTCCGACGCCGTCCTTCTGAAATACACGGCAATACTCTATCGAATAGGTAGCCGACTCGAATTCGGGAAACTCGGTTACCGACCTGCTTGCCATCGATACACCTTCGTCGAAAAGGTGATTGTTGAAGATCAGATACTGCGGATCCTGAAAGCAGTCCATTCCGTTATAAGACCTGTCGTTATAAACGAGAATGGGCTCTTCCTCAAAATATCTTGCCTGAGCGTCACCACTGAAATAGCTCTTCTTAATATCGATCTCGCAGTAAAGCTCGCCGTCGAAATACATACGAACGAAGTCCTCGGTCCATTCATAGCCGTAAACGTGATACTCGTCGTTTACGGTACCAAATTCTTCCTCGGTAAAGGTCTTAGCCTGAGTCTTAAAGGCGTCGGCATAGGCCCAGCTTTTGCGGTTGGGGTTGGCCTCGGTCGGATCGAGGGCCCAGCTTATAATATTTCCCGCAACGCGGTTGTTGGCGAATATCTCGAAAATGTCGACCTCGGCCATAACCCCCTTACAGTTAGCCTCGAGAAGAGGCTCCATGTGTCTGTTGGCGGTGGATTGGGTCCAGAAGGAGGGCCATACCCCCTTCATATAAGGAACCTTAGCCTTGATTTCGGCATAGCCGTACTTAAAGTTCATTTTGTCCTGAGTTATGACCGAAGTAGGAACCTTATACGTGCCGTCGGGCATCTTGTGGGCTACGAGATGAAGCTTCGAGTCTTTAAGATAAATGGTGTCGGGATCGCTTGACACGATAACCCTTTGGTTGCCGCCCATCTTAAGGCGAAGGGTCCATTTGTTTTTATCAAGCTCGTTTCCGTCAAACTCGTCACCCCAGACGAATTTATAATCGGGGCTGATGCTTTTGTTTTCGGGTAAATAATTCATAAAAACACCACCTTGTAAGTTGTTCTGTTAAAAAAATAGCATATTTATAGATTTGTGTCAACCTAAAATACCGTGAAACTTTTTCAAAATCGGTCATATAACTCGAGGCTCGGTCATACACTTTCATAGAACGAAACCGAAAAGGGGCAAGAGTATGACAGACAGCAGCATTTATAAAGATATAGAGGCCAGAACAGGCGGAGATATTTACATAGGCGTCGTAGGCCCCGTAAGAACGGGCAAATCTACCTTTATCAAAAAGTTTATGGACGTTCTGGTCCTTCCGAAAATTAAAGAGCAGTATATCAAAGAGCGGGCTACCGACGAGCTTCCGCAGTCCTCCTCGGGTCGGACCATTATGACCACCGAGCCGAAGTTTATTCCCGAAAATGCCGCAAATATCACGATAGACGACAGCGCACACCTGAGCGTTCGGCTTATAGACTGCGTAGGCTATATAGTGCCGAGCTCTCTCGGATATATCGAAGAGGATAACCCCCGAATGGTTATGACCCCCTGGTACGAGGAGGCCGTGCCCTTCAATATGGCGGCCGAGATCGGAACAAAAAAGGTCATTAACGAACATTCCTCAATAGGTCTCGTTATAACTACCGACGGCTCTATAGGCGATATCCCGAGAGCCGAATATGCCGAGGCCGAGAAGCGGGTCATCGACGAGCTTAAAGCGATAAACAAACCCTTTATCGTCCTTTTAAACTGTAAAAACCCGAAGTCGGAGCAGGCAAACGAGCTTGCAAACCGCCTTTCCCGTGAATATGCAGTTCCCGTAATGGCGGTAAGCTGCTTGGAGCTCGACGAATCGGATATAAAAGAGATCCTTAAAAAGATACTCTATCAGTTCCCCGTAAAAGAGGTTAAAATAGAGCTTCCTTCATGGATAAACGCCCTGCCGCTCGATCACTGGCTTCGTGCCTCCCTTAATAACACCGTCCGTACCGCCTTCGAGGGTATTCAGAAGATAAAAGACCTCTTCGTTCTGGAAAACGCCCTTAAGGATAACAAGAACGCCGAATCGGTCAAGATGGAGGGCGTAGACCTTGGTACGGGTAAAGCCCGCTACGGAGTTACGGTCGACCGCGAGCTTTTCTATTCGGTCATAACCGAAGATCTCGATCTGGATATTCATAGCGACCGTGAGCTTATGGATACCCTATCCGAGCTTTCCGAAATGAAACGGGAATATATGAGGGTGAAAAACGCCATCGAAGAGGTAGAAGCAACCGGCTACGGTATCGTTATGCCGACAATTGAGGAGCTTTCCCTCGAAGAACCCGAAATTATGAAGCAGGGCGGACGCTACGGCGTAAGACTTCGCGCCTCAGCACCCTCGATCCATATGATGAAGGCAAATATCACGACCGAGGTAAGCCCCATTGTCGGAAGCGAAAAGCAGAGCGAGGATCTCGTGAAATATCTCCTCAGCGAATTTGAAGATCAGCCCCAAAATATCTGGGACTCCAATATTTTCGGTAAATCCCTCCACGAGCTTGTAAACGAGGGCCTTAATACCAAGCTTTCCCGAATGCCCACCGACGCCCGTATGCGAATTCAGGAAACGGTCGAGCGGGTTATAAACGAAGGCTGCAACGGCCTTGTGTGTATCATAATTTAAAAAAACAGTCCATCGGGCGAAGGTCCGATGGACTGTTTGCTATTTAGAGATATTTTGTCGGTATTCTCCGGGAGAGACCCCCGTTTTTTGCTTGAATACTCGGTTAAAATAGGTGACCGTGCGAAAAATGAACGTCGGCGCAGGCGCCACGAATAAATTTTACTATTCCGAATAAATTGCATATCCTTTCAACCAAAAACCCCGAGCTTAAAGTGCGTTGTTCTTATCGGAGAAAATAGAATTCTTTTAAATTCAGCTAAGAACCAGCATCGCATTTGTAAGTACAAATGCAGTAGGGCGGTAGCCCAAACCCACAGAGCAACAGAAAAGAGAAGATTCGTATCATAACGAGTCTTCTCTTTCTTTTTGTCTGATAAGTGATATGCTGACTAAAGTCAGCGTGATATTTTCTTTTGAAAAAACCTCGCCTGTGGCGAGATATTTTCAAAAGAAAGTGATATGAAACCTATCGGTTTCGTGATATTCTATTCGCCATAAACTGTCCGCAGGACAATATCACTATGCGTAGCATAATATAACTGCGAAGCAATATAACTCGCCGTCAGGCGAATAGAGTTGCGTGATACTCCGCTTGGAGTATAACGCTAAAGGCTCGGGGTTTTTGGTGATTTATAAGATATTACGAATTCTTTATAAGCATTGCTACGTCTAATATTCCGCCCCACAGACAGGACTTAAGGTTATCTACCGTATGGGTGGAAGCGATATTTGTAGAAGTAAAATAAAGGGGGTAGCAGTGCAGTTCTTCGTAAAGCGACTTTTCTGCTTTTGTCGTGTCGGTATAGGAGAGTCCGAGTTCGGCGTGATAGGCCGAGAGGGTTCCCGTTGTCGCGGTAAAGGGCGCTATAAGAATATCGTAGTTTCCGAAATCGTAGGCCGATTTTGCCGCCGAGGGAGATATCCCTTCAATGTTTATAAAAAGACTTAAATTTTGCTGCCACTGAGCCGCAACCGATTTTGCTACCGATTCAGCCGCCGCGTCGGAAGGGTACTTTATCGTGATTCCCGAAAGGTCGGTACCCGCTTTTATAAGCTCCGAATATAGCTTCGAAGCGGCTTCTGGGTCGTATTTCACGTAATCGGTAACCTTTTTGGTGCCCTTCGTTCCGATTACGGCGGGATATACCGTCTCGGCTACCGAATGGGTCGAGGGTAGCTTATCCTTAAAGCCCGAATGATCTATCGAGGTAAGAAGTGCTTTTCTGACATCCTCGTTTAGGTCCTCGCTGACGAAAAGGGCATAGCAGGTATCTTTTGTTGTTACCGTTTCGAAGTCGGCTGCCGTTACCTTATCGTAATCCTCGTTAGAGATATACATAAGGTCGGTATTTTCGTTTTCGAGCATACCGAGGGTGTCCTTTTCGCCGCAGGTATAGTATATTCGCATAGAATTCGCCTCGAAATCGCCCGTAAAATCGAGATTTTTTGCGAGACGGATAAGGAATTTTTCGTTACTTGTCCATTTCTTTATATAATATGAACCGCAGGAAGGGGTGGTGTCAAGGGTGAGACCGTATTTTCCCATACAACCTTCGAAATACTTTCGGTTACAGGGCATCGTTATAGCCGAGGTAAGAACCTTTAAAAATTCGGGATCGTCCCTTTTAAGCTCTATCTTAAGGGTATGCTCGTCTGTTGCGGTTACTCCGAGGCTCGAAAGCTCGGCCTTTCCCGTGTATATTTCTTCGGCTCCTTTGATCGAGAAAAGGCTGTTGGCGTAGGGGGCCGAGGTCTCGGGAGAAACGGCACGCTCTATACCGTATAAAAAGTCGTCGGCGGTAAGGGGAGTACCGTCGGTCCAGCTTCCGTTCGTTTTTAGCTTAAAGGTATAAACGTTTCCCTCTTTTTCGTAGGACTCTGCCGCCGAAGAAACTATGTTTCCGTTTTGGTCGTATCTCAGCAGGGTGTCGAATATCGAACGGCAAACCGTCAGCTCCTCGGTGGTGGTGGCAAGCTGAGGGTCAATAACCTCTGCGATTCTGTCGAATTCAATATATATAAAGGCTTCCTTGTAGTTTTCTTCACAGCCCGAAAAGCTCAAAATTATAATTAAGGCGACTAGAAGTATCGCCGTAAGTCTTTTAAATATCATTTCCGTCTCCAATCGAATTTCATAAAAATTATTATATTATATTTTATTCGTTTTTTCAACATAATTATTATTGTAAAGAAAAATACTTGACACGCCGCCTTTTATGTGTTAGAATATACCCCGCAAGTAAAAAACTTGACAAGAGGTGGGTTCTTTTGGCCGCTAACCTATACGTTTCCGAACTGCTCGACCGTTACGGTATTCTCCTTTCGGAAAAGCAGCTTCGAATACTCGACGGTTACTATAATAACGACCTTTCTCTTTCGGAAATTGCCGAAAACGAAGGAATTACCCGTCAGGGAGTAAGCGATTTCGTCAAAAGAGGCGAGGCGCAGCTTTTAGAGTTCGAAAACGGCATTGGTCAGCTTGAACTTATAAAAAACCTTAAAAGAACTGCCGCCGCCGTTAAAAACGGCGAGCTGCCCCAAAACGAGCTTCTCGATTTGATTGATAAACTTTAAAAGAGGTGAGAGTATGGCATTCGATAGCCTTTCCGATAAGCTGGCGGGCGTATTTAAGCGCCTTCGTTCTAAAGGTAAGCTTAACGAGCGCGACGTTAAGGACGTTATGCGTGAAATTCGTCTTGCCCTGCTCGAGGCCGACGTTAACTATAAGGTCGCTAAAGATTTTACCAATACCGTAGGAGAAAAGTGTGTAGGCGAAAAGGTTATGGAAAGCCTTACCCCTGCGCAAACGGTAATTAAGATCGTCCGCGACGAGCTTACCTCCCTTATGGGAAGCGAGCAGACTCGTCTTAAAACCTCTAATAAGATCCCTACTGTTATAATGCTCTGCGGTCTTCAGGGTTCCGGTAAGACCACCCACGCCGCAAAGCTTGCGAAGCACCTTAAATCCAAGGGTCACCGTCCTATGCTTGCCGCCTGTGATATTTACCGTCCCGCCGCTATTGAGCAGCTTAAGGTACTTGGTGAGCAGATCGGCGTTCCCGTATTCGAAAAGGGTACTCAGAAGCCCGAAATAACCGCTAAGCAGGCGGTCGCTCACGCAAAAGACTACGGTCACGACTATCTTCTTCTCGATACCGCGGGCCGTCTTCATATTGATACCGAGCTTATGGATGAGCTCCGCCGAATAACTAAGGCGGTCGAGGTAAATAACATCCTCCTCGTAATCGACTCTATGGTGGGTCAGGACTCGGTCAACATCGCTAAGGCCTTTAATGAAATATTAGAGATCGACGGCGTCATTCTTACAAAGCTCGACGGCGACACCCGAGGCGGTGCGGCCCTTTCGGTACGTGCCGTTACCGGAAAACCCATTATGTTTGCCGGTGTCGGAGAAAAACTCGACGACCTTGACGAGTTCCACCCCGACCGTATGGCGTCCCGAATTCTCGGAATGGGCGACGTTCTTTCCCTTATCGAAAAGGTAGAAAGCGAGCTCGATGAGAAAAAAGCCTTAGAGACGGCGAAACGTCTCGAAGAAAACAAGTTCGATCTTAACGATCTTTTGGACCAGTTTCAGCAGATCAAGAAAATGGGCGATATAAAAGGCCTGCTTTCTATGATTCCCGGAATGGGCAACAAGATAAAAGATCAGGATATCGACGAAAGAGCAATGCTCAGAACCGAAGCTATCATCTACTCGATGACCAAGAAGGAGCGCGCAAAGCCCGACCTCTTAAACGCTTCGAGAAGAAAACGTATTGCCGCAGGCGCAGGCGTCACCGTAGAGGACGTTAACAAGCTTATGCGTCAGTACGATCAGATGAAAAAGATGTTTAAGCAGATGAACGGCAAGGGCGGCAAACGCCGTATGGGCGGATTTAAAATGCCTCCCGGAATGCCCCCGATGTGATCCCCGTTAATCAAGAGTTTTCTCTTAATTATATAAAAATATTTATGGAGGTGTATCAAGAATGGCAGTTAAAATCAGACTTCGCAGATTAGGCGCTAAGAAGGCTCCCTTCTACCGTGTAGTTGTTGCAGATTCCCGCTATCCCCGTGACGGACGTTTCATCGAGGAGATCGGAACCTACGATCCTACTAAGGAACCCGCTGTAGTTAACATCGACGGCGAAAAGGCTAAGAAGTGGATCGCTAACGGCGCTCAGCCTACCGACACCGTAAAGGCTCTTCTCAAAAAATCCGAAATTATCTAATCTTAGTGGAGGACAACTAAATGAAAGAACTTCTCGTATCCATCGCAGCCGGACTCGTTGAGGCTCCCGATCAGGTAACCGTTACCGAGGATGCCGTAAACGAAGAGGGAGTTATCGTTTTCCATCTTCACGTTGCTGAAGACGATATGGGACGCGTTATCGGTAAGCAGGGTCGTATAGCTAAGGCTATCCGTACCGTTATGCGTGCCGCCGCAAACCGCACCGGCGATAAAGTTATGGTCGAAATCGACTAATTTGTTAAGTAACCCCCACACGTGCGTGGGGGTTTAACTTTAATGGAGAAAAATTATGAAACAGAATTTCTTAGAGGTTGGAAAGATCGTAGGAACTCACGGAGTTCGCGGAATGGTCCGTATTCAGGCATGGTGCGATACTCCCGAGTTTTTCTGCACCCTTAAAAAACTCTATTTAGATAAAAACGGCGCAGCTTACCTTGAAGCTCTTAAGTCAAGCCCTCACGGCAACGTGGTCATTGCCGCCCTTAAAGGAGTAGACTCTATCGAAGAGGCCGAAAGGTATAGAGGAAAGGTCCTTTATATGGCGCGCGAAGATGCCGATCTTGAAGAAGGTCAGTATTTTATAACCGAGCTTACCGGTTGTGAGGTCTTTGACGCCGACTCGGGCAGAATTCTCGGAACGGTATCCGACGTTTCCGAAACCGGCGCCAACGACGTATGGCATATAAAGAGGGGAGATAAAGAGTATCTTATTCCCTGTATAGACGAGGTCGTAATATCGGTCGATATCGATGCCGAAAGGGTCGTTATCAGACCTCTGAAAGGAATTTTCGAAGATGAAGATTGATATAATGACCCTTTTCCCCGAAATGTGTGAAGCGGTGCTTAGCGAGAGCATTATCGGACGCGCCAGAAAAGCGGGGAAGGTGGAGATTGCCTGTCATAATATCCGCGATTTTTCGGGAAATAAGCATAATAAGGTAGACGACACGCCCTACGGCGGCGGAATGGGAATGGTTATGTCGGCCGCTCCTATTTATAACTGCTTTATGTCCCTTTACGACAGTGAGACCGAAGCGAAGCCACACCTTGTTTATATGACTCCTAAAGGCCCTACCTTTACCCAGAAGAAGGCAGTAGAGCTTTCGAAGTACGATAGAGTGGTGTTGCTTTGCGGTCACTACGAAGGCGTGGATCAGCGCGTTATCGATGCCATTGTCGATGAAGAGATCTCGGTAGGCGACTATGTTCTTACCGGCGGCGAGCTTCCCGCTCTGACTGTTGCCGACGCGGTATGCCGTATGCTGCCGGGGGTTTTAGCCGACGATATCTGTTTTACCGAAGAAAGCCATTTTGCAGGCCTTCTCGAGTATCCGCAGTATACTAAGCCCGAGATCTGGAACGATATGCAGGTCCCCGAGGTATTGCTTTCGGGGCACCACGCAAATATCGCAAAATGGAGAAGGGAACGAGCAATAGAGGAAACCTACCGACGTCGTCCCGAAATGCTGGCCGAAGCCGAGCTCTCAAAAAAGGAAAAAATCTTTTTAGAAGACCTTAAGAAGGAAAGATAACTCTACTGCATAAAAGTTATTCAACTTTTTGAGCAATTTACACAAAACTTTGTGTCGAAATCCGTTGCCCTTTGAACTATTGTTAGAACTTGTTTTTTTGCCGTTGACTGTGGAATATATTGTGGTATAATAGTACCATAATCGTTTCGAACTACTATATGCTTAATTTGGATAAGGAGTATGTTTTATGTGCGTTAAAGATGTTGTTATAAATAATCAGGTAGGTCTTCACGCAAGACCCGCAACCTTTTTCGTTCAGAAGGCTAACGAGTTTAAGTCTACTGTCTGGGTAGAAAAGGAAGAAAGAAGAGTTAATGCAAAAAGCTTACTCGGCGTTCTTTCCCTTGGTATCGTAGGCGGAACCAAGATCCGTATTATCGTCGACGGATCCGACGAAGAAGCTGCTCTCGCCGCTCTTGTAGAGCTTGTTGAGACCGGTTTCGGCGAACTTTAATCGATAAAACAACCGATATTGAAAAATATCGGTTGTTTTTTGAAAATTTTACTTGATTTTTGAAAAGCAATGTGATATAATCACATTTGCTGACGAAAAGAAAGCATCCGGGTGTGGCGAAGTTTGGTATCGCGCTTGAATGGGGTTCAAGAGGCCTCGAGTTCGAATCTCGACACTCGGACCATAATGAGGAGACAAAAAAGATGTCTTCTGCGAAAAGCCCGATTATATCGGGCTTTTTTGCTACCCAAACGGCGATTTTTCTCTGTACCAAAACGCAGATGTAAAATCGCCGTTTTCCCTTTGTGGATAGACTTGAACTCCCGAAAAGTAAATATCAGATACGCAAGGCAGATAGAAAGCAAAAATCTATCTGCCTTTTTTATTACCCTAAAAAGGAGAAATCAAATATGCTACAGAAAGAATTAGCCAAACGCCTCAAAGCTCGGTACGACACCAAGATGGACGGCAACGAATGGCT
>CASFDQ010000102.1 GCA_949293385.1 uncultured bacterium | reverse complement strand
CCTCTGTATGCCCAGTAAACGTCGATCTGAAACTTGATATTGGTGCGGTTTTTAAACTCAACCATAGGAATAAGGCCGTCCTTATTGGGAACGAACTCTACCCAGTGATTATGGAACATAAGCTCAATGCCCTCTTTTTCGAGCATAGGCTGATATTTGTTGAACTTATCGACCGTGGAGTCGACCTCTTCCTTCGAAGAGCAGGGCGCCCAAGGAATGATAAAACGCTTACATCTGAGGGTCTTAAGATAGGCTACGATTCCGTCGAAATCGTCGTCGAGGGCGGAAAATCCGGTATGAGTAGATTCACAAGCTACCCCTGCCTCATCGCAGATCTTCTTGAAATCTTCGGCCGAGTAGTTAAAAAAGCCCGCGGCCTCTACTACCTTATAGCCCATTTTGCCGATCTCGGTAACGGTCTCTTTAACGTCTTTGGCCATAAAGTCCTTTACCGAGTAAAGCTGAATTCCATACTTCATAGTTTAGCTCCTATCTGCCGAAAGGCAAATCTTTTAGGAAAATATTCCTATCAAGATAATTTTAACATACTTGAAAACATTGTCAAGTAAAAACTGCCTTTAAAAGCAAAAAAACTCCGTTTTTTAAAACAGAGTTTTTATACAGATAAGAATATCCGAGAAAAAACCGAAGCTCTTTATATATTTGAGGTTTAGCGCGGCCTTTTTCGGTAAAATGTATTTTATATAGGCCTCCTCGGGAGGAATACCCTTTTCCCCGTATTTTTTTAAAATTTTATCCTCATTTTTAAAGGCGATGCTGGCCTTTGAGGTTATTCCCGCAGGAAGAAGCAGGGTCGCAAGCATTTCTCCGCTATACCTCCTTACGAATTCTTCGCTTTCGGGTCGTGGCCCCACAAAGGACATCTCCCCTTTTATAACGTTAAAAAGCTGAGGCAGCTCGTCGAGACGGTAGGGTCTTAAAAACTTTCCGATCCTCGTTATTCTTTCGTCCTCGGCGGCGGTAAGAGTACTTCCCTTGTTCCCCCATTTCATAGTTCGGAATTTATAGATGATAAAAGGCCTCCCGTAGCGTGTTATTCTTCGGCTTTTATAGATAGCGGGGCCGAAGGAGTCGCATTTTACCGCAAGACCGATCGTAAACATAATCGGTAAAAGAAGTATTATCAAAACCGACGATGCAGTAATATCGAAAAGTCGTTTAAAAAGCCTTGCCGTCCACCGTCTTTTTAAAATATCGTAGTAGGGCTTTACCTCTTTGATTTTAAGGCTTTCGGGAAGCTTTTCCCAGATCACGAGCGGTATTCCTCCACGCAGGAAATAAAATTCTCGGTAATATAGTTTACCTGCCTGTCGGTAAGGCGGCTGTACAGAGGCAGGGTTATCTCGTTTTCGAAAAGCCTATACGCATTCGGGAAATCCTTTATATCAAACCCTAAATCTTTATAGGCGGTAAACATCGGAAGAGGCTTATAGTGAACGTTGCAGGCGATATTTCGGTCGGCCATTGCCGAAATTATGCGGTTGCGCCTTTCCTCGTCTATTCCCTTTACCCGAACAAGATAAAGATGTCCGCTGGAGCGGTGACGGTCGCTTCGGTGATTAAGCAGCTCTACCCTAAGATCTTTAAAGGCCTTATTATACTTTTCTATTATTTCGTGGCGACGAATAAGCATACTGTCGTATCGGTCGAGCTGAGCCAGACCTATAGCGGCGGTAATATCGGTCATATTACATTTATAGTAGGTTCCTATTATATCGTACTCCCACTCTCCCGCAGTCGTTTTATTAAAGGCGCGGCGGCTCTGACCGTGGAGGGCCATGGCCGAGAACCTGTCGTATAAAAGCCCGCTGTCAATACCCTTTATGTTTTTCCAGGTTACCGCGCCGCCCTCGGCGGTCGTAAGGTTTTTAACGGCGTGAAAGCTGAAGGCGGTAAAATCGGCGTGACCGCCCGACGGGATACCATTTTTCTCGGCACCGAAGCCGTGGGCACTATCGGCAATTACGGCAATTCTTCCAAGCGCTTTCTGAAGAGATGAGGCAGGGGTAAATAGGAAAGCTTTTTTATTTATAACGTTATAAATACTATCAAAGTCGCAGATTATCCCCGCTATATCGACCGCTATTACGGCTTTAGTGCGGCTCGTTATTGCGGCTTCTATAAGTGCAGGATCCATTTCTACGCTGTCCCTTTTACTGTCCACCATAACGGGGGTCGCCCCCACGTGGCAGATAACGCTGCAGGAGGCGGTATAGGTATAGGCAGGAACTATTACCTCATCCCCCTCACCTATTCCGAGTATTCGAAGGGTCAGCTCTAAAGCGGCGGTGGCAGAGCTTAAACATACCGCCCTTTCGGTCCTACATTCCGACGATATTCTTTCCTCAAAGCTTTTAACCTCGGGTCCCGTGGTTATCCAGCCCGAAAGTATTATTTCTTTAACCCTGTTTGCCTCGTATTCGGTCAGATCGGGCGGTGAAAACGGAACGTACATATAAGCTCCCCCTTTCTTAAATTATTATGTACAAAAAGCTTAAAAAATAATCTTTATATTGACACGTTGGGGGAATTATGAAATTTTATATTATAACGCAAAACGACGGCCACGAAGGTGGTCGTCGTTTTGCTGAAAGGATATATTTTTAGGGATAATCAAGAAAGAGGTTTTTCGCCGATAAGGTGGCGGCGGAGAATGGCGGCGTCGTCCTTATCCACGTCACCGTCGCCGTCTAAGTCGCCTGCCTTATTTCCAAGCTGTACAGCGACGAGGTCGCAGATGTCGATAGTTCCGTCGCCGTTAACGTCTCCGTTTACGGCAACCTTTACCTTAAAGGAAACCGACGCGTCGTCGTAGATAGCCGATAGGGTTACGGTCGTTTCGCCCGATTCCTTTAAGACGTCTACGTCGGCCTTATACTGGTCGGCATAGAGGATCCTTGTGTCGCCCGTTACGTAGGTAGCCTTAATTTTAAGGCCCGTAAGGTCGAGAGCGTCGCCCACTTTATAGGTAAGTTTATCGGGCAGGGATACAATCTCGAAGCTCTTTACATAGTCTCCTTCATAGCTTTCGGCGTCGATAATGTTTACAAGCACGGGGGTATTAAAGCCTGCGGCGAAGGTATCATCCTCCTCGTCGGCATTTATAATTTCAAGCGAAAAGGAAAGGGTTCCCGTTGCCTGAGGATAGCGCATGGTGCGAAGAGTAAAGGTCTTTTCAGTTTCGCCGTCGGCAAAATCTACCCTTATGCCTTCGGTGTTATAATAGTGAGTCTGAACTGCAGAGCCCGGCATATCCTGAATTAGCGCCGAAATGCTACCTTTAGTACCGCCCTTACGGACCACCTTAATTTCGTAAGACATATCCTCATTTACTGTGTATCCTGCATTTTCAAACTCAAGATAGCCCTTGCCGCCGTTGTTGAGCACAAAGAGAGCATCTATTTCCACGGTTCCCGAAAGAACGGTTATCTCTATAGTATGCTCAGTATCGGGAAGATCGGCAGTTTCGAGCAGAATCTGACTGTATTTGGTTGTGTTGCCTTTTTCGGGGGTGTTTGTAACCAGCGTCTCGTGCTTGCCGTTGACCGTATATTTGAAGGAGTAGGGGGTTATGCCCTTGTTACCCATAACCCAAGCTTTCGTTCCGCTGAAGGTAATTGTCATAGTTTTACCCTCTACACCGCTTGCAAAGCTGCCCGAAACGCAATTTCTATCGGTTACATTAGTCCATCCATCTGCAGAAAATACCGCTGCATCTTCATTATCGTAGCTTTCAATACCTTCGGGGGCACCTGCCGTCTTTTCGAAGGCTTTTGTTGCCTTGTATACTCCTACGTGACTGATAACCGGGGTCGCAACCTCGCCTGACGGATCGGTAAGTCCGACAAAATTTATAATTATTTCGCGGGCCGATACCGCATTTTCAAGAGCAACTCTTTTGCCTCCGATTGTGGTACCGGAGGTAAATTCAGTCCATTTTCCGTCGGAGTTTTTATACATCACTTTAAAGCTTTCAACCCTCTGACCAAACTGAATGGCTTCCTCAAGAGTGATTGCGTCAAAGGTGATGCTTTTGCCGAAATCGATTCGGAGTGTGGTTTCCTTAGAACCTTTTTCAGCAGTCCAATAAGTATTATCGTTTCCGTCGAAAACGTTTGAAGGCTTAAATTTGATGTCACCGTTTAAAACCTCGTTTGCAGAAACCGTAACTCCCTCTGCCGCAACAAGATTTTCGGTTTCGAAGGAATTTTTAATGTTGGTACCAAACTCAACAAGACGATTTGCAATAGCAGGATCAAGAGCACCTGAGGTATTGAAAGGAACGTTTAGTAAAAGTACCGAGTTGTGACCTACCGATTTAAGATATATATTACGCAAATCTTCAAGACTTTTTGGAGTGCTCTTATTTTCACCCCAAAACCATCCTGCGGTAATAACGGTGTCACATTCGCTTACCATCCAAACGTTTCCGTTTTTATAGCCCATATTTGTTTTGAAACCGTCATACACAACAACCATTCCTGCGTCGTTGACGTATGCTTTGCCGTCTTCTATATAGCCATTGGCTTTAGACCAAGTCTCCTCGTTGGCAATTCCGTTTTCGTTTGCTACCCAACGAACCTTTGCGTGCTGTTTTCCGCCGAAGATAAGAACATCTTCTCCCTCGTGCTTGTGCATAATGCTTATATAACGGTCGAAATCGTATTCCTGAGGCTCTCCGTCAACCTTAGCTCCGTCAAGCCAAATTTCCTTAAACTGACCGTTGTGTCCGTAAATTGGGTTGCCTAAAATTTCTTCAAGCTGACCTGCGTAGAAGTCGTTGTAATCAAGAACGTCGTGCTCAGCGTCGGTCTGATTTCCGTTTTCATCGTAATAACCGTAATATTCACTGTGGATATCCCAAGGCTGAAGATAAAGGCCCATATCCATATCGTACTTGTTGCAGGAAGCCGACAGCTCGGCAAGGAAGTCTGCTCCGTAAACGGTGTTGGTTACGTTATAGTCGGTCCATTTGGTATCCCACATACAAAGTCCGTCATGATGCTTTGCAGTGAAAATAACCATATTAAACCCTGCATCCTTAAGGGTCCTTACATATCCGTAAGTATCTGCCTTTTCATCGAGTGTCCAGGTTTCAATCGGAATTTTTTCGGTTGCAAGCTCAAGACCTGCAAAGGTTTTCATTCCAAAATGACAGAAAGCCGCCAACTCCTGCTTTTGATATTTATACTGATTTTCAGAAGGTGTGGGGCCGAAGACATTTACCTCCTCGCTACCCTTATCCGAAAGATCTGAATCTGTAAGTAATTTTTTATAATCCGCCATTACCGTATACTCCCTTGTGATTCTTCCGTTTGGCGAAGTAACCCTATATTTCACAGGACTGCTGAAATTTTGTGCACCTTCCGGTGTAATGGTCGCTCCTTCGCTTATGGTCATCTTGGGCGCAAAAGGTTCGGATAAATCTACCGCACCTTCGTAAACGTAAAGATATACTGTTGAGGTTGATTCATCAATTTCAAACTCTCCGTTTAGTGCCACGTCCAAAATATTAGCATTATCCCCCTGCTTGGTTACCTCTATTTCACGAATACAGGGGTTGTAAATGTCGGGAAGTCCCTCCATAAGGTTTTTCATAACAAGGCGCAAATATTTAGCTGTGTACATTTCAGGTGATGAGAAAACAAGCTTGTCTCCGATACCTGTGCCTTCATATATCGTTTCCCACTCATTACCGTCGTCACTTATTTCAAGCGCAATATCGTTCGCACGATAATCTCCGTTACCGTCGATCCATTCGTAAAGATTTACGGTATCGAACGTTATTGTCGAGTCCCATTTTAGGGTGATAGTTATCGGCTTTGTCGCAGAATCAAGGGGCACGTGACGGTTGGAAAGGTCTCCGTCTATCACATTCGAAACGGGGAAGGTTCGTGTGCTGGAGGACGCCGAAGCCTCAGCCTCCAATGCCAAATTCTGCACATTTCTTCCCGTGTTGTTGTTTTGCATTTCTATTTCAAAAAGCGATATCGCACTACCGCTGAAACTTGTGAAAATTATTCTCAAATCGGTAGTATATACCGTTCGGCTGAACCTCGCATCCAGCCTTTCTCCTATGGTTTTTCCCTCGAAAACCCTTTCCCACTTATCTCCGTTTAAGGTTTCTACGGAAAATTCCATTACCGAATAGCTTCCGTCTACAGCATACTCATAAAGGGCGAGAGTATCAAAGCTTACCTTCTCTCCCCACTTAAAATTAAGATAAACAGGTGCCTCTGCTCCCTGCTCTGTTTCCCAGCGGTCGGCATCTTCGAGCGATCCGTCATTTAGTTTCTCGGGGCCATAGTTTTCCTTGCTGCTGCTTGCGGTAATTTCCGCTCTTTCAGCTATAGGCAGATTTTTGTTATATACCTCGATCTCGTTAATACAGGGAATATCAGTCTCTCCCGGAAGAGCCGAATAGATTGTAAGTCTCAGATATTTTGCTTTTATCTGCTTTTTGAGATATATGCTTTTGCATTCACCGATGCTATAGTCGGTATAAACATCGGTAAAAACTACTCCATCATCGGAAACCGAAAGACCAAAGTTACCTGTTCTGTATACTGTACCCGCTTTATATTCATAGATATCAACCGTATTGAATTCAACCGGCGTGTCCCACACATACTGACACCAAATCGGAGTAGTGGCAAGAGTGGAAGCCCGCCATTCCTTTGTTGTCCACCGCTCGGCACCGTTATTGGTTAGATTTCGATTACCATCGTTAAGCCGTCCCGGATGAAGGTCGTAATTATTTGTTGTATCCTTATAACTGCTTATAGCCTCCGCCCTTGCACTAAAGGCAAGGTTGTCAGAGTTCGTCTTAACAGAAACGTCCTCTGCAGTAACAGACAGTACGCAAATAAGCATCAATACTATCGCAAGAATTATTGCAATTGGTTTTTCATTTTTGTCCCTCCGTTTATATGCTTGACTTTAATTTGAATATAGCATATAATGCAGACGAATGGAATTAAACATTTCTACAAAAAATATGTATAATTTTATGCCAGGCGCAATATATTCTTTTCTATTCAAAGGTTTTTTTATTTAAAATATGAATATTTTTAACGGAGGCTTTTGTGAAACATACGACGGTTTTAGAAGAAAAATCAATAGTAAGCGACATTTCGGCACTCGATTTAAAAATAAGCAGAATCGCCCTTGCCAAGGTAACTTCAAATTGGCAAAGCGATATCCTTCCCTGCCCTTTTACCCGTTGCTATTGTATACAAAGCGGACACGCAATTCTGTATACCCCCGATGGTGAAATCAAAATGGAAGCAGGCAATATATATATTCTGCCCTCAGGATATCCGTGCGGTTATTCGGGAGACGGAAATATGTTTAAAATGTGGATTCATTTTACCTTTAGTCTTTATGAGATCCAGGACGTTTTTGAAAAAATCGGTCGGATAATCGTGCTCGAAAACAAGGCTGAGCTAATTGATAAAATGATTAAAGCCTATAACTACGACACCTTTAGTCGCTCGGTTTCGTTAAATTCCTTTGTCCACGCGATCGTCAGCGAAGCTGTTATAACCGCAGGAGTCGGAAAATCGGAGCTTCTTGCATATTCCGACTTTACGAAAAAGGTTATCATAAAAATCGAAAAAAACTGCCGAATAAATCTGCGTGCCGAGGAGTTGGCAACGCTTATGGGGACAAGCGTACTTAATTTACAAAGGCAGTTTAAAAAAGATACCGGTATACCCCTTGGGCAATATATGAAAAAGCGAGTGCTACACAGAACGGCATTGAAACTTAAAAAGTCCACCAACTCCATAAAAGAAATAAGCGATGAGTTCGGCTTCACAGACCAATTCTATTTCGCAAACACCTTTAAGAAATATTACGGTATTCAGCCCTCGGTATATCGAAAAAGTAATATTATATAGTTATTAAAAACGCAAAACGACGGCCACGAAAGTAAAAACGATCACGGTGTCACCATAGGTTTTAATATGAAAAAGGCTACGTGCCGTTTGGTACATAGCCTTTTCGTTTTTATTTAAGTATAAGCATTTGGGCGGGACATTCTCCCGTTTCGAGGGTAATCTTTTTGTCCTTTGTTTTATAAATCTTGCCGCTGAACAGCTCGGTATACTCCCCATCCTCTTTAAGGGTTATTTCGGTTTTATCCGACAGGGTATTATATACCCCTGCTACTAAATCGTTTACATAGGTGAAGGTTCCGTTTTCACAGTAGATATGTACCCCCGACATTCTTGCGATCTCTCTGAATACATCGTTCGGGATGTTGCCCAGTGCGCTGTAAAAAATGCGGTAGTCTTCCCCTTCTTTAAGGGCGGCACCGCATTTTGCGCTGCCCGAAAACCGACCTAATACCTGCACCCCTTCCTCCTCTATGAAAAACGTGGGCTCTTTCGGCTTATCATAGCCGTATAAGCGGCCGAAGGCATCGATAGTTAAAGCAGGCTCTGTCAGAGTGCCGCCCTTCATTTCGAGCAGGGCGAAGCTGCGCTTGTGGTCTGCCCCCTCGCGGTTAATATAGTCGGGCGCGCCAACGAAAAACAGGGAACGGCCGCCGCATTTGAGCTCGCGGTTTATATACTCTCTCTGCCTATCGGTAAGCGAAAAGGCGTTAAGAAAAATATACAGCTTGTATTTATCTTTATCCGCCTTTTCAAGGTCCTTTAGAGAATAAAGATCATAAGGCGCTCCTATCTTACCGAGTTCGCCGCGCTGTCCCGTTACGGTTTTGATATGAATACCGCAGGAAGGATTTACGTAATACAGAGGCTCAGCACCCACGAAAACACAGATCTCCGCCGCAGAAGCGCAGGGCTTTTTTTCTAAGGAGCGGGACTTTTCGACAAGTGCCTTTACCTCCTCCATAAGGCCGTCGTCGTAGTACCAGCCCTCCAGCATATCGAACCACCAGGTTCCGCACTGTCTGTAGAGACGGCTCATCATTTCTCGTCTCATACCGTGAATAGTTTTTTCGCGGGTATCAAGTAGGTCGGTGCGTTTAAAATCTTCAACGAGAGACCTAAGCGCGGCTTCGGTTTCGGGGTCGTTGCATAACCGCCTCTCGTTTTTCAGCATAGTAGAAGTCAGAAAGGTCAGATTATCGAAGGAGGCAAAATAGAGTTTTCCGTTTTCTTTGACCGATTCGGTAAGGATCATATAGGCCGTTCCGTCGTCGTAATGTCTGAATTGGTAGGAGGCCGGAGTTGCTATCACATCCACATAAGGGCTTTCGTTGACCCTGTCGAGATCAAGATGACCCCATTGCCATATACAGGAGCCAAGTTCCATTATATATCCGAAAAACAGTCCTACAAGCTTGTTGCCGCCGAGGGTCTCCTTTGCCGTTTTACAGAAATCCAGTACAAGGTCTGAGATCAGCTCGGCGTGAAACCGACGGTATTTTATGAGCCCTTGGTCGAGGGCGGGATCTAAAAATATTTGCGTATCCGATTTCGTCCGCTCCTTAAGTGAGGGAATGAGAGCATTTTCGTCCCCTAAATACTTTCTGAACGCGGCAAGCTTTACGGGATGACTTTCCTCGCGGTCATTTTTGCTGAACCATTCGGTAGTATAGCCGCCAAGCAGCCAATATCCCAAAATTTTGTCACCGTATTTTGACTCGGCATACCGAATGAAGGCTTTTATATAATCCTTTGTGTCCTGCCGCCATTTTTCGTTTGCGGCAATTTGAGAAAGGTGGGTAAAGGAATCGGCATTTCCGGGGTTTTGCTCCAGCCACCACTCGCGGGTATCGAGGTGTAGATTTATAAAAAAATATCCCTCGGGAGCGGCCGACAAAAACATTTCCATCTGACGGTCGAAGCCTTCAAAACGGTAGTCGTTTTCTCCGAACCAGGTCTCGCCGTAAAGGGAATAAGGTATCTTAATGCCCGAACGGAGACCCGAGCAGTAAAGATGAAATATCCGAACCCCCGCCTTATAAAAGTCGCCGACGTTATTGGGCGTCGGTCGGAAGCTTTTAAAAGCAAGGGAATCTATTGTCATCCCGTCTACCGAAATCTTGTTAGTTCCGTTTTCTTTTACGATCCTGACCTCCATTTAAATCACTCCTTGTTATTTTACCTGTAAGCTCAGCACAATGCTCTAACAAACTTGTATTTTACGATATGATTATATCAAAAAACACCCTAAATTAAAGATATTTTTCGATATTATAATTGTAATTTTCGATAAAATATATTATAATGCAGAAAGAGGTGATAAGATGATCTTTGACGGTAGCTCAGAATACAGACTTTACAGTGCGGGAAAATTTGTGTGGGACAACACGGCGGTGGATTACAGCGATTCCCCTCGAAAAAAGCACGGGCTCGTTTTGGTAAACGGCGGAAGCTTCACCTTTAACACGAAGGACTCTTCCCTGACAGCGCAGGCGGGAGATATACTGTTTTTACCGCAAAACTCCTGTTATACCGTCAAAATCGCAAACGGAGAGGATTATCTTATAAATTTTGAAAACGACCGTCTCTCCTTTGACAGACCCGTAAGGCTTATTTCCGAATGTAAAAGCAAATACCAAAGTCTGTTTGATCGAATAATAAATCTGCGAATAAGGGGAGAAAGCGAATTTTTGGTCAAAAGTCAATTCTACCTTTTGCTCAATAATATTATGAAGGATATGTACTCGGCGGAAAACGAAAACCCTTTACTGAAAAACGTTAAAACGCTTTTGGAGTCGGACGAAAACTATTCGGTTAAGGAAATAGCGAAAAGATGCGCGATCTGCGAAAGCGGACTCAGAAAGCTTTTTAAAAGCACCTACGGCATTTCTCCAATAGAATATAAGCAAAAGATAAAAATAAATAAGGCAAAACTCTTACTTGAAGGCTCGACCCTCAGCATAGCCGAAATTTCCGAGCAGCTCGGTTTTTACGACGCCGCCTATTTTACCAAGGCCTTTAAGCACCACGCAGGCTGCACGCCTACGGAATATATAAAGCAAAAAGCCTTATAAAAAACGCTTTAACGTTGTGGACAGGAAGACACTTTTAGCGGCGCAGAGGGATCCCGACGGGTATAAAAATCTGCTCGTTCGTATAGGCGGCTACAGTGACTTTTTCGTAAGGATGCCCGAAAATCTTCAAAACGAGGTTATCTCACGAACCTAAAACGAGCTTTAATTTTTTTGTTGACTTTTAAATATTAAATGATATAATTCAGTAAAAAGCCGTAATTTGGAGGATGTAATCTATGCGAGTTATAATAGCACGAAGCGGAAATAACGAGACTGTTTCTTACGCAGTATCCGAGCTTTGCCGTCTTCTTAAGGAGATGGACAGAGCATTGGTTCTTGACGTCAGAAAATACCCTGAATTTGAGAGGGATCTTAAAAATACGATCTGGGTCGGACCCGATTTCGTCGACAGAGACGAAAAAGACCGAATCTTCATCGACGTTAAGGACAGCGTCGGTATTATAAGCGGCTCAAACGAACGCAGCGTTCTTATGGCGGTATACCGCTTTATGAAGGAGCTCGGATGCCGTTATCTTTACCCCGGTAAGGAGGGCGAAAAGGTTCCGAAAAGGCGCCTTGACTACGCCGACCTTACGGTAAAGGTGGACAAGACCCCCTCCTATGACCGCAGAATTATGATGATCGAGGGCGCAATAAGCTACGAGCACGCTCTTAACACCATCGACTGGCTCCCGAAGGTCGGAATGAACGAATACTGGTCGCAGTTTATCTCCCCCACCGAGTTTTTCAAGCGTTATTACAAAAAGTATACCGACGACGAAAACGACCTTCACAGCGGGGTTGAATTTACCGACCACGACGCCGACGGAATTGCCGACGCCCTCGCTGACGAGGTTCTTAAGAGAGGACTTTTATATCAGATGGGCGGTCACGTCTGGATAGGCAGGGCTCTCGGTGTTGCGGCTTCGGGTTGGGACGGTAATGCTCCCGAAATAGACGACGAAACGAGGCAGCTTTTAGCCCTCGTTAAGGGAGAGCGTAAATTTAAGGACAATATCGTTGCCCGCACGCAGCTTTGCCTGACTAACCCCGAGGCTCGCAGACGAGTTACCGATGCGATAGTCACCTTTGCCAAGGAGCACCCCCACGTCGACGCCCTTAACGTTTGTCTCGGCGACGAGATAAACGTACACTGCGAATGTGAAAAGTGCCGCAAATCGACACCCAGCGACCTTTACGTAAAGCTTCTTAACGATATCGACGAGGGACTTACCGAGGCAGGCCTCGACACCAAGATAGTCGGCGGCTTCTACCTCGAGCTTTTATATCCCCCGAAGACCGAAAGAATTAAAAATCTTGACCGCTTCTCCTTCGATTTCGCTCCCATCTCCCGTTCCTATTCTCATTCCTACGACGAATACGATTTCGATAAGGAGATCGAGTACGCCCCCTTTAAGCTTAATGAGTTTAAATATGAAAAGGATCTTCCCTCTTCGGTCGCAAGACTTAAGGGCTGGCAGAAGACCGGCATTACGAACACCTTCCTTTGCGATTATCACCTTATGTGGGATCATCATAACGATTTTGGCTATTATTCTATCGCCAAAATACTCTATCGCGACGTAGTGGCCTTAGAAAGCCTCGGACTTAAAGGACTTATGACCTGTCAGAACCTACGGGTCGCTTTCCCCACGGGTCTTCCGCAGTACGCAATGGTCGAGGCTCTTTGGAACAAGGAAAGAAGCTTCGAGGAGATCGAAAAGGAATATTTCTCGGCCGCCTACGGCGAAAATTGGGAAACTGTTCGTGACTATCTTGCCGAAATTTCCCGCCTTTGCGACCCCGAATTTTTAAGGGGCGACCGTGAAAAGGCGCCCGAGGATATTATCGCCGACGCTAAGGGTATGAGAGAGCTAGCGGCAAAGTTCAAGGCTGATATCCTCCCCGAAATCAGAACCTCGGCAGTAAAGTGGGATTATCTTGACCTTCACGCCGATATGCTTAAATATTATTCGGATATTATTGAGGCTATCGCTACGGGAAGCGAGAAGATCTGTCAGGAGAAGTACGATATTTTCGATAAATTCGTTGCCGATAACGCAGAAATCGCCGACAGCGTACTGGACACCAATTTCGTCCGCGGAGACGTCTGGCACACCTTCAGAAGAGTTTTAGGCATCGGCTGGTTTTTCTAATAGCAAAACGCTATGCACTTTTTGTGCATAGCGTTTTTATTATAGCTTGACAAATTTTGACTTATATCGGCTGACGAGGGAGCCGTTATGGTTGCAGAGCACCGAAAAATCGTTCGATTTTAAGATATTCGGCTGACATTCCTTGTCGTCGGAAATGATTGCGTTATAGTGGTTGCCGAAGGGGCGTCCGTCCTTATAAAATATCTTAGGCTCCGACCGGCTTATCATATCCTCCGACACGCAGAACTGCGCCACCTTATACTGCCCGTCGAGGCCTTCGATCTTCCCCTGCGACGCCGCCAATATGGGCTTTGAGGACATAACGTAAAGCCCCAAGGGCTCGCTGTAGACCACTCTCGGGTGCCAGCAGTCGGCCATTATCGGAGTTTCTCGTCCGAGATTTCCAGCTTCCGAAAAGGCACCGTCGTAGTATTTCACGAAGTCGCCCATAGTACCGTCGGTACGCCCTACAAATGAAGCTAATATTTTCTACGATAGCAGCCGTTGGAACCTGATGAAATTTGCAATGTTTTACGGGACGTCGAGACGCCGTCCCCTACAAAGGCCGACGAAAAGTTTTATGCGGAGCTTCAGTTAAAAAGAAGGACTTTTTTGTTTTGCTTCTCTGCATAATCGAGGGCGAATTTCGTTCCGCTTTTACGGGCGGACGGGGTTTTATTACAGTTATAATAAAATACGCAAAATCGGCTTTTATCCACCATTTCGAGATTGCGCTCTATATACACGGCCTTTCCTGCGCCGATAAGCTTTTCGGGGAAATAGCTTTCCTCGTAGAATTTTAATAGATATTCCTTATAGCTCTCGTCGATAACTGGATATTCGGCGCGGATATATATGCGTTTTATAACGGGATATTTTTCCTTAATCGCGGTCACAAGCTCTAAGCAAAGGGTATTAAATTCGCTTTTGCTTCCGAAAAGAAAGGTATCTACCTTTTCTTCGGTTATCAGTTTTTCAATCGTCTCGGTGAGTTTTCTCTTAAGCTCCTCGGTTGCATCGATCGTTCTGTGACCTATAAAACAACAGGTTTTTTCTTGCATATATTTCTCCTAAGTAAATAATCTTTCACCTATTATACATTTATATTGATTTAAAGTAAATGTTTATTTACTTTGTGAAAGTAATAATTTGCACATTTTCCTTGTAAACTTAATTACAGGGAGGCGAAGTTATGAAAACTGAATTCGCTGAAAAATATATTACATTAGGGTTGAAAATTGCTTATTACCGCAAAAAGGCCGGTTACACACAAGAAACCTTTGCAGAACTCATAGATAAAAGCGTAAATTTTGTAGGACAAGTAGAAGGTCCCGGTACCGTTCGCGGTATCTCGCTTGAGACCTTATTTAAGATTGCGCAGGTTTTAAAAATATCCCCCTCCAAGCTTTTGGAAGAGGATTAGGTTGTTCTACGCTAAAGCCGAGGTTAAACCTCGGCTTTTTATTGTTATCGTCTCAAAGGTTATATTAAGAAAAGTTTAGATGTTATCCCGTTTAGACTTGCGGTATAGGGTTTCCCTCATCCACCACTACGGAAAAGTTTCGTTTGCGACGATAGTCGCAACATCGTTTATGCGAATCATAACATCATTTGCCGTAAGGCTTCATCGTTTTCCGACCTAAATAAGAAAACGATATTTGCGCCTTTGGCACAAAACGATGTTCCTCCCTTCGGTCGGAAACACGACCCTTTGGGTCGGCCCCTCCCCTACAACCGCCCGATAAATTGCTTCGGTATCCGTGTAGGGGTCGGTGTCCTCAACGACCCGAACAGACCAAAGGTTTGATAACAGCCGAAGGGTGATGTGCAAACAATATTTATCTCACGGGCGGCCGATGACCGCCCCTACGGTAGCCGTGAAGCTTTATCGAAATTTGCAATATCTCACGGCGCATCGAGGGTCTCGTTGCGACTCGGTCGCTCGACGGCTCTAAAGGTCCACCGGACCTTTATTCACTACCGTCTCGATCGCTGCGCCCTACAAGGGTTGCCGAATAGTTTTACTCTTTTTCTGTGTGTAGCACCCCTGCAAAACGCTGTTTTGCCCCTGCGCAGCCCCTGTTCCCTGACCTTAGGCCCTAGGCCCCGGGCCCTCGTCCCTAAACTGCTTCGGTATCCGTCTGTCCACTGACCACTGACCACTGACAACTGTCCACTGACGAGATCCCGCCTGCGGCTATGCAAGCGACAATGGGTCATTCTGAGCCTGTCGAACGCGTAGCGCGGCACCGTAGGTGACGGAATCTCATTGTCGCAAAATTTCGACTCCGTTTCACTCCGCTCAGGATGACCCGTCGG
>CASFDQ010000101.1 GCA_949293385.1 uncultured bacterium | reverse complement strand
GAAGGGGGCTGAAAATCCGCAAACACGAACGATCACGTCGGGATATTTTTCGGGGCATTTCTTTGCTGCGAGAAGGGTTTCGCGGTTTACACAGCTCGGCTGAATAGCCTGAAGACCGCAGGCGGCAAAAGCCTTTAAAATCATCGCCATCTGCTCTTCGCTTATTTCTCCTGCGGGCAGTGGCAACGGAAAAAAGGCGGTTGTTACAAAAACGAGGGCAGCGATTAAACCCGACAAAACCAGCTTTTTAAGAGTTTTTTTTCATAATGACACCTTCTTTATATTGTTATTATACTACTTTAGCCCGTCGTTTTAAAGCGCAAAATCCGATAATATTTTTTCTCCCGTCTTTTTTTCGCTTGTTGAATATGCATAAAAGAAAATCGTGGGCGTCAAGCAACACCCACGATCAGTCAGATATTAAAATCCTCAATATCGAATTTCCATTCTTCCCGCCTTTTAAAAGGCTTTTTAAATCTGCGCTTGAGCTTTCCCTGTTCCTCAAGATGAACGTAGCAGGCGGTGTGGCAGGCCTTGGCACAAATTGAAGGGGCGAAGCCGTTTCGTGTGCCGCCGTAAAAAGCCGTTGCATCGAGTATGCGTTTGGCTTTGCTGATGTCCATTTCGGATCTGCCCGCAATTATATCGAGACGGTCGTCAAATTCCGAGTATGCATCGGGGGGCATAAAGGGGTTTTTGGTTCCGTTTGCTCCCTTATAGTATACCGCACAGCGCCAATCGTCGCGAAGACCTTCCGCGGATAAAGCCCCTCCGGGACAGGCCCTTATGCATTTCTTACAGCCGTCGCAAAGATGGGCTTCCTTTATCTCATCCGGCTCTATTTCTGCATCTGTCAGTATAAAGCAATAGCGAATAAGCGGGCCGAAATCCTCGTTTATAATATCCCCCATAAGTCCCTTTTCTCCGAGACCGCATTTTACTGCTGTCTCTACGAAATCAAGTTGATTTTCGGCCGTTGCGCCCCGTTTTATAAGGGCGTGATTCATTTCGGGGTCGGTACCCTCGGTATCCGCCGCGATGAGCTGATGTCTTCTCTGAGGTACGGCGACAAAGCCCCTTGCCTCAATAGCGTTTGCGATATTTACGAGGGCTATCGGCATAACCGTCTCCTCCATATTAAGAAGGGCCATGGTCATATAGTTGTGATATATACTGCCCTCCTCGGGGCCTCGGAGCGTGCCGCGAAGTATGCGGAATCCGAGACCTATTACTGTTTTTGTGTCGGGAAATATCTTAAAAACGGGGTCGTCGGCCGAGAACCTTTCGGCAGGCGCAAAGGAGACTACGTCGGCATAATTCTTCTCGGCGATCGCCTTAATATATTCCTTCATCTAAGCTCTCCTTTCAGGTGCCTGAAGCAGGCCACGTCACATTTTTTACCGCAAAGGCAGGGCATATAACCCCACTGTATCCAGGGCAGGAAATTCATTTTTTTATAGATAGCGCGGGCCGATTCGCTGTCAAATCTTTTGTCCCCGTTTATAATCGCCTCGCGTTCGGGGTCGTCACTCAGAAAATCCTCGGTCATAAAGGGATTGGAGCGGTGGGCACCCTTATAGTACACCGAACACTGCCAACTGTCGAGCCCTTCCTCGCTTATGGCGTGACCGGGGCAGGCCTTGATACACTCACCGCAGCCGTCGCATACGGGTGATGACAGGGGAGGGTCGGCTTCAAGCGGCGCGTCGGTTATTATAAATGAATATCTCATAAAGGGGCCGTATTCGGGGTTTAGTATCTTCCCCGAAAGTCCCCGTTCTCCGATTCCACAGGCCTTTGAGGCAATACCAAAATCGATAAGCACCTCGGGCTCGGCCTTGCCCTCGTCAACGGGAACGGTCAGCACCATTTCGTAGGTGTCGGTAACCTCGGGATTTGTGGTCTTGTCCCCCTTGACCTTCATATGCGGAATAAACTTCTGAAGGCAGGCATCATACCCCTCGTTCTCGATAAGTCCCGCCATTTTAAGGAGAAAGATCTCTCCCATTTCCTCGTCGATGCATCTGACGCCGAGGTTTGAATAATGGTAGAACTGACTTTTGATATCCATAGTAAGGTAAAGCCCCTTCGGCACCGCAAAGCCGAAGCCGATAATGGTTTTAGCACGGGGGAGTATCATAAAAGGATTTTTGCGAGGCTCTGCGTCTTTAAAAAGGTCAAGGGTACCGATACCGCAAACCGCGGCACCAAGCTCCTTTGCCCTTTCTTTTATAAGTTTACTTGTAAGCATATCCACACCTCTATCTGTCAAGCTTCCAGGGGGTCTTTCGTGTGCGCAGGGGTTCCTTAAAACGCCCCTCCATACAGCCACCCTTCTTTTCCAGCATACTGACACATCCTCTTATACAACCGCCGCATTTTGCAAGGCCGTAGCCTGCCGCGTTGGGTAAGAACTGCCGCATATAGTCGTGAATGCCTGCACTCGTCTCCTCTGTTCCCATCATGTCGGGCTTTTCAAGCAGATCCAAAACGCCGTTTTCGTTTTTGTCGAATACCTCCTTCGGAACGAAGGGATTATAATATCTTCCCGCGTGGGAATAAAAGGCGTAGCACCGCCACATATCGATATCGCCCCATTCACAAAGCTTACCGTCAAGGTCTACCCGAACCGTCTTTTCGGAGCCTATCGGGGGAATACATCCGCCGGGACATTCTCTGACACAGGCGCCGCATCTTCTGCAAAGAGGCTCGCCGCTGTACATTTCGTCATATTCGTCAAACTCGCCGTCGGTAAACATAAACACGACTCTTTGCAAAGGACCGAACTGTGGAGTAAGGAGCATCTTGCTCCAGCCTATCTCACCGAGCCCGCAGGCCACCGCCGCAAGACGGAACTGAAACTGCAGGTCGGGCTCAACGTTTTCCTCTCTCGTTTTTCGGGTGTAGAGGCTCTTTCTGTGGTGCTTGGTAACGGTTTCGCCCTCACCCATACGGTTTATATAATCCTCGGGGGAGGTAGTACTGCCCTCCTTGCCGTCCATATCCGAAACGGCTCCACGTGCCCCCGTGTTGCGGTAAACGAAGGCCTCGTAGCCCTCGTCCTCAATGACCCTTCCGACGGCATAAAGTACGGCAGGGCCGTATATCTCGTTAATTCCGCCGTAGGCCATGGAGGGGTACTGATAAAACTGCGTGCCCTCCTCGATTCCCCGCTGAAGTCCGCGGGGAATTCTGAAAACGAAGCCTATCATGCTTCTGCATTCGGGGAAGAGAAATTTTGGGTTCATAAGGTCGGGAGCGCCC
>CASFDQ010000100.1 GCA_949293385.1 uncultured bacterium | reverse complement strand
GCTTATTCACCGCAGTGGTGCAAAATATGAAAAAGATCGCAACTATCCTTGCAAGCAAGGATCTATTGCATCCATTCCTTAATTTTGTATTAAAATATTTAAACCCACCAAAAATTTGGTGGGTTTGTCAGTAATCTGAAGCCGATGTATCGCTTGATACATCGGCTTTTCAATTACATCATATTTTTAAGTCTCTCGTTAACTTCTACAAGGAACTCTTCGGTATTTACCTTGCGCTTACTCGGAAGCTTGGAAAGCATATAGAGGTCGCCGGTCATAACACCGTCTTCGATAGTTTTGATAGTTGCGGCCTCAAGCTTATCAGCAAAACTCATAAGCTCGGGAAGTTGGTCGAGTTCGCCGCGTTTGCGGAGCGCTCCGGTCCAAGCAAAAAGGGTAGCAACGCTGTTGGTAGAGGTTTCTTCTCCCTTTAAATGCTTATAATAGTGTCTCTGAACGGTTCCGTGCGCAGCTTCATATTCGTATATTCCTTCGGGTGAAACGAGCACAGAGGTCATCATAGCGAGAGATCCGTAAGCCGTTGCCACCATATCGGACATAACGTCACCGTCGTAGTTTTTGCAGGCCCAGATATATCCTCCGTCGGAACGGATAACTCTTGCGACCGCGTCGTCAATAAGGGTGTAGAAATATTCGATTCCGGCGGCTTCAAACTTTTCTTTGTATTCGTTTTCATAGATCTCTGCAAATATGTCTTTAAAGTGATGGTCGTACTGCTTGGATATAGTGTCCTTAGAAGCAAACCAAACGTCCTGCTTAGTATCGAGAGCATAATTAAAGCAGCATCTTGCAAATGAAGCGATTGAGGTGTCCTTATTATGAACGCCCTGTATGATACCGTCACTGTCGGAGAAATCATATATGAGCTTTCTGGTCTCATTTCCGTCTTTATCTGTTGCAACGAGTTCACACTTCGAATCCTTCGGAACCTGCATCTCGGTATTTTTATAAATGTCACCGTATGCATGACGGGCGATGGTTATTGGCTTGGTCCAGGTAGGAATGTAGGGCTCGATCCCCTTAACGATAATAGGAGTTCTGAAAACGGTTCCGTCAAGAATTGCACGAATTGTTCCGTTGGGAGATTTCCACATCTCTTTAAGGTTATATTCGGTCATACGGGCAGCGTTAGGAGTAATGGTAGCACACTTAACTGCAACTCCGTATTTGATAGTTGCATTTGCGGAATCTACCGTTACCTGATCGTTGGTCTCGTTTCTGTATTCAAGGCCAAGGTCATAATATTCGCTTTTTAGGTCAACGTAAGGGTGGATAAGAATATCTTTTATCATTTTCCAGATAATTCTGGTCATTTCGTCTCCGTCCATCTCGACTAGAGGCGTTTTCATTTGAATTTTGTCAGCCATTTCAATTCTCCTTATTTGCTTAGTTTTTCTTTCGTGTAGCTTAAAAGTCCGCCGGCGAGAACAATGTCTGCGGCTCTCTCGGAAAGTTCACACTTTACCTCGATGATTGCGCCGTTGGTATTATTCTTAACGGTAATGTTGCGTGAGTTTTTTATGTCGTCGATAATTCCATCAATAGAAAGCTTATCGCCGAGAGAGATCTTATCGTAGTCTTCTTCATTCACAAAGGTTAAGGGAAGTATACCTGCGTTGATAAGGTTTGCGCGGTGGATACGAGCAAAGGATTTAACAAGAACAGCCTTTACACCGAGATGAAGAGGTGCAAGCGCTGCATGCTCGCGAGAGGAGCCCTGACCGTAGTTAGAGCCTCCGACAATTATGCTCTTTCCAAGATTTTCGGCTCTCTCGGGGAAAGCTTCATCACATACGGTGAAGCAGTGCTTCGATATCGCAGGGATGTTCGAACGGAGAGGAAGGATCTTTGCGCCTGCAGGCATAATGTGGTCGGTGGTAATATTGTCGCCGACCTTGAGGGAGCACTCGCAGCAGATCTCGTCGGCAAGGGGAACTGTAGTGGGGAAGGGTTTGATATTGGGTCCGCGAAGGATCTCAACACTATCCATTTCTTCGGCAGGAGCAGGTGTAACTACCATATTGTCGTTTATCTCAAACTCTTCCGGAAGAACAAACTCGGGCATAATGCCAAGCTCTCTAGGATCGGTAAGATAACCGGTTATAGCGGAAGCCGCGGCTACCTCAGGAGAAACAAGATATATCTGTCCGTCCTTAGTGCCTGATCTGCCTTCAAAGTTACGGTTGAAGGTACGAAGGGAAACGCCCTTGGAATTAGGTGACTGACCCATTCCGATACAAGGTCCGCAGGCGCTCTCAAGAATTCTTGCACCTGCATCGATCATATCCGAAAGCATTCCGTTCTTTGCAATCATATTAAGAACCTGCTTGGAGCCGGGTGCGATTGCGAGAGAAACGGAAGGATCAACAGTCTTTCCTTTAAGTATGTAAGCGACCTTGCTCATATCAAGAAGTGACGAGTTTGTGCAGGAGCCGATACAAACCTGATCGATTTTAAGTTTTCCGAGTTCCTTAACGCTCTTAACATTATCGGGAGAATGAGGACAAGCGACCATAGGAGCAAGCTCAGAAAGATCAATATTTATTACCTCGTCGTACACGGCGTCTTCATCGGCCTTAAGTTCTACCCACACCTCTTCGCGCTTTTGAGCCTTTAAGAATTCTTTGGTGATTTCGTCGGAAGGGAAGATAGAGGTCGTAGCTCCAAGCTCAGCACCCATATTAGTGATAGTAGCGCGCTCGGGTACCGACAGAGTCTTTACACCTTCACCGGTGTACTCAATAACCTTGCCTACACCGCCCTTTACAGACATAATTCTGAGTACTTCGAGAATAACGTCCTTAGCGGCGACCCACGGGGAAAGCTTACCGGTAAGTTCAACCTTTACGATCTTCGGATATGTAATATAGTAGGCTCCGCCTCCCATAGCAACAGCAACGTCAAGGCCGCCGGCTCCTATAGCTATCATACCGATACCTCCACCGGTAGGAGTATGACTGTCCGAGCCGATAAGAGTCTTACCGGGAATACCAAAGCGCTCAAGATGTACCTGATGGCAAATTCCGTTACCGGGTCGTGAGAAATAAATACCGTGCTTTTTGGCGACCGAACCGATGAAACGGTGATCATCGGCATTTTCAAAACCCGATTGCAGGGTGTTATGGTCTATGTAGGCAACGGATTTCTCGGTCTGAACGCGGGGAATACCCATTGATTCAAACTCAAGATAAGCCATAGTTCCGGTTGCGTCCTGAGTTAAGGTCTGATCGATTTTGATACCGATTTCGTTTCCTTTAACGAATTCGCCGTCAACTACGTGAGCCTTAAGAATTTTTTCGGTTAATGTAAGTCCCATAATTTCAACTTCTTTCGGGGTAATTTTTAAAGGCTTAATGCTCTTCATATCAAGTTATTTTACCAAAAAATTCTCATAAAGTCAAATACTAATCTTCTTTTTGGCAAACTTTACAGGGATAATATCCCATATCGAGCGCGCTACTGTAGCTATCGAAGACTATAAGTTTTTCTTTATCCATACTTTTAGCGTATCTGCAGGTCTGCAAATGAAACTTTTTGGTTGATTTGTTTCCGTGGTATATTACATACTGATCATCACTGCTTTCTGACGAGGTATTGGAAGACGAGCTCTCTTCGGAAGAAGTGTTAACGGACGGTACTTTTTCCCGATACCCGTTTATTGTATGCGCCGTTTCGGCATCGGGATGCACTATCACGGGCTCGGGATAGGTTATAGTGTAAAAGGAATCGTCGCAACCGCATAACAAAAGCGCAACGATGGCAGCCATAACAAGCGCAAATATTCTTTTCATTTCTTTCCACCTCAATTTATGCTTGAAAAGTTATAACATAGGGTATAAAATAAAGTAAATTAAAGGAGTGATATCTTGGATTCCGAAGCAAAGCTACGACTACTCAAAGATAAAGCAAATAAGCTCCCGCTCACACCCGGCGTTTATATTATGAAAAACGCCAAGGGTGAGATCATTTATGTCGGAAAAGCGAAAGCGCTTAAAAACAGAGTTACTCAGTATTTCGGCAGTCACCTTAATCATACCGCAAAAGTAGTAAAAATGGTTGAAAACGTCGACCAATTTGAAACGATACTCTGCGATACCGAATACGAAGCACTAATGCTTGAGAATTCGCTGATTAAACAGCATCAGCCTAAATATAATATCCTTTTAAAGGATGACAAAGGTTATCATTATATAAAAGTAACCGACGGAAATTGGCCGCTCATCGAAGCAACTAAGAATATTCTAAACGATAAAGCGGAATATATCGGACCTTACTATTCGGGTTACGTTGTAAAAAACACCGTCGATGAAACTCTCAAAATCTTCAAGCTCCCAACCTGTAAAAGAAGCTTCGACAAAAAAAGCAAGGCCTGCTTAAACTATCATATCGGACTATGCTCGGCACCCTGTATGGGAAAGATAAGTCAAAGCGAATACAAAGAAACGGTCAGAAATGCGGTTTCATATATAAAGGGCGGCGCAGAAGAAAGCGATATCGAAGCCCTTGAAAGCAAGATGAATACTGCGGCTGAAAATCTTGATTTTGAGTATGCTGCCAGACTCAGAGACCGTATCAGTGCGATCAGACGCAGCAGAGAAAAGCAAAAAGTAATTATCTCAAATCACAGGCGTCAGGATGTTTTCGCTATATCTACGGCAGGGGAAGAGGCTTGCATAAATGTTTTAATATTCAGAGAGGGACATCTCGTTGATAAAAAGCATTTTTATCTCGACGGCGCAATTAAAAAGAGCGATTATTATTCCGAATTTTTTCAGCAGTATTATTCTGATTCGGTAGATATTCCTCCTGAGATCGCGGTAGATACAGATTTTGATGAAAAGCCCTTGTTTGAGAATTGGCTTACTGAGCAAAGAGGCGGAAAAGTAACTATATGCGTACCGCAAAGAGGTCAGCAAAAGCAGCTTGTGGATATGTGCCTTTCGAATGCCGCACAGGAGCTATCTCATAAACTTGAACGCAGCGGCAAAGAAACCGCCGCGCTGAGCGAGCTTGCCGACGTACTGGGATTAGATAAGGCGCCCGTCAGAATTGAATCTTACGATATTTCGAATACCGCAGGCACAGAAAACGTCGGATCGATGGTAGTTTTTATCAACGGACGCGCCGCAAAGAATCTGTATAGAAAATTTAAAATAAAATCATTTATCGGTCAGGACGACTTCCGCTCGCTTAACGAAATATTAGACCGTCGGTTTACTGAATACAGGCTCGGAAACGACGAAAGCTTTAAAACGTTGCCCGATCTTATCCTTCTGGACGGAGGAAAGGGTCAGCTTTCTGCTGTTGTTCCCGTAATTCAGAAGCACGGACTTGACCTGCCTGTTTTCGGAATGGTTAAGGACTCTAAGCACAAAACGAGAGCAATTACCGACGGTGGCGAAGATATTCATATAAAAGCCAACCGAAAAGCCTTTACCCTCGTAAATATGATTCAGGAAGAGGTTCACCGAGTTGCCATATCCTACCATCGTCAGCGGCAAAAAATGAGCACGTTACAGCTTGAACTGACGAATATCGAGGGAGTAGGCCCGAAAACCGCTGAAAAGCTATTAAAAACCTTCAAAACGATTAAAAAGATAAAAGAAGCAGATCCGGAGTCTTTAAAAAAGGCAGGAATCAGTACAAAAACAGCGATAAAAATTATAGAGCATTTTAAATAAATCGCCTTATTGCCTCACGCTGTTCGCTAATGAACCTTACGGGATCGTCAAGTGTCAGCGCGTAGATCTCGTTCGCTGTATTTTCTTTATCGAAAACAAGTTTTGCAAACTCGCTTATCTTTTCGATTTGTGAAACCTTTGTAATAACAGGCTTGACCTTTGTTCCCGAAAGATATTTTTCTCCGTTATCGTTAAAGCCTAATACACGGACGTAAGGCGGTTCGGTTAAAAAGAAGCTGTTGTCGATTCCCAAGAAAGCCGACAAGATGATTCTTCTGATTCGAGCAAGGGTATATCTCTTAGACTTGATTTTTTCGGTTAGCTCCTCTAAGGAATAGCAATCACGTAATGACTTGTATATAAGGTTATCAAGTCCTTCACTTATATCGATTATCCGACTAAGCTCAGCAGGCTTCATCTGCTTTAGTCCGGCAAGTATTGCGGTATCGATACGTCTGATATTTGAAATAGGGGAGTCTTTAATAATATCGTATGAATGTTTAGGAGTAAAGCGTGCCACATACCCAAAATCGTCGCTGATAATAGCGTTGCGAAGAAGGGTAGCGGTAGTAAACGTGCTTTGCTCGGTTTTATCGTTATGCATTGCGCCCACGCGTTTTATCGGTCTGAATTCGGTGGATAAGCCAAGTCTGCGCGCGGCTAAAATATATTCAACTGCCAAAGTATCGTTTGGACTGCTTAGAATGTCAGTCTCTTTACCTAAGATCTCGCTGACCAGCTCGCTTCTGAGCTTAGCAAAGGTAGCGCCGCAGCTTAATCTCGTTTTAAGTCTATCGTTGAATTCGTCGGACGATAATATCCGGGCCACCTCGTACAGTTCCTGAATATCGCCGCATTCGCTACCGAAAAACAGAGCATCAATTCCTACTGCAGAAAGCTGAGAAACGCCTCCGAGAGCAAAATTCTGAGCAGTGGACATAGACCAGGGGACAGGTAGCTCCAAAACTATATCTGCTCCAGCCGAAAGCGCGGATTCGGTTCTCTTGAATTTCGGTATTATCGCGGTATCACCGCGCTGAACAAAGTTGCCCGATATAACGGTTGCGACGTCAAAACCTTCGTGTTTAGCTGTATCTATTAAATACTGATGACCGTTATGAAGGGGGTTGAACTCAGCAATAATGCCTGCAAGCGGCAAAAAATCACTTTCTTTCTTAAAACACTTGAAACATTTAACAAAATAAAGTATTATAGTAGGGATAAGGCTGAGTAAATAATATCACATTATTTACTTTTACTCAACCAAAAATTTCAAAAACAGCAGAATGGAGAAAATTTATGAAAATCTTAGTTATCAATGCAGGTAGTTCATCGCTCAAGTACCAGCTCATCGATATGAATGGTGAAGTTCTTATAGCTAAAGGACTTTGCGACAGAATCGGCGTGCCCGAAAACAGCAATATCGAACATAAGGCCGGCGACGTAAAGGTTGCAAAGGATATTCCTATGCCTACTCACGTTGAAGCTTTTGAGGCAGTAATAGAAGCCCTTACCACAGGCGAAGGAAAGGTTATCGACGACATTTCTGAGATTTCCGCAATCGGTCACCGCGTTGTTCAGGGCGGTAATCTTTACGGTGAATCCGTTCTTATTGACGACAAGGTTCTTGCCGACATCGAGCAGCTTGCCGAACTCGCTCCTCTTCACAATCCTGCTCACGCACTTGCTATGCGCGCTTGTAGAAAGGTTTTCGGTGAAAACGTACCTCAGGTTGCTACCTTCGATACCGCTTTCCATCAGACCATGCCCGAAAAGGCTTATATGTACGGAATTCCTTATGAATATTATGAAAAATACGCTATTCGCCGCTATGGTGCACACGGAACTTCCCACAGATTCGTAAGCGGCCGTCTTGCCGAGCTTCTCGGAAATAAAGACCTTCGCGTAATTACCTGTCATCTCGGAAACGGATGCTCCATTTCTGCTGTTAAAAACGGTGAATGTGTAGATACCTCTATGGGTCTTACTCCTCTTGACGGTTTTATGATGGGAACCCGCTCGGGCGGTCTCGATCCTTCTGTCGTAACATACATTATGGAGAAAGACGGAACCTCTCCCGCCGAAATGAACTCCATCCTTAATAAGAAATCCGGCCTTCTTGGTATTTCCGGAGTTTCTAACGACAGCCGCGACGTTATAGCCGCAGGTGAGGCAGGTAATAAGCGTGCTAAGCTCGCATTCGAAATGCAGAATTATCAGATCGGAAAATTCGTAGGCTCCTATGCCGCCGCTATGGGTGGTGTCGACGCCATCGTATTTACCGGAGGAATTGGCGAGAACGAAAGCAGAGCAAGAAAATATATCGCCAATATGACCGAATTCCTCGGTTTCACCCTTGACGATGAAAAGAACGCTATCCGCGGTAAGGAAATCGAGATTTCCACTCCCGATTCCAAGGTTAAGGTTTGGGTAATTCCCACTAACGAAGAGCTTCTTATCGCTCGCGATACTCTCGCAATCGTTTCTAAATAATTTAATTTGAGGTGAATGTATTGAATACATCTGATCTTAAAAAGTTGATTCTTTCCGGCTCTCTTGACGACCAATTCAAAATGCTCTATCAGGATGTTGAGGCGTCAAAGGCTCGTTACGCAAATGCTATCGACGGTTTTGTTGAGGTCTTTGGGAATAGGGAACAGGTAAGGATATTTTCTGCTCCCGGACGTACTGAGGTCGGCGGTAACCATACCGACCATCAGCACGGCAGAGTTCTTGCAGGAAGCGTAGACCTTGACATTATAGGAATCGTTGCGTTAAACGACGATAATATGGTCAGGATCAAATCCGAAGGATTCCCTCAGGACGACGTTTCACTCTCCGACCTCGCTATAGATAAGAGCGAATTCGGACACGCGTCCGCTCTTATCAGAGGAATGTGCGCTAACTTTATCGAAAACGGTCATAAGGTAAGCGGATTTGATGCATACACTACCAGTAGCGTTATGAAGGGTTCCGGACTCTCGTCTTCTGCCGCTTTTGAGGTGTTCGTCGGCACAGCAATGAACTATCTCTTTAACGAAGGCAAGATCGATCCCGTTGAAATAGCAAAAATGTCGCAGAAATCCGAAAGCCTCTATTTCGGCAAGCCCTGCGGTCTTCTTGATCAGTCGGCAAGCGCATTAGGCGGATTTACAGCTATCGATTTCAAAGATACCGCCAAACCTGTTGTAGAAAAGGTCGATTTTGACCTCGGCGCTCATAATCACGTGCTTTGCGTAGTAAACACAGGCGGTAACCACGCAAATCTTACTCAGGATTACGCCGATATAACCGTTGAATGTCGCGACGTCAGCAATTTCTTTAACGAAGACTTCTTACGCGACGTAGATCAGGACGATTTCTTCGGAAACATTGCTGCAGTTAAGGCTAAATGCGGCGACCGCGCAGTTCTTCGCGCTATTCATTTCTTTGCCGAAGATCAGCGCGCTGAGGATGAAAAACTTGCTCTAAAGGGTGGAGACTTCAATAGGTTCCTTGATCTTATCAACGAATCGGGAAATTCATCATATAAATACCTTCAGAACGTTTACTCGACCTCAGCCGTAAACGAGCAGGGTCTTTGCTTAGGTCTTGCTCTTACTGAAAAATTCTTAGGTAAAAAAGGTGCTTGCCGCGTACACGGCGGTGGATTTGCGGGAACTATTCAGTGCTTCATTCCTTCCGATATGATAGACAGCTATAAGGCTATGATCGAAAAGGTTTTCGGAGAGGGAAGTTGCTACGTCCTTAAGATACGCCCCGTAGGCGGTTATGAGTTTAAATTTTAATGATTACAAAGTTTGCGGTTGCATTTTAATTTGCAACCGCAATTTTTATGTTAAATCTTTGAAAAATGTTAAAAAATTGGTTGAATTTACTGCGTAAATGTATTATAATACAAAAAGATATTGCACATAAGGATGTGAACTTTCAATGAATGGTGTATTTGAAGCAGGAGCAAGCAAATTTGAAATTGGCGCAGTAACTACAATTACCGGTGTCGTGCTGGTTTTTGCAATGCTTGTATTTCTTGTTTTGGTTCTTTGGATATTCGGTGCTGTTGCAAGTATCGGTAAAAAGTCGGCCGAAAAGAAAGCAAATAAAGCAAAAGCTGACCTTGCGAGACAGTTCTCTTCGGAACCGGAAGAAAATACCGAAAGCGTCGCAGTTGCATCCGAGCCTATGAACGAAGGTATCAGCAACGAGGTAGTAGCCGCTATTTCTGCTGCAGTTGCCGTTATGTATTCCGGAACGGGCAAAAAGCCTGTTATTAAATCTGTTAAAAAAGTCGGTGGTAAGCGTTCTGCATGGGCGTCTGCCGGAATCGCAGATAATACCAGATCGTTTTAAGAAAGGATGTATTTATAGATGTTTGAAAAGTTTTTTGATACAGTAAAGACCATCCTTTTAAACTCCGGCTTTGCTGATTTCTTTACCGACGGCGGCTGGAAGTACGCTATAATGATCGCCGTAGCGTGCGGACTTTTATATCTGGCAATTGTTAAAAAGTTCGAACCGCTTCTTCTTTTGCCTATAGCTTTCGGTATGCTTCTTGCAAACCTTCCCGGAGCAGGCATTTATCATCCTGAGCTCTGGGTACTTGGCGAAGGCGGTATAAATTACGGCAACGTTTTACACGAGGGCGGCGTCCTTGATATACTTTATATGGGCGTAAAGCTCGGCGTTTATCCTCCGCTCATATTCCTCGGTATCGGCGCTATGACCGACTTCGGACCTCTTATCAGTAACCCCAAAAGCTTCCTTTTAGGCGCAGCGGCTCAGCTTGGTATTTTCGTTGCTTTCTGCGGCGCACTTGTTATGGGATTTACTCCCGCAGAAGCAGGTTCTATCGGAATAATCGGTGGTGCTGACGGTCCTACTGCGATATTCGTAACCTCGAGACTCGCTCCTCATCTCTTAGGCCCCATCGCCGTTGCCGCATACTCCTATATGGCTCTTATTCCTTTCATTCAGAAGCCTATAATGAAGCTCCTTACCACAAAGAAAGAACGCCTCGTTCGCATGAGCGAGCTCAGAAGCGTCAGCAAGACCGAAAAGATTATTTTCCCCATTATGGTCACAATTATCGTTTCTCTCTTAATTCCTGATGCAGCAGTTCTTGTTGGTATGCTTATGCTCGGTAACCTTATGAAGGAATCCGGTGTTGTTGAAAGAATTTGTAAGACCGCTCAGAACGAGCTTATGAATATCATTACCATCTTCCTCGGACTCACTGTTGGCGCTACAACCAACGCCGAGACCTTCTTAAACCTACAGACGCTCGGTATCGTTCTTATGGGACTTGTTGCTTTCTGTTTCGGTACTGCAGGCGGTGTTCTCTTTGGTAAGCTTATGTACATTTTCTCCAAAGGAAAGGTCAACCCTCTTATCGGTTCAGCCGGTGTTTCGGCCGTTCCTATGGCCGCCCGTGTTTCTCAGATGGTCGGTCAGGAAGAAGACCCCGGCAACTTCCTCCTTATGCACGCTATGGGACCAAACGTTTCCGGAGTTATCGGTTCTGCAGTTGTTGCAGGTATCCTTTTAGCAATGCTTCCCCGATAATAAGTTTAACGGCGAAATTCGAAAAAATCGAATTTCGCCTTTTTTATTTCTTTTTATTTACCGCTGATAGGGGATTTGAATCTATAGCGTGCTTTACTTGCTCATCTGCAACGTGAGTATATATCTGTGTGGTTCCGAGATTTTCGTGACCAAGAACGTTCTGAAGAACCCTTACGTCTACGCCTCCGTGCTGATACATAAGCGTAGCGGCAGTATGTCTGAGCTTATGCACGGAAAGACCTTGATCTCCAAGGCCCGTTTTTTCAAGATAATTGTAAACGATATCCTGAACGGCTCTACGGCTTATTCTGCGCTTGTTGCGGCTTATAAATAAAGCGTTTTTATGATCTGCAGGAACTCCTTCGTTGGGACGTATTTTTAGATATTCCGATAGGGCAGAGGTACAGGCTTCATTAAGGTAAATAACCCGTTCCTTGTTGCCTTTACCGAGAATTCTGAGCGATCCGTCGGTTGTGATATCGGTTACGTTAAGATTACAAAGCTCAGCTAAACGCATTCCGCAATTAAGAAAAAGGGTTATGATCGCATAGTCACGAACTGAGTTTGGGTTGTTATCCTCTTTTACTGAATTTAGTAATTTTAGGGAATCGTCCAAAGTCAGATGTTTGGGAAGGGCCTTTTTAAGTTTGGGCGCATCAAGAAGATCTGCAGGATTTTCGTCTATCTGCTTAGTATGGACGGCAAGGTACTTAAAAAACTGCCGCAGCGACGAGACCTTGCGTGCTCGTGTTGTAGAGTTGTTTTCGCGCTCATCCTTACAGTATACCAGAAAAGAATACAGATCCATAACTTTGATAGATTTTATTAAAACGATGTCTACATCGTTTATAGAAATTCTATCAAAGTTCTCATCGGGAGAAACTATCCCTTTAGTGACTTTTATATAGCGGAAGAAGGTCTGGAGATCAGTAAAGTACTCGTTTATAGTAGAAGAAGATTTATTTTTAATTGCTTCATTATATATAAGATAATCTCTGAGTATAGGCGGCGCAGCTTCCATATATTCTTTTTTCACTATTATTTACTCCTTATCTAATTTGCATTAACAGCCTTAGGTATCGGGTTATAATGCTCAAATTCGCTAAAATGTGGCTTAACTGTCCCCCCCAACTGCACAAAACATTGATTTTGTGCAGTTGGCCGTGTTTTAAAAAAGGGGGTTCTTCTTCCCCGTGCCAACTGACACAAAATCAGCCTTGTTGTGCAGTTCGGTGCCTCCTTTCGTGCGAACTCACATTCGCCCTTTGGACTTGCCTGCGAGTATCATTTTAGCAGACATTTTCCCGTTTGTCAACGTCGAAATTGTTTCCGACGTGAAACTACGTTCGCCATAGCATACAACATCGTGACGGCTTCGCTCGAATGATTGAGCAATTTTTGCACCCGAACGAGCGAACCGCATTGCAAATATTCCTCGACTGCATAGACCTTTCGCAGACTATGCGGCGAGAGTTGTTTTTTCACTCCGAACAAATCGGCTACCCTCTTCAAATCCTTGTACACCGCTTGTCTTGTGCGGTGCCTTCGCCCATCGTAACGATGTTCGAAGACGTAAAACTGCCCCGCACACGTCAGCGCTCTAGTATACAAGTCTTTCGGTAGCCTTATCGTTCGGGTCTTCCCCGTTTTCTGCTCGCGTAACGTAAATCTTTGCTTCACTATTTGCGAGGTCTTCAAAGCCAATACGTCACCAATACGTAATCCCGTAAATAACGATATCTCACAAGCAAGACGATTTTCGGGTCTAAGTGCCGCGAGTATATGCTCGATTTCCCCCTTTGGTAACCATTCACTGCGCATATTTGCGCCTCCTTTCAACTTTACTAAAATTGTAAACTCGTTTTTTCGACGTCCCGATTTCGGGACTTTGAAATTACGTAATTCCGTAATTTCTGTCAATCCATTTAACCTTTACGTAGTCGTTTTCGAAATCCCATTCACCGTCCGAGATGGGACAAAAGACCAATTCACCTCCTTGGTCAATGTTGTCGTGAACGACAACCTCTCTACCTTTAAGCCCTTGCGAAGCAAAGAACAAATGCCGTCCGCTTTCCAGCGCTTGCTTCGCAACGTCCTTTGTTACGTACTTCGTGATATAGGACGAGGCGGCAATTTTGTCTTTTATCGCCGTAGCGGTAAAAAAACCGTACTTTTTTGCATATTTCGGCCAATTATACACCGTTTCACCGTTTTTTATCATTTTCCGCAAGCGATACGGAAGACGATCGGCGAGAGTAAAAGCCGTAAGGTCTGTACCGACAGACAAGCCGCTGAAAAAGCCGTGAATATGCCAAGCGCCGTCCTTGTGTTGCTCGGGTATCAAAAGGTATTTTATCGGTACCTCCCGAGACCTGTTTTGATTTCGCACAAAGTGCGCGAAATCTTTACGGAAGGTCTCGAGATCGTACCGACTTTGAACCTTCTTTTCGTCCTGCGTCAATGTGCAAAACATCGTAAACTCGTTGCACATTGCTAGTTCAAAAATGCGGTTCTTTGTCCTCGATATAGAGGCTTGAAAACGTTCTTCGGCGTCTTTCCCTTCCGCGCTTTGATCCCTGCGGGGCGCTTCGGGGAAGTCCCCCTCAGAAGACAAGGCAACCACGTTGCCCCCGTATACGGTCGATCGAATTGCGTCGGCCTTTAGCCCTTCGGGTAGGCCTTCCAATTCGGGGAAAAGCGTCTCTTGCTTCGAAATTCTTCTCGTAGACGCTTTTACGTATACGACCTTGATTTTATCCCCGTAAGAATAAGCGTGCCATACATCGTGAATAAGGCGATATTTTGACATAAATGAGCGCTTTGTGTTATTTAGTCAAGTATAGAGGACGGCAGTCTTCGAAGGTAGCCGCAAGCCTTTCGGTATAGCAAGTCTCTACCGTAGACGTCTGCCGACAATAAACCGCAAGTATGTACTCGGTCGTTCTTGCCCTCCCCCACTACGGGGGGGAGGTTGGACGAACGACTGTTTCGCGTTCGGGAAATACGCAGTTTTCCCTCTCTGCGAAACTCAATCGGTATGCGCGCGAAGTTTCGGCGCGTACCTTGCCGAAGCCTTCCCGATCGACGTTACCGCTCTGCGGATCGGAAACGTCTGCGCGCCCGTCGCTTACCGCGAGACGGCGGTCCCCCCGCTCTCGCCCCCCGCCTCCGCTAACACAACGTCGAAAAAAAACAAGGGTCGAGAAGAACGGCTACGCCGCCCTTGCTTTTTTTCCTCCTTTTGCGTTGCTTCGGCTCCTGTCGTTTCCTCTATCGCGGGTCTTTCGGTCGTCGGTTACTACAGTACACCGCCGTCCGAAATTCAATACCGCGCTATCGGAAACCCCCGCGGTTCCCCCCCTCGCCGTCCTTTTCGCGCCGCTCCTCCGCTCGTGGGGGCTTTCGCCGTCTCCCTTACGGTCAACGGCTCAGTAGGGTGCGTTTCTCGCCCCCACGAGCAAAAACGGGAGAGCCTCCCCTCCCGTCCCCTCCGTGCGCGGAGGGGAAGCACTCTCTCGGGGTGAAGTTTGGTCGGGAGCCCTTCAATACGCATACGCTCGTTTTACGTCCACGAAAGGGCGCTTCTGGGACGGCTGGACAAGGGGGGGCTTTCTGCGTTTCCAAGACCCAACTGACACAAAATTCAACTTGTTGTGCAGTTCGGTGTGTGACCTTGCCGAAATTTGTTCTTGACTTTTTAACACTTCGGGTGTATAATAGGCTTGCTCTCGACGGGTGAGGTTTCTAATCTCATTAGTCAAAGCGGGTCCCGTAGTCCAAGGGCGAAGTGTTGCGGCAGACCTTCGTTCGGAACCGTAGCCATAAAAAAAGACGACCTTTGCAGGTCGTCTCAGACCGCTGACAAAGGTAAGTCAGCGGTCATTTTTTTGTAAAAACAGGTGAAAAATTGGGATAAATATGGTATAATAAAAGCAAAGAACAGTTGCAAAAAGAGGGATTTCGATGATTAAGACAGATACAAAAAGACAATCCAAATTGGAACTGGTATATATAGAAAATTTAGTACCGGAGGATCATCTTTTAAGGAAAATAGATAAATATATAGATTTTTCATTCATCAACGAAATTTGTAAACCATATTACTGTG
>CASFDQ010000099.1 GCA_949293385.1 uncultured bacterium | reverse complement strand
CTTGCACGCCGCGGATATTATGACATATCCGAAGCGTACAAGTCTATGCACTTAATATGATTGAACCGCCGTGTACCGAACGGTACGCACGGTGGTGTGAGAGGTCGGCTGGTCAACTAATGGTCAGCCTCCTACTCGATTACATATCGGGTAACTATTTATACTAATTGGTTATTTTATAAGCCGTCGGCGAGACGCCGAACCGCGCCTTGAACATCTGTGAAAACTGTATACTGCTCGAAAATCCGCACCGATACGCGATATCGGTACAGGAAAGCTTCGACTTTAAAAGCAGTAATTTCGCTTTTTCAAGTCTTATATCAATAAGATATTCCTGAGGCGATACCTTGAAGCGGCTTTTAAAGATATGCCTGAAATGATCGTAGCTGTAGCCCGTGAGAAGCGACAGCTCCTTAAGGTTTCTCTTCTGGTCGAAATGCTGCTCAATATAGTCTTTTATATAGAAAAGATCCTTGCAGGGCTTGGCTTCCGAGTCCGAGCCTCTTATAACCGATATAAGAAGCAGACTAAGCATCGATTCGGCCGCCGCCCGAAAGCCTAATTTCTGAATTTTATATTCGGAGAATATCTTTCCCATAAGCCGCAGACAGCTTTTGTCGGAAGAGGCGTATACCCCTTCTCTTAGCGGAAGCTCGCCTCGGTAATCAAAGCCGATAAAAAGTATTTCGCCGTATCCGTCAATATGCTCGATATGCTCGCTGTTCGGCGCTACGAGGCAGATACAGTCTTCTTTTATATCGTGACTCCTGCCTCCGATAAGGGTCTTTCCGCTACCGCTTAAAAAGTAAACTATTTCGTAGCATTTATGACTGTGAAGCTTAAAGGAGTTGGTCTTGGTGTTATGACGGTTTAAAAACCTGATCTTTATATCAGACATTGCCTGCGGTTACCTCTTCGGCATAGCGTACCGTATCGAGGGCGTCCTTTGCGTATTTGTCGGCGCCTATTCTGTCGGCGTACTCCTTGGTCAAAACCGCTCCGCCTACAACTATCTTACAGAAGGGGGCTTTCACCTTAAGCAGTTTTATAGTCTCCTCCATAGCGGGAACGGTGGTGGTCATAAGGGCGCTGAGCCCTACCAGTGGGGCGCCGAGCTCTATAACCTTTTCGACTATCTTCTCGGGCGGTACGTCCTTTCCGAGGTCGGTTACGTTAAAGCCGTAGTTTTCGAGAAGGAGTTTTACGATATTCTTACCGATATCGTGAATATCGCCCTTAACCGTAGCGATTATAAAATCACCCTTAGTCTCGGCCGTTTTGCCGCCCATAGAGGCCTTTATGACCTCAAAGGAGGCTTTTGCCGCCTCGGCGCTTATAAGAAGCTGAGGCAGATAGATTTTATTCTTTTCAAAGCCTTCTCCTACTATATTAAGAGCGGGGATGACCTCATTATTTATTATATCGAGAGGCTTTGCGGTCTTTAAAAGCTCTCGGGTGATCTCTCCCGCACGCTCCTTAAAGCCCTTTATAACGGCTTTTTGAAGCTCGGAGGAGAATTCCTCGGTCATTTTACCGCTTGCCGTCTGCGGTGCAGTAGTCGTTACCGAAAAAGACTCGGCGGCCGAGATATATTCGGCGCAGTTTTCGTCAAGACCGTTCAGCGCCTTAAATGCGTAATAGGTCTTCATTATATCGGCCGAATAGGGGTTCATAATTGCGGCAGAAAGTCCGTTTTCAAGAGCCATAGCGAAGAATACCCCGTTTACCGCGTCGCGGACGGGAAGCCCGAAGGAAACGTTTGAAACCCCCAGCGAGGTATGACAGCCAAACTCCTCCTTTATACGACGAAGGGCCTTAAGGGTCGTCTTTGCGGCGTTGTTATCGGCCGAAACCGTCATTGCAAGGGTATCGAAAACAATATCCTTTTTATCTATGCCGTAGTCGGCCGCTACCTTTAAAATTTTCTCAGCGATCAGGAATCTTCCCTCGGCCGTTTCGGGGATACCCTTTTCGTCAAGGGTAAGGGCCACGACGACGCCGCCGTATTTTTTAACGAGGGGGAAAACGGCCTCCATACTCTCTTTTTTACCGTTTACCGAGTTTATCATAGCCTTTCCGTTATAACGGCGAAGAGCGGCCTCCATAGCAGAGGTATCGGCGGTATCTATCTGAAGAGGAAGATCGGTTACGGCCTGAAGCTCGTAAACCGCGGTACGGAGCATTTCTTTTTCGTCAATACCGGGAAGACCTACGTTTACGTCGAGGATATGAACTCCCTTTTCCTGCTGATTTACTCCCTCGGTGAGAATATAATCGATATCATTATCAAGAAGGGCCTGCTTAAAACGCTTTTTTCCGGTGGGGTTGATGCGCTCGCCTATAAGAAGGGGGGACTCGCCGAACTCTACCGCGTGGGTGTATGAGGAAACGACGGTCTTATTCTTTTTTTTCAGGGGCAGGGGAGCGAGGCCTTCGATTTTTTTATGCAGCTTTTCTATATATTCGGGGGTAGTGCCGCAGCAGCCTCCTGCCACGCGAAGACCCTTTTTAATAAGTGCCGCTACCTCTTCGGCAAATTCATCGGCGGTAATATCGAATACCGTTTTGCCGTTTTCTACCTTCGGAAGACCTGCGTTAGGCTTTAAAACGACGGGTATCGACGCATTTTCGAGAAGCTCGGCCGCAACTCCCTTTAGCTGACGGGGACCGAGCGAGCAGTTTGCGCCCAAGGCGTCCGCTCCCATTCCCTCGAGAAGGGCAACCATTGCGGCAGGACTTGCTCCCGTCATCAGCTTTCCGTCCTCGCCGTAGGCGTTTGTGACGATTACGGGAAGGCGGCTGTTTTCCTTTGCGGCAAGCAGGGCGGCCTTGGTCTCCAAGCTGTCGTTCATAGTCTCTATTAAAATAAGGTCGATTCCGTATTTTACGCCCAGTCTTACGGTCTTTGCGAAAACCTCTACCGCATCCTCGAAATCAAGGTCTCCGAGGGGACGGAGAAGCTTTCCCGTGGGGCCTATATCGAGGGCGATGAATTTTTCTTTTTCGGAAGTGCTTAAATTCTTTGCAAGCTTAGCGTTTTGAATAGCCTTAGAGACTATCTCCTCAAGCTCGTCGGGCGAAAATTTAAGGCAGTTTGCGCCGAAGGTATTGGTGCAGACCACGTTGCTTCCTGCGTCGAAATAGCTTTTATGTATATCGGTTATTATCTCGGGACGGGTAATGTTCCAAAGCTCGGGATGCTCCCCCGCCCTAAGGCCCTTTGCCTGAAGCAGGGTACCCATACCTCCGTCGAGAAGGACTGAATTTTCTTTTAAAAACTCTTTAAAGCTCATTGTTTTGTTACTCATTTCTTTATTATATCTGAAAGATTTTCCTGAATTTTTGCGGCGACCTCGGGCTTGTTCATAGAATAAACGTGAACGCAGGTTATGCCGTTTGCGTAAAGGTCGATTATCTGATCGGTGGCGTAGGCTATTCCTGCCTGCTTCATAGCGGCAGGGTCGTTTCCGAAGCGGTCGACAAGGCTTTTAAACCTCTGAGGAATAAAGGAGCCCGAAAGCTTCAGGGCGCGCTGTACCTGATTTCCGTTGGTTATGGGCATAATTCCGGGGATTACGGGTACGGTTATTCCCGCCTCTCTTATTTTGTAAAGGAAATTATATAAAAGATTATTATCGAAAAACATCTGGGTCGTTAAAAAGTCGACCCCCGCATCGACCTTTTCCTTAAGACGCTTTATATCATCCTTTTGGGTAGCGCTTTCGGGATGTATCTCAGGGTAACAGGCGCCGCCTATGCAAAGCTCGCCGTCGGCAGCCTTAAGCTCTTTTACAAGATCTATGGCATATTTATAGTCCCATCCGCTTCGGTCGGCCCCTTCAAGCTCCTTCGGAAGGTCGCCTCTCAGCGCCATAACGTTCTCTATACCTGCCTCCTTAATATCGGCTATCCTCTCCTTTACGGTCTCGCGGGTAGAGGAAACGCAGGTAAGGTGGGCAAGGGTGGGAACCCCGTAAAGCCCCTTTATGTTTTTTGCAATATCAAGGGTATATCTGCTGGTGCCTCCGCCTGCTCCGTAGGTTACGCTCATAAAGGCAGGACGGAGCTTAGCGATCTCCTCGGTGGCCGTTTTTACGCTTTCAAAGGCCGTCTCGGTCTTAGGGGGGAAGACCTCAAAGGAAAGAAGCGGAGTATTTTTATTAAGTAGCTCGGTAATTTTCACGTTATAAACCCTCTTTTTATAGATTACCCTTATTATACGACCATAAAGGCGTATAAATCAAGTAAAAATAAAAGAAAGAAGGACGTTCGCCCTTCTTTTCTTTAAAGCTTATATTCTTTCGAGGTCGTACTTCATTCTGAAGTAATCGAAATAGTGGTTATATTCTTCCTTGTTTCCGTCCTTGACCGAGCTTAAATATTTATGAATTTCCATATCCTTGTGTGCCATTTCAAGCATACAGCCTGCGACGTTGGAGCAGTGGTCGGAAACGCGCTCGAGGTTGGTTACGATGTCGGTCAGAATAAATCCGAGCTCGATGGTACATTCGCCCTTCTGCAGACGGGAGATATGCTTCGATTTAATGGTATCCTTAAGCCTGTCCACGACCTGCTCGAGAGGCTCTACCTGAATTGCGCTGTCGAGGTTTTCGTTTACGAAGGAGTCGTAGGCAAGGTCTACTATCTCGGCTACCGCGTCAATCATGACCGAAAGCTCTCTTTTTGCGTCTCCCGAGAAGCTGAGCTTTTTGGCACTTATCTCCTCGGCCGACTGAAGGATATTTACCGAATGGTCGGAGATGCGTTCGAAGTCGCTTATAATGTGGAGGAGCTTAGTGGCCTCGACGCTGTCGTCGTCGGTAAGCTCGGAGGCCGAGACCTTAACGAGGTAGGAGCCTAAGCGATCCTCGTATTTGTCGGCCTTGTTTTCGCCCTTTATTACACTTTCGGCGGTCTCCTGCGAGAAACTGTCGAGAAGCGAGAAAGACTCCTTTATGCTGTTTACCGAAATTTTTGCCATAGTCTCAGCAACCGACTTGCAGCGTTCTACCGCAATAGCGGGGGTAGCGAGGAGACGCTCGTCCAACATTTCGTAATGCTCCTTCTCCTCCTCCTTGTCCCTGACCGTAAGGCAGGCAAGCTTTTCGAGGAGGCGGGTGAAGGGCATCCAAAGGATGGTACATACGATATTAAATACGGAGTGAACGATAGCGATCTCAAATTCGCTTATGGAGCCCGAAAGGAAGGCGGGTCTCGCAAAAAGCTGAACCAGTGAGAAAAGGGTGAGGAGGACCACGGTTCCTATAACGTTAAAGTAAAGATGGACGAAGGCTGTACGCTTTGCGTTTTTGTTTGCTCCGATACAGGAGATAAGAGCGGTGACGCAGGTTCCGATATTCTGTCCCATAATTATAGGTACTGCCGCGCCGAAGGTGACCGCACCGGTAGAGGCAAGGGCCTGAAGAATACCGACCGAAGCCGAGGAGGACTGAATTATCGCGGTAAAAAGCGCGCCTGCGAGAACGCCTAAGATGGGGTTCTGGAAGAGGGTCAGGATATTTGCGAATTCAGGGACGTTCTTAAGTCCGGAAACCGCATCCGACATAGCCGACATACCCGTCATAAGGGTGGCGAAGCCCAAAAGGATCATACCGATATCCTTTTTCTTGTTATCCTTAACGAACATAAAGAGAACGATACCGATAAGGGCAAGGATCGGAACGAAGGAATCGGGCTTGAAAAGCTTTACGTACCAGGCGCCGCCGTCAATTCCCGTGAGGGAGAGTATCCAGGCGGTAACGGTAGTACCGATGTTGGCTCCCATAATTATGCGAATGGCCTGACGGAGGGTCATAATACCCGAGTTTACGAAGCCTACTACCATAACGGTGGTGGCCGAAGAGGACTGAATGATCGCGGTGATGCCGAGACCCAGCAGGAAGCCGGTTACGGGGTTGTCGGTCATCTTGCCGAGAACGGACTTAAGACTGCCGCCGGCCTTTTTCTCGAGGGCGTTTCCCATGAGCTGCATACCGAAGAGAAAAAGAGAAAGGCCGCAAATGAGTTCTAATACGTTAGTTAAAGTCATAGCATACCCCTTTTTTACATTTATATGATAACACATTTTAACTATATGATACCACGCGGCTGTAAAAAGCGAAAGTCAGTTTTTGTAAAATATTAGTAAAAACAGTGGTCAGTGGTCAGTGGTCAGTGGTCAGTGTAACGCCCTCGGCGTGAGTAGCGCTACACGCGAGTAAAAAGAGTAACGGACACCGAAAACGTAAATATATACGGCTACGATATAATAAGGCCATCATCCGACGGGTCATCCTGAGCGCAAGTCGAAATTTTGCGACAATGAGATTCCGTCACCTACGGTGCCGCCCTTACGGGTTCGACAGGCTCAGAATGACCCATTGTCGCTTGCATAGCCGCAGGCGGGATCTCGTCGGTGGACAGTGATCAGTGGTCATTGGTCAGACGGATACCGAAGCAATTTATCGGGCGGTTGTAGGGGAGGGGCTCTGCTCCTCCCGTTGCAAACTTAAATTATTATAAAAGAAAAACGGCTACGATCGTAAAACCGCAGCCGTAAATACTTTATTAAATTTTCTAAACGTTTACGGGAAAACGACCGTTATCTCGGTGCCTATATCGACCTTGCTTTCGACCGAAAGAGTGGCCTTATGGTATTCGGCGGCGTGCTTAACTATGGAAAGTCCGAGCCCCGTTCCGCCTATTTTTTTCGAATGACTCTTGTCAACTCGGTAAAAGCGTTCAAAAATTCGGCCTATATGCTCGCTGGGAATACCGATCCCCGTATCCTTGACGCTTAAGAATTTCTTTCCGTCAAGAGTACCTACCGTAATATCTACCCGACCGTCCGGTCGGTTGTATTTTATCGCGTTATCGCAAAGGTTATATATCATTTCGGAGAGGATCGAGCGATTTCCTACGACCTCGGTCTTGTCTCCCGAAAGGAATATATCGACCTCGCCTTCGGCGGCCGTAAGGGCAAGTCGGTTTTTGACCTCCTCGGCGATCTCAAAAAGATCGATACTGTCGGGAAGGACGGGGTCGACCACCTCGTCAAGACGGGAAAGCTTGATGATATCGTTTATAAGAACGATAAGCCGTGCCGCCTCGTCGTAAATATTCTGAGCAAATTTCGGAACGTCCTCGTCGGCCACCATTCGGTTTATAAGAAGCTCCGAAAAGCCCGAAATAGAGGTAAGAGGGGTCTTGAGCTCGTGAGAAACGTTGGAGGTAAACTCCCGCCGCATCTCTTCTCTGCGCTCCTCCTCGGTTATGTCCATAACGATCACCGCAACTCCGCCGGTTTTTTCCTCGATCTTTATGGGATTGGCGAAAATTCTGAAGACCCTTGGGCCTATACTTATAACCGTTTTACCGTTGGTTCCCTTAAGCGCCTCGCTTACTACCGAAACGAAGGCGTGGCTTCGGTTAAGGAAAATAAAATGCTGCCCGTCTCTGATGTTTTCGGCACCCAAGAGCTGAAGAGCGCTTTTATTATAGGAAACGATCTCCGATTTGTTGTCGATAAGGATAAATCCCTCCGACATATTTTCGGTCATAATGTTAAATTCGATCTGCCGTCTTCTGAGGTCGGCCATCTGCTTGCGGATAAGCTCGTTTTGCCGTCCGAGCTTTCTTACCAGCTCGTTTATCTCCTCGTAGTCCTTTGCCTCGTCGGTCTTTTCGGGGTCGATGTCTTTGATCGGTCGAACTATCGCTTCCGAGAGTATTTTTGCAAGAACTGCAGATACTAAGAGAGCCGCTAAAAAAGCAATGGCAAAGGGAAGGGGCAGGTCTTCGGCGGTTACGCCGCCCGGCGTCAAAGCAACGGCGGCTACGGCTATAAGCATAACGGCAAGAACGCCGAGGGAGGTTAAAAATATCGACCTGAATATCCGTTTTTTCAAGGAACTCAGCCTCCGATTTTATAGCCCACGCCGCGAACCGTCTCAATAAGCTCGCCCGAAGGTCCGAGCTTGGTTCTGAGGGTCCTTATATGTACGTCGACGGTTCGGCTTTCTCCGTCGAACTCAAAGCCCCATATACGGCGAAGGATATCGTCTCTGGTATAGACCGTGCCCGGACTTTCGATAAGAAGACATAAAAGCTCAAATTCCTTAAAGGTCAGAGTTACTTTCTTGCCGTCGGCCTTTACGATATGCTTTTTGGGGTTTACGTAAATGGGACCTACCGAGAATTCCTTTGCCTTTTCGGGGGTCTCGCTTCGGCGGATAAGGGCCTTTATACGGGCAATAAGCTCCATCATACCGAAGGGCTTGGTAACGTAATCGTCTGCCCCCGAATCGAGACCGATCACCTTATCATATTCGGTTCCCTTGGCGGTAAGAAGTATCACGGGCATACCTTTATACTCGCTTTTCGACCTGAGCTTCGAAAGAACGGTCAGACCGTCCTCCTCGGGAAGCATTATATCAAGAAGCAAAAGATCGGGACGCTTCACCTCAAGCTCATTCCAGAAGGTCGAGGGCTTATCGAAGCATCTTACCTCAAAGCCCGAGTTTTTAAGGGCGTATTCAACAAAGTTAAGTATATTGGGGTCGTCTTCCAAAAGGTAAATCATATTCATACTCTGAAACCTCCCGTTAAAGAAGTGTTTGTCCGTTTATTATAAGTTTAAAGCTGAGTCCCAGACTCTCGGTAGCCTTTCTGCATAGGAGCATTCGGGAAAGGAATATTTCGAAATAATCCATAACCGAGCTTATGGCCGTATCGATCTCGAGCTCAAGCTTTATAAAGGTTTTTGCCTCGCTTACCGAAAGCACCGAGCTTACGACCGAATAATTTACCCTGTCGTGAATATCGAAGGTAGAGGGGTCGGAGTTTCGTACTCTGCTTCGTCGTACGTCGCTTTTATCGGCAAGAATAAGGGCGGCGGCAATGGGATTTACGGGGACTCCCGTACCCTCGTCGTGATTTCCTATAGCGGTTACTATAGTAGCGATATCCTCGGCGGGAAGGCCCAGTTTATCGAGTATTCGAAAGGCCATTACCGCTCCGCTCTGACTGTGGTCGATGCGGTTGACGAGATTTCCTATATCGTGAAGATAGCCTGCCATTTTCACAAGCTCGATATCCTTTTCGGAGAAGCCGAGGCTAAGAAGAATATTTCCTGCCGTTTCGGCAACCTTGGTAACGTGAGCAAAGCTGTGCTCGGTAAAGCCGAGGCTTTTAAGGGAATCGTCAGCCAAGCGGATGTAGGTCTTTATGTCGGGGTTTTTCTTAAGCTCGCTGAAGGTCACGGTATATATCACCTCATTTTATATGATTATAACCCTAAAATCTTACGTATTCAAGAGTATTATATTTATATTTTACGATATTTGTAAAATTTGCACAGTAAAAAGTTTGTAAAGTTATAAAAAATTTTTAATATTATTATTTACAAGCAGAGATTTTTTTGATATAATCTAACAGTAATTTTTTTGTTGCCTTTGCGCAATACAAGGAGTGTAAAATTTTATGAGTCGTATGGTCGGTACCATTTCCCGCGGTGTTCGCGCACCCATCATCAGAAACGGCGACAATATCGTCGATATCGTAGCCGATTCTGTACTCGAGGCTGCTAAGTGTGACGGCTTCGAGATTCACGACCGAGACATAATTGCCATGACCGAGGCTATCGTGGCCAGAGCACAGGGTAACTATGCAAAAACCTCCGATATTGCGGCCGACGTTAAGGCCAAATTCGGCGGAGATACCGTTGGCGTTATTTTCCCCATACTGAGCCGTAACCGCTTTGCTATCTGCCTTCGCGGAATCGCTCAGGGCGCTAAAAAGATCGTCTTAATGCTTTCCTATCCCTCCGACGAGGTCGGAAATCATCTTATCTCCCTCGACGCTATGGACGAAAAAGGGGTCGATCCTTACAGAGACGTTTTAAGCCTCGAAAAATATCGTGAGCTCTTCGGCTACGAGAAGCACACCTTTACCGGAATTGATTACGTCGAATATTACGAGAACCTTATTAAAGAATCGGGTGCAGAGGCTGAGATCATCTTCGCTAACGACCCCCGTGCGATACTTTCTTATACCAAAAACGTCCTCTACTGCGACATTCATACCCGCGCCCGTACCCGCAGGCTTCTCGCTAAGGCAGGAGCCGAAAAGCTCTTCGGACTCGACGAGATACTGAGCGCCTCGGTAAACGGAAGCGGCTTTAACGAGAATTACGGACTTTTAGGCTCCAACAAGGCTACCGAGGATACCGTTAAGCTCTTCCCCAGAGACTGTCAGCCCGTGGTTGACGCTATTCAGGCAAAAATTAAGGCCGCTACCGGCAAAAACGTTGAGGTTATGGTCTACGGAGACGGCGCCTTTAAGGATCCCGTCGGAAAGATCTGGGAGCTTGCCGACCCCGTAGTTTCCCCCGCCTATACCAAGGGACTTGAGGGAACCCCCAACGAGCTTAAGCTTAAATATCTCGCCGATAACGACTTTGCCGACCTTTCGGGCGACGCCCTTAAGGAAGCGATCAAAGAGAAGATCACCGAGAAGGATTCCGACCTTGTAGGTCAGATGGTCTCCGAGGGAACTACCCCCCGCCGTCTTACCGATCTTATCGGATCTCTTTGCGATCTGACCTCCGGCTCGGGCGACAAGGGAACTCCCATCGTCTTTATTCAGGGTTATTTCGATAATTACACAACCGAGTAATTATAATAGTGTAGGGCGGGGGCTTGCTCCCGCCGTTTTTGTTTGATCGATAAGTATAGGAAGGTATGATCGTATGAAAAAAATAGCCAGCTTTACGGTAGATCACGATAAGGTAGGGAAGGGAATGTATATTTCCCGAATCGACGGCGACGTTGTAACCTACGACGTCCGTATGAAGATCCCCAACGGGGGAGATTATCTGCCCTATGCCGCCGCCCACACCATTGAGCATCTTTTTGCGACCTTCGCCCGAAATACGGGAGCCGCAGACAGCGTTATCTACGTCGGCCCTATGGGCTGCAGGACGGGCTTTTATTTCCTTGTCCGCGACGATATTTCTCATAGCGAGGCCATAAAAATCGTAAGAGATTCGATGAAATTTATATCCTCCTTCGAGGGAGAAATACCCGGCGTTTCGAGACGGGAATGCGGAAACTATCTGGAGCACGATCTTTCTTGTGCAAAAGAGATCGCCGCCGATATGGCCGCAGTTCTTGAAAACTGGACCAAAGAAAAGCTTATCTACTAAAAAAAGCAGATGCGACGGCGCATCTGCTTTTTTTATGAGATTATTTCGGCCTTTAGGGTATCGTTAAAATACTTTTTGGCCTTTTCGTAATTATCCATAATACATAAAACGATAACGTCCTGCTTTTCGGCTATAAGCTTACCGCTTATTTTAGCGAAAACGTTTTCGCTGGCGACTTTATAGGTGCTTTCCTGCTCCGCGACAAGAAGATTTATTCCCTTTATGACCTCCTGACGGTTTTCGCTTCTGAATACTGCGATAATATCGTACGCGTCCTCGCTGTCGTTGATATAGCCTTTAAATTCCTCGACCGTTTCGGCACCGAAGCCGAAGTAGGAGGAGAGCTTGTTCGAGCTTATTTCGACCCAGGTTATATCCTTCGAGGAAAGTTCTTTAAGCGAGTCGGCAATTTCGGCGGTGGCGGGAAGCTCTTCCTTTTCCTTGCAGGAGGGCAGGGAAAGGCAGAGCAAGAGACAAAGTATAACGCAGACGGCTCTTTTAAATCGCCTCATTTTTAACACTTCCTTAGGGATCCATACCTGTTTTGTGCACCTTTATAAATCCCCAAGCCATTATACAACATTTTTTTGTATTAGTAAACAAAAAAATAAAATTGCAAGTGTTTTTTATAGGGGCATAGATTTACATAAAGTTTATTTTGACCTTTAAAAAAGGCGGTGAGTTATTCAGTTTTTTAACAGAGTTATTAACAATTTAGGCCATAAATCAACCGAAATTCAACTAAAACAGGCCTTTTGGGTGTGAAAAACCCTGTGGATAAGTTTAATAACCCTATAGGTTAACTTAGTTTACATAAAGTTCAAAAAATGTCGAAATTACTAAAATTTTGTAACTATTTTTATCCCGCTAAAGTGTTAAAGCATTATGAAGATCAGCGCCATTATAAGCTTCTCGTCGCTTCGGTCGGAGAGGAGCAAGAGTATAATTCCGAGAATAAGAAGAGAGTCGGGCGACTTCAATATCTCCCCCATATTAAAGCAGCGGAGAAGCCCCCCGATATCGGTGCTTTTTCTTACGGCTACGGGAGCTTCGGAAAAAACCTGCCTCGGCGGCTCGGTGGGTTTTTCCGCGGCGACGCCCTGCGGAACCGTAACGAATTCGGGGTAGGGCGGCATGGTATGACCCCGATAAAGCTCCTTTATCCGTCTTGCCGATTCGGCCTTCTGCCGCTCGAATTCTTCTTTGGTCATATCCATATTCTCACCTCGCTAAAAAATTCCCGCGTCCTTTAAAAGGGGAGCGAGCTCTATAAGCTTTAAGATCTTTATGGCGCTGTCGACCTTTTGCTGTCTCTCCTTCGACAGGTTGGGCTTAAGCGCCAGCAGGAGCTTTACCCGATCGTCGTTTCCCGACGGTCCTTTTATAAGACTCAGAATTTTAGCAATCTTTCCTATATCGGGATCGGGGCCGGTCTCGGGCTCGGGAGCGTCTGAGGTCTGCCCCAAAAGATTCTGCGCCATTTCCTTGATTTTATCCATACCCTGCGGATCGCTCAGCAGGGAGGATAGCTTTTCACTGAGTTCGTCCATATTATCTACCTTCCCCCAAGCAGTTTTTCAAACAGGGCTTTTGCCTCGGGGGAGCTCAGAAGCTCGTCTCTTGCCTTTTTATCCTTAAGCAGAGAGGCAAAGACCTCCTTGTCGGTACTGCTCAGCATACCCATAAGGGACGAAACGTCGGAGTTTTTTGCGGCCTTTTTGATATCCTCCGACAAATCTTGCTTCTTACTCATTGAAATCACCTCCGTTTTGTTATATAATATTCTAAAATGCAGTTTTATATGAGAGGACAGCTATGCGAATAATCGTTATTTCCGATACCCACGGAAGACCGAGCCTTATCGAAAAAATAATCGAGTCTCAGCCCGACGCAAAGGACATATTCTTTCTGGGCGATCTAATAAAGGATATTGAGGATATGCCCTTTATGTATCCCTCGCGCAACTTTCATATCGTTTCGGGAAACTGCGACTACGGCTCTGTCTATAAATCGGCCGACGCGGCTCTCGTCGGCGGTAAACGGATACTCTTTACCCACGGTCACGCATATTCGGTAAAAAGCGGAATAGGCAGGCTTTCGCAGTGGGCAAAGGCGGAAAACGCCGATATCGTCCTCTACGGTCACACACACGTCGCTAAAACAGAATATGCAGACCGAGTGCTTTTTGTGAATCCGGGGTCGCCGACCTGCCCCCGTGAGGGAAGACCGTCCTACGCGGTCATCGATATTGAATCAAACGGTCTTATGCCCGTAATAATAAATGTTTAGGAGGCAAAAAGTTGAACGAAAAAATTAAAAAACCGATCTCTCCGACAAGGCTTATAATAGGAAGCTTCGTGCTTGTAATTCTCGTCGGGGGAATTCTCCTTTCAATGCCCTTTTCTTCAAAAAGCGGTCAGTTTACGGCCTTTATCGACTCCCTTTTTACCGCCACTACCGCAACCTGCGTTATGGGACTTATAACCGTCGATACCTTTTCGCGTTGGTCCTATTTCGGTCAGGGAATAATCCTTGCCCTTATTCAGATAGGCGGTCTCGGCCTCGTTACCCTTACGACCTTCTTTATGGTAGCCCTTCGTAAAAAGGCGGGGCTTTCGAGTATGGCCCTTGCCCGCGAAGCGGTAAACGGAAACGACCTTTCTTCCCTTAAGCGACTGGTCGGTCTCGTAATCGTATTTTCCTTTACGGTCGAGCTTATCGGCGCCGCCGTCCTTGCGGTGAGATTTGTTCCCGAGCTGGGAAGCGGGGAGGGAATATGGGTCTCGGTCTTTACGGCTATATCGGCCTACTGTAACGCGGGACTGGACCTTTTCGGACGACACGGAGCGTTTTCCTCCCTTACTCACTACGCCAACGACCCCCTCGTGATCCTTGCCGTATCCTCCCTTATTATAATAGGAGGCCTCGGCTTTATCGTATATTACGATATTCTTTTCGCCCGTAAAAAGAGGGGACATACCATGCTTCATACAAGGCTCGTAATATGCGCCACGCTCATTATTCTGATTTTGAGCACGACCCTTTTCTTCCTCTTCGAGTTTACTAACCCGAAGACCATAGGCGTAATAGACGGAGCGGGGAACAAGGTTATGGCGGCAGGCTTTCACAGCGTATCCCTTCGAACCGCAGGCTTTAATACCCTTTCCCTCTCCGATCTTACCGCGCCTTCTAAGCTTCTGAGTATAATGCTTATGTTTATAGGTGCTGCCCCCGGATCTACCGCAGGCGGCGTTAAGGTAACTACCGTCGTTGTTATCGCCGCAATGCTTATCTCTACCCTGAGAGGAGCCGACGACGTTACCGTCCTTGGCCGAAAGATCGACCGAAAAACGGTTTACAAATCGATATCCCTCGTTATTATCGGACTTTTCGTCGCCGCTATCACGACCTCGGTCATCTACGTCTGCGACGGTGTAAACCTTATCGATTCGGCCTTTGAGGCCTTTTCCGCTCTCGGTACTACGGGAGTTTCGACCGGCATCACCCCGAGCCTTTCCATGGCGTCGAAAATAACCGTTATTATAACTATGCTTTTAGGCCGCGTCGGACCCTTTACCTTCTTTATCGCCTTTTCGGGTAAAAACGATAAGTCGAAGGCGGTCATTCTGCCCGAAGGACAGATAATTGTCGGCTGAATTTTAGCTAAATTATTAAAAGTTTTTAAAAAGATGCAATAATGCTTGATTTCAGCAAAGAAATCATATATAATGTATTCGGTGAAAATTGGATTTCCAGTGTTGCGGATCCACTTTCGCGACGCCAAAAATCTTTATAAGGAGAAATAAGAAATGACTAAGAACCCGACCGTACTCAAATGGCTCGAAGAAATGAAAGAGCTTCTTCAGCCCGATCAGGTAATGTGGATCGACGGAACCGACGCTCAGCGTGACGAGCTTCGCGCAGAAGCCGTTCGCCTCGGCGAGCTCGAGGAGCTCAATCAGGAAAAGCTTCCCGGCTGCTACCTCCACAGAACCAACCCCAACGACGTTGCCCGCGTTGAGGACAGAACCTTCATTTGTACCACTACTAAGGAAGAGGCTGGCCCCACCAATAACTGGTGTGACCCCGCCGAGATGTACGACAAGCTCTATAAGATCGCTAAGAACAGCTATAAGGGCCGCACTATGTACATCATCCCTTATTCTATGGGCCCCATCGGCTCTCCCCTCGCTAAGATCGGCGTAGAGATCACCGACTCGGTTTACGTCGTTCTCAATATGCTCATTATGACCCGCGTTGACAACAAGGTTTGGGACGTTTTAGGCGATTCTAACGACTGGGTTCGCGGACTTCATTCCCGCTGTGACGTTGATCCCGAGAAGAGATACATCTGTCACTTCCCCCAGGACAACACCATTATTTCGGTTAACTCCGGTTACGGCGGAAACGTTCTCCTCGGTAAAAAGTGCTTCGCTCTTCGTATCGCTTCTTATCAGGGCTGGAAGGAAGGCTGGATGGCCGAGCATATGCTTATCCTCGGTCTCGAAAATCCCAAGGGCGAGGTTCGCTACGTAGCAGCCGCTTTCCCCTCTGCCTGCGGAAAGACCAACCTTGCAATGCTCATTCCCCCCGAGTATCTGAAGAAGAAGGGCTACAAGATCTGGACCGTTGGTGACGACATCTCCTGGATGAGAATCGGACCCGATGGCAGACTCTACGCCATCAACCCCGAAAACGGCTTCTTCGGCGTTGCTCCCGGAACCAACGAGAAGTCCAACTTCAACGCTCTTGAGTCCACCAAGAAGAACACCATCTTCACCAACGTTGCTCTCGATAAGAACGACAACACCGTTTGGTGGGAAGGCCTCAATAAGAACCTCCCCGAGAACGCTCTCGACTGGAAGGGAAACCCCTGGGATCCTGCCAAGTTCGACAAGGCAGACAAGACCACCTGTGCCGCCCATCCCAACAGCCGCTTCACCGCTCCCGCTGAGAACTGCCCCTGCATCTCCGAAGAGTTCAACAAGGGCGCAGGAGTTCCCATCTCTGCTATCATCTTCGGCGGACGCCGTGCTAAGTGCGCTCCCCTCGTATATCAGTCAAAGGATTGGGTCAACGGTGTATTCGTAGGCTCTGCAATGGCTTCCGAGACCACCGCTGCTGCCGCAGGTGCCGTCGGCGTCGTTCGCCGCGATCCTATGGCAATGCTTCCCTTCTGCGGATATCACATGGGCGACTACTTCGCACATTGGCTCGCAATGGGTGAGAAGCTCGGCGACAAGGCTCCCAAGATCTTTAACGTTAACTGGTTCAGAACCGACGACGAAGGAAACTTCATCTGGCCCGGATTCGGCGACAATATGCGCGTTCTCAACTGGATCATCGACCGCTGCGAAGGCAAGGCCGACGCTGACGAGACCGCTATCGGCTTCGTTCCCAAGGCTGAGGATATCGACCTTACCGACCTCGACTTCGACATCGAGACCCTCAGAAGCATCCTTGCTGTCGATAAGGACATCTGGGCCAAGGAAGCAGAGGAGATCGAAGAGCACTACAAGAAGTTCGGCGATAAGCTCCCCGCACAGCTACGTGAGCAGCTCAACAACCTCAAAGCCGCTCTTAAATAATTAAACCTGTAAAAGACCGTTGCAATCGGGCGAAAACCCGTGGCAACGGTCTTTTTTTATCGAATAGTGTTAATTATATCCCGAATCGGACAGTGTTTACGGCCTGATCGTATAGTATAATGTAAACGGAGGCGATAAGTTATGATCAAGATAAACGCAAGTAAAAGAATAAAAAAGCTACACAATTTCTGGAGCAATATTCATTTTCATCCCACCGATGCCATCGAGGACGATTGGGGCAGAGAGGTTCTCGACCGAGTCTCTTCCGACGGAGCGGCAAAAACGGTTAGAATGTATGCTATGCTGGAGGATATAGTCAGCCGAGACGAGCAGGGAAGGCTTCAGTATGATTATACCCTTAACGATCAGCGAATCGATTATATGCTGGATAGGGGCTTTAACCTCCTTATTTGCTACTGCTTTATTCCGCTCTGCATAACCGATGACGCACAGCTTTCCAGTGTTTCGGTCGGAAAGACCCGTTATAAGGGCAAAATGATATGCACGAGCAAGCCTAACGACTACGGCGAATGGGAAGAGGTCTGCTATCAGTATACAAAGCATATCGTCGACCGCTACGGACTCGAAGAGGTAAAAAATGGTATCTTCAGTGTTATAACGAGCCCGATCACGGAGGATTTTTCCTTTCCGGCCTTGGTTGGGGAGAGGGCACCTACGAAAAACGAATAGAGGCCTATCTTCCTCTTTATGCCCGCTTTGCTACGGCTGTAGAGAGGGTAAGCAAAGAGCTTAAATTCGGCGGCCCTACCACCACCTCGGGCGGCTCTTTGCCCTTTTTCGAGGCCTTTCTTTCATACCTTAAAGAAAGCGGTACCCGATGCGACTACCTTTGCTCCCACAACTACGGCAATTCTTATGATTCGGTCGATAAAGGAGCTCCTATCGATACCGTCTATATTACCGATAAAAATAAGCGATATCTCGACCTTATTCATAAGTATTTCCCCGAGGGTAAGGAGCTTGTCATAGACGAATGGGGTGCCTTTAACCGCGGCTTCAGGGGACTGGAAAGTCATCCCTGCTATGAGATCCGAGAGCACAGCGGATATGCCGCATTTATGGGTAAAATGATAGTTGAGGTCTTAGACGCAGAACAAAAGGTTTCAAAAATGCTTATCTGCCTTTCGGGTCAGCACGATATGGCTATAGAGTTTGGAGGACGCCGAAGCCTTTTCACCAAAAGCGGAATAGAAAAGCCGATCTACTACGCCTATTATCTTACGAGCAAGCTTGGAGATAACAGACTTGAGGTCTGCACAGATAACGACTCCCTTAAGGTCCTCGCCACCGAGAGCGAGGAAGGAAAGCTAAGCGTATTGCTTTCCTATTCACATCCGAACTTCGTTTATGACGGCGCACCCCTTTCCGATACCGTTAGGGTAGAGGGAATAGAAGGAGACTACCGTTTGACCCGCTGGCTTGTGGATAAAGACCACGCCTGCGCCTATACCGCATATAAGGAAGAGAATATGTCGGAGAAGCCCACCGCCGAGCAGATCGCCTATTTAAGAGAAAAGGCGAAGCTTGAGCCCGAAACCGACCTTATCTCGGCAAACGGCAAGGCCGATATTCCGGTCAGCGCAACCCCCAACGCGCTTATACTTCTTGAACTTGAAAAAATGTAAGAGTAAAGCCTTTAGGAATAAAATTTGGACGTATGTATCAGCAAAGATACATACGTCCTTCTGTTTTTATAAAAATTTACGGCGCGCCGATGAAAATGAAACGGGAATAAACGGTTATTCTCGATATACAATACACGATAACATCGTAGGGCAGGGGCCGACCCAAAGGGTCGTATTTCCGACCGCAGGGAGGAACACCG
>CASFDQ010000098.1 GCA_949293385.1 uncultured bacterium | reverse complement strand
GATTGAACTGCTTGCTTCTTTAATTCTGCACTGTATTTCTTGTTCTTGTGCGTTCTTCTTGGCATAAATTTAATCCCCTTAAAGTAGTCTTGAAAACTTTTTGTTTTTTCAAGTGTCTACTCTAAGGGGATTATATCATTTTGGATAGGCGGTCGATTACTATCTTATATACATAAAATATATGTTAAGAGCCATTACTAATGGAATCACATCACAGACAACTGCTCCAAAAAAAGAGAGCCAATATCTTTTAAACATTCTGAATGTGTCAAAAGCCATAGGTATCAACGATAAGACGGGAAGTGCACAAAAGGCAACCCCTACAACAAATAAAATCCAATGAAGAACAGACAAATCCGCAAACAAGCAGAGCAAGTTTCCTAAGAAATATACGAGCCCGGTGGCGAAAAGATTGTTACCGTCTTTGACAAGTTCGTTTTCGATATTTTCAATTACGTAGTCCGTTCCGCTAACTGCACGGTTAAGGACGTTAAGAAGAATAATTACTAACCATCCTCCGAGCCATAAAATAAGCAATAACCACCAATCCATATTTATTTCTCCTATAAACTTTTTAATAAGTTGATGCCTACAAATCAGAAATTATAAAAGATATTTTATTTCCATAATAATTTCACGTATTTGCTCGTTGGTAAGATCTTTAAATTTTGGCTCTTTTAAATGTCGCTCGATTGTTTTCATTTTTCTGTAACATTCGACTTCCTTGCGAAACTGATAAATACAGCAACCGCCAACAAACGCAACAAGCAAAATAATAGACCCTTGTTCCGTAGAAATATCAAAATCGATTATACATCTAACCGCGCCAAACGCTGTAAATAAAGCCATTATGATCAGAAGTATATTGTAGGCACAGTCAACAGCAAAATTCTTTATTTTTTCGGATCTTTCAAAGTCATATTCTTTTTTCATAGCTTCCTCCTATAAACAAAAAGTGCGCACAACCGAAGCTGTACGCACGAAAAATGCAATGCTCCGATTGTCGCCAAACGAATCTTTTCTCCACATAAAATAAGTTGTGTAAAGAGAGCCTGCATTTTTACCGAAGCAAAAATCCAAACTTATTTTATGCAGTAAAATATTAAATTCGTTTGGCAAATTAAGTTTAACATAACTTTGCAAAAAAGGCAACAAAAACTCGCCCATACTCGAAAACGAATATGGGCGGACAAGTTACGACTTGCTCATCATACTGCGTTGAACGTATGTAACCAGATAGTCGAGAAACTCGGATACGGTAGGCTGATAGGTCAGATCGCAGCGGGATATTTCAATAAGACGATCAGGATGCTCGTCCCAAATACGCTTTATCATAGTTCGAATTCATACGCAAAAACGGCAAAAATATCTTTTTTGTAGGCCATAGCCAAGGAAAGAAACTATACCTTAAGGTACGGTTCTTTTGTTTTATATAATAAAAAGGTTCGCTCAATCTTTTTCGACAAATCGTTAACATTTTGTTAAAAAATGCTTGCACTCGGTAATGCTTTATGTTATACTCGAATAAAGTGTTTATATACGGCGTTTTTTGGCCTATTGCACCGTAATAATTTTTTAAAGGAGAGTTTCTATGTTTTGTAAAAATTGCGGAAACGAAATCAAAGACGGCGAGTTAAGCTGCGCAGCATGCGGCGCTCCCGCACCTCAGCCCCAGGCACAGCAGCCTGAGCAGCCCGTTGCACCTCAGCAGCCTCAGTATGAAGCACCTCAGGCACCTCAGCAGCCCTACGCTGCACCCCAGCAGCCTTATGCACCTCAGCAGCCTTATGCACAGCCTCCCCGTAACCCCATGGACGGCTTCGGCCTTTCCGTTGCAGGTCTCGTTCTCGGTATCTGCGGAATCGTTTTAGGCTGGATCCCCTTCGTAAGCATTCTTGTTTTCGTTTGCTCTGTCCTCGGTATCGTATTCGGATTTATGGGTAGAAAGAAGTCTACTGCTTGCTACGGTAAGGCTTCGGGCGTTGCTACCGCAGGTTTCGTTCTCGGAATTGTCGGCGCTTCTCTCTGTGCTCTCGGTCTCCTTACCTGCACCGTTTGCCCCACTGTTATCGCCTGCGAAGCCGCTAACGATTTTTACGACGACTATTACGATTACTATTATTAATCATTAAATCAATGTTTCCTGCTGTAAATATTTTTGGTAGGACAATAGGAACATACGCCCTGCTGGCCTTGATAGGCGCCCTGCTTTGCGGATTCATCTTTTGCAGACTTATCCGCAAAAGGGGCCTTGACGACAACCCTGCCATAGCCTTTCTGCTTTGGGTATTTGTCGGAGTTATGGTCGGGGGGCATTTCCTTTATGCCCTTGTAAATATAGGCGATTTTCCGAAGGATATAAAGTTTTTTGGTTTTTTCAAAGCCGTCGTAAATCTTTTCGGCGGCTCGGTCTTTTACGGAGGTCTTATCGGCGGTCTCGTCGCGGGGCTTATCTCCATAAAGGTTATGAAGGTCGACCTGCTTACCTACTCGGCCTGTATGGCTCCCGTAATTCCGCTTTTTCACTCCATTGCCCGCGTCGGTTGCTTTTTGGGCGGCTGCTGCTACGGGGTAGTTAGTGAGTTCGGCTTCGTGGTTCACGGAAACCCTTACGTACCCTTCGTAAACGGAATTTCCCGTTTCCCCGTTCAGCTTTTGGAGTCGGGACTAAACCTTATTCTCGCCGCCGTCCTATTTTATCTTCTTAAAAAGAGCGAAAAGAGCGAAAAACTTAAATCTTCGATGCTTCGTATCTATCTTATGTCCTACGCCTGTATACGGATCTTTACCGAGTTTTTCCGAGGAGATATCTACCGCGGCTTTATAGGTCCCCTCTCGACCTCGCAGTTTATAAGTATAATAATACTTATCGTCTGTGCGCTGTCCTACCTTTTACCAAAATTCATCAAAACGAAAAAAAGTCTCGGTTGATGAGGCACACTCCGTAAGGAAGTGTGCCTCAGTTATATTCGCCTTGCGGCGAGTTATATTGCTTCGCAGTTATATTTGGGCTTCGCCCAAGTTATATTCGCTTCGCGAGTTTTAGGGCGAATATAATATAACTAAAACCGCAAGGTTTTAATATAACTCTTTTGGAAATATCTCGCCGACGGCGAGGTATTCCAAAGGAATATAACTGTGAGACCTGTCTCACAATATCACTTATTATACTTATCTTTGAGACGGGTTGATTTTAAATCATATATTTTCGTTACGCACCTTTTGAAAGTGCGTAACCCACTATGACACTTTCTGCAAATGAAAGTGTTTTTTTATTTATAAAAAGCGATGGAAGACAACTTCTTTACGAAGTGTCTTCCATCCGAGACTTTTATTGTTTAAGATTCAAATAATACGCTACCGCCAGCGCGTCACAGCGTTCGTTTTCAGGGTGCCCCGCGTGACCTTTGACCCATAAGAACTCAACCTCGTGGGTCTCGAGGAGAGGGAGAAGCTCCTCCCACAGGTCGACGTTTAAAGCGGGCTTTTTGTCGGCCTTGCGCCAGCCGTTTGCCCTCCAGGAGTAGACCCACCGCTGATTTACGGCGTCGCAGACGTATTTCGAGTCGGTAGTCAGCCTTACCTTGCAGGGCTCCTTGAGAGCGGACAGCGCCTTAATAACGGCGGTAAGCTCCATACGGTTATTGGTGGTCTCCTTTTCTCCGCCCGAAAGCTCCTTTTCCTTGCCGGCAAAACGGAGTACCGCCCCCCAACCGCCGGGTCCGGGGTTTCCCGAGCAGGCGCCGTCGGTAAATATTTCAACAGTTTTCATTTTTAGTACCTTCTGTAGCTTCCGATAACCTTTCCGAGAATGGAGGGGTCTTCGGGATATATGGGGTCGAAATCGGGATTTTCGGGCATAAATATAACCTGCCCGTCCTTTATTAAAAGACGCTTTACCGTGGCCTCGTCGCCGTCCATTCCGATAATTATGTCGCCGGGCTTTGCAACCGCATCCTTGTCGGCGATTACAAGGTCGCCGTCTAAAATTCCCGCATCCCGCATACTGAGTCCCACGACTCTGAGGGCGAAAAGACCCTCCGAATAGTTTGAGGCGTAGGGGATATAGTCTTCAATTTCCTCGACCGCAAGTATGGGCTGACCCGCCGTAACGCGGCCGATAACGGGCACCTGCGCGGTTGCTACCGAGCCCGCGATACGAATGGAACGGGAGTTTCGGGGGTCCCGCTCGATATATCCGCTTTCCTCTAAAAGGCTTAAAATCCCGTGAACGGTAGAGGTCGATTTAATTCCCGTCTCGGCGCATATTTCGCGAACCGAAGGGGGGATTCCGTTGCCTAATGCTTTAACTAAAAAGTTATAAACGTTTAGCTGCTTTTCGGTAAGGGTAGGTCTCGACAATAAGACTCCTCCAATCGAACAAATATTCTTTTTATATCATACCACAAAACTTTCCTTTTTGCAACCATCTTTATTTTAAAGTAATTGACAGTAAAGGAAAGCGTAGTGTACAATTAAAAAAAACGTGATTGGAGAACCGATATGGACGAAAAATGGGCCGCATACGAGCAGAAGCAAAAGGAGCTTAAAAAGCATTTTAAGGCGCAGTATTTAAAGGTTATTTTAATCTTTTTGCTTTATAACGTGGTAGCGGATACCCTGCTTATACTTTTCGCTGAGGCTATGAACTGGCCGGTTGCGATAGTCGCCTTTCTCGTAAGTACGGGAATATCCTTCTACATTATGCTTAAAGCCATAGCAGGCCTCCGCCAGATAAAGCATCAGCAGTATTTAAAGCTTCAGCAGGACGCCCCCGTAGGGAAAATAAGGATATAAAGGGTGCGGATGTTATAG
>CASFDQ010000097.1 GCA_949293385.1 uncultured bacterium | reverse complement strand
CCGCAGGCCACGAGCGCTATTGCAAAAGCGGCCACAAGGAGAAGACAAAGGCTTCTTTTAAGCAGCTTCATAGTATCATATCCTCCGTATAAGTTGTTATAACGAGCGCGACGCGTCCCGTATATAGAGACAGTTTCGCACATTATATGCAATATTATATCAAATCGACCTTTTATAATCAATCCTAAAAATTCACAAAAAAAGCCCCCCCCATTTGTGCAAAACGCACAGTCAGTGGTCAGTGGACAGACGGATACCGAAGCCGTAAATATATACGGCTACGATAAAATGAGGCCGTCACCCGACGGGTCTTGCCTTCGCCTGTCGAACCCGAAGGGCGCCGCAGGCGGGATCTCGTCGGCGCACAAAACAAAATTTTCTAATCGACGAAAATGAGACGGAGATAAACGGCTATTTTCGATATAAATTATACGATAATTTTGTAGGGCGGGGGCTCTGCTCCTCCCGTGAGATATTGCAAATCAGCAGAAAACTTTTTGGCTACCTTCGTAGGGCGCAGCGTCCCCGATGCGCCCTTTCATACCCCTCGTAATCAACTAGCTCAATTAAAAGATGTATATGATCGGGCATTATTACGTAATTCTTGATTTTGATTTTAAAACGATCGGGTAAAATTTTAATTACGTCTTCAACAATTTTTCCCTTTGGTGTAAGCTCAATTTGGGCGGGCGCATCGTGATGCGCCCCTACGATGTGCGAGAATAAAGCCTTCCTATTATCCGTACAGATCGTAATAAAATATAAGCCCGGCATACTGTAATCGTATGCTCCCATACGAAGGTTTTTACGCTTTAACGGCTCCATAATCGTTCGTGACCTTATCCCTTAATCGTACATTCCCTCAGCGGTCATTTTGGCGATAGCGTCGACAACGCTCTGCTTATCCTCTCTGTAGGTAACGCCGTACCAGCGGTCGGGCGAGGAAAGCACGCGAACCTTCTTCTCTCCCTTCTTGATAAGGGAATCTATCTCCATAGGAATAAAGAATTCCTTCTTGGGCTCGTTTATATTCTCGTCGAGGAATTTCCTAAAATCCTCTGCGAGATAGTCGAAAATATCGGGAGTGAGGCCCCACATATTCATAGAAACGAGGGTATCGGGAGCGTACTCGCCGATCATGTTGCCTTCGTCGTCATAGGCCTTGCAGTCTTTAAGCTTGGTAACCTCGTTTACGTCTACGAGATAGCCGTCCTTCTCCTCGCAAACGCCGCGGGAGACGGTACCGTTGTCGGTAAGGGTGTTGATAAGCTTAAAGCCTACCATACAGTACTCGCCCGCCTTCTGCTTCTTAAGCTCCTCGTACATAACCTTAAAGGCGGTCTTTCCGTAGTAATCGTCGGCGTTTATAACCGCAAAGGGCTCCTTAACGAGATCACGGCAGACCAGAATTGCCTGACCCGTTCCCCAAGGCTTTTGACGGGTCTCGGGGCAGGTATATCCCGCGGGGAGGTCGTCGGTCTCCTGAAAAGCGTATTCGACCTTTATCTTTTTGGAGATGCGATCGCCTACCAGAGTCTTAAAATCGTCCTCAATAGCGTGCTTTATAACGAAAACGACCTTATTAAAGCCTGCGGCCAAAGCGTCGTAGACCGAATAGTCAACGATAGCCTCGCCATTCTTTCCTACCGGCTCTGCCTGCTTGAGTCCGCCGAAGCGGCTGCCCATACCTGCGGCCATAATAACGAGTGTAGCGTTAAATTCCATAAATTATCTACTCCTTTTAAGAATATTTATTCTATTTTATCATATTTATATTAGTACAATTCGTTATTTTTGTCAAGAATAGCACCCAAAATTAAACAAATTATGTCCAATAAATATAATGCTTGACTTTTTGGCGTTTAAAGAATATAATGTTATCACTTGCGTATCCCTTAAACACCAGCGCCGCGTTTTTTGCGGCATATCATTTTGTTAGGAGTAGTTTTAAATGTCTAAATCCGTACATCTCACCAGAGAAGGCCTTAAAAAGCTTCAGGATGAGCTAGAACACCTTCGAACCGTCGGCCGAACCGAGATCGCCGAAAAGATCCGCGTAGCCCGCGGTTACGGTGACCTTTCCGAAAACAGCGAATACGACGAGGCCAAAAACGAGCAGGCCAAGATCGAAGCAAGAATTATCGAGCTCGAAAAAATGCTTGAAAACGTTACCCTCATCGAGGACGACGTCGACACCGACACGGTTACCATCGGCGTTACCGTAACCGTTTTCGACATCGAGTTTGAGGAGGAGCTTACCTACCGCGTTGTAGGCTCTGCCGAGGCCGATCCCATGAACGGTCTTCTCTCCGACGATTCTCCCGTAGGAAAAGCGCTCCTCGGCGCAAAGGTCGGCGAAGAGGTTACCGCCGAGACCCCCACGGGCGAAATAAACTTCAAGATCGTAGGAATTTCGAAATAACCTAAAGCGAGGGCAAAAGCCCTCGTTTTTTTAGTCCCTGCGGCCAAAGGCCGCCCGCCCTCGTCCCTAAGCCACTGTTCACAATTTGTTTCGTTGACTTTATTTTAAGTTTAACATATAATAATTTTAAACAACGTAGCTTTAAGGAGAAAAAAATGTCCGAAAGAAAAAGTGAGACCCTGCGTCAGCGCGAAAAAGCGCAGAAAGATCTTTTAGAGCTTAAAAAGATACAGCAGGGGCAGCTTGACCCCGAAACCCTTAAAAAGGACGAAAAAATTATACCGATGACCTTTGGCGAGAAGGTCTCCAACTTCTTTTTTCACCATAAGTGGAAGGTCGTTACCGCCGTCTGCGCCGCCATCGTTCTTTCGATCGTTATTCACAGCGAGGTCACCAAGATCCGCTACGATACTACCCTTACCCTCTACTGCTTCGAATACTTTTCCGAGGAAAACGCCGACGCCGTAGCCGATTGGATGGAGGGCTACTTCCCCGACACGAACCGGAACGGAAAGAGTCAGGTCTCGGTTCAGAACTGCTCCTTCGTGCTGGAGGCCGCCAACAAGGCCTATATCGACGAAATGCAACGCAAGCTGCAGTCGCTGCTCCTCGAAAAGGACGCCCTTTTCTATATTATGGACAAGCAAAGCCTGAATTATATCAAAACGGGCACGGCTATTTCCATAGACCTCTTCCCCGAGGAGAATATAGTCGAGCTTTCCGACGAGTTTACAGATTTAATTGAAAATAACGCCACCTTTAACCCCAAAAAGACCCGCTACCTTTGCCTCAGGAGCGTGACCGACCCCTCCGACAAAAACTACAAGGCCGCAAAAGAGATCATTGAGGAATTAAAGAAGAAGTAAAAAGACCCGAAAGGGTCTTTTTTCAGTGGTCAGTGGTCAGTGGACAGACGGATACCGAAGCAATTTATCGGGCGGTTGTAGGGGAGGGGCCGACCTATAGGGTCGTATTTCCGACCGAAGGGAGGAACACCGTTTTGCGCGAAAGGCGCAAATATCATTTTCGTTTGCGTTCGGAAAACGATGTTGCCTTACGGCAAATGATGTTATGCTTCGCATAAACGATGTTGCGACTATCGTCGCAAACGAAACTTTTTCGTCGGCCGCCCGTGAGATATCGCAAATTTGAATATAACTTTTCGGCTACCCTTGTAGGGCGCAGCGTCCTCGATGCGCCGATGAAAATGAGACGGGGACAAACGGCTATTCTCAATATATAATATACGCCGATAGATTTTTTCGGAACAGCGTTACCCCTTCCGTCGCCTGCGGCGCCACCGTCCCCTACCATAGGGGACGGCCTCGTTTTATCGTAGCCGTGCTTTTATTCTTTTTCGTTTTCGGGATCCTCGTCGTCTGCGGTCATTACGTATAGCTCTTCGCAGGCGCGCTGTGCAGAAATAAGTTCGTTTATTGCCTTTTCGGTCGCATCTAAAAGGGTCAGGTACATCTGTTTATAATCTGCCATATTTTCACCTCCCGTCAGCATTATAACAAA
>CASFDQ010000096.1 GCA_949293385.1 uncultured bacterium | reverse complement strand
AATACGGCAGTATTACTGCGTTTTTCATCTTCGCTTTGGAAACAAATTTACACTTACAAAACTGCTACGCACCCGAAAATGGATGATTTTTATGTAAGAAAAGGCAAAAAAGCCGTGGTAACGCTGTCGCGTACCACGGCTATTTAACGAATTATTACGGAAAAAGCGCCGTTTTCGGGCAATTTCTCACTATGGCGCACACCCGTTTCGAGCGGTTCTTTTGCGTTATTATCTATTATTTTTTCGGCATCCAGATTATCATATCGCTTTCTCCTCTGTTGGCAAAAGCGTAGTAGGGGATAAGGGTTAAAGCAACCTCGTCGTATAGGTCGTCTGCTTCGAAGTAAAGCTCGTCACTGTTTTTGGGTATGAAAGCTACCGTTTTAAGCTCGGGAAGAAGGAACTTTTCCTCCCCGAGGGTGAATTTTGCATTGCTGTCAAAAAGCACCGAATGAACGTTTGCCTTGTTGTCAACACCCTCTGCACAATAAACCACAGGACCGCGGGTAACCGCAACTCTACCCGTGTTTTCGTGAACCTTGGGGTTTGCGGAAACGACCCTTACAGGCATATCGAGCAGAAGCTCGATCTTTTTTTCGTCCACAAAAGCATAACCGCCCCGAAGCTCGTATTCGCAGTTGAGCTTAAAACTATCGCACCAATCGGGAATACGAAGGGCAAGCTTTTTGCCGCCCGTATATTCTACCTTTACGGCTCCGTCGGCGGGATAACAGGTCTTTACCCTTACGGTCTCTCCGCCGATTTCGGCTTCACAGTCCATATACTGATTGATATATATGGTGTTCTCATCCTCTGAAAACGCATAATTTCCGACCGAGGGGATAAATCTCACCATATTTGGAGGACAGCAGGAGCATCCGAAGACCTCAAGTCTCTGGGTAATGGGGTATCTGCGCTTTTCCGAGTCGATCACCGCCTTGTCAACGTCGTTAAAGGTGAGGTCTATTGCCAAGGGGTTTTCGTAGAAAAAGCTTTTTCCGTCCATGGAGATTCCCGAAAGAACGCCGTTATAAAGGGCACGCTCCAAAACGTCCTGATACTTTTTATCTCCCGTTGCCTCAAACATTCTGTGGCAGAAGAAGACGAGGGCGATAGCGGCGCAGGTCTCGGTGTATGCCGTGCGGTTGGGCAGGTCGTAGTCCACCGTAAAGGCTTCTCCCTGAGGAGAAGAGCCAACACCGCCCGTTATATACATTCTCTTGGTTGAAACGTTGTCGAAGCATCTCTTGCAGGCCTCGAGTAGCTCCTTATCATCATACTCGGCCGCAACGTCTGCCATTCCCGAAAGCAGATAAAGGGCGCGGACTGCGTGTCCGTCGGCGGTGGTGCGATCTCTTAGAGGCATTTCGTCCTGATTATAGTTTCCGTTTGCCGCCCACCAAAGTCTGTCTCCATCCTTATCGTTGGTGCCGTGAATATCTATAAAGTGCTTGGCAAGCTCTGCATACTTCTTTTCCCCCGTCTCCTTATAAAGCTTTATAAGGGCAAGCTCAAGCTCGGGGTGACCGGGGGTGGCAAAGCCGGCCGAATTTTCCTCTTTAAACACCTTTATAACGTGGTCGGTGTACTTGCACATAGCGTGAAGGAGCTTGTCCTTGCCGGTGGCGCGCTTGTAGGCCACCGCCGCCTCAATAAGATGACCGAGGCAGTAAAGCTCGTGACGGTCGCGGTTAGAAAACTTTTTCTCGTCAAAAATAAGGAAATAACTGTTAAAATATCCGTTTTCGTCGGCGTTTTTAACGATATCGTCAATAGCCTCGTCGCAAACGGCCTCAAGCTCGGGCAGGGGATGACGCTCTAATATGTAAGCAACACCCTCTATCCATTTGGCAACGTCCGAATCCCAGAAAAAGTGGGGCTTGGCCTTTTCCTCGTCCCCCTCCTTCCAGGTGCATTTAAGGGCGGCGAAACGGTAGGTGTCGGTAAAGCGGTCGAAAACCGCCTTTGCCGTAACGTTTTTGCAAGTATCCTGCTTAGCCTTCCAAAATCCGTCATTGATAAAAACGTTTCTGAAATCAATATTTTTCATAAAATCACTCCAAACTATTGCTTTTGGTGTCTGTTTTCATTATAATTGAGGCAAGCGAACGCCGCAAGACCAAAAATCTTTAATAAAGTGAGAAAATCCGATATGATAAAATTTAACGGGGGACATACCTTTTCCTATGAAATGATAGGAGAGTTTCGCTCCGACGAGCCCTGGATACACCCGAGAAGAATAATAAACAGTACCGAGGTTATCCTCGTTTTAGAGGGTGAGGTTCATATTGCCGAGGAGAAAACCGAATATAGCCTTAAAAAGGATGATATTCTTATTCTTTCCCCCGAAAAGGAGCACTACGGCTTTAAAACCTCCTTTGGGACTACAGCCTTTTATTGGTTTCATTTTCATACCGATATGCCTCTGCCCTTTAAAACTCTTTCGGGGGCCGACGTTTTTGAAATAAAAAAGCAGCTTAAGCGACTGCTTCATTTTACCAATACCCCTTCCTATTCGGAAAATTCCGCCGATGCCCTTGCCTTTCTAGTTTTTGAGGAGCTGTGGCAAACAGGCTTTAAGGAAACCTCCTCGAATTCAGGCCTCGTAAGCAAGGTTAAAGAATACGTAAGGGGAAACCTCCTTAAAAATCCTACCGTCGCTGAGATCTCCGGGTATTTCGGATATAATCCCGACTATATCGGAAAGCTTTTTAAAAATACCGTCGGTGTAGGGCTTAAGGAATATATCGCGGCCGAAAGGCTTAAATACGCAAAGGATCTGCTTCTTACGACCTCAAAGACCGTTAAGCAGATAGCCTTCGATTTAGGCTTTACCGCCGAAAATCTTTTTATAAAGTTCTTCGGCTACCACGAGGGCATAAGCCCCACCGCCTACCGCTCGAAATATTATAATACGCATATAAATAATCGGTAAAAGTCAATAAATATGAGGTTACCGATTGTGTTTTCAACCGTACAAACAAAGGCGCAATTATCTTCTATAACGACGGCGGAAGCGGCAAACGGTGTAGCGGTAGCCAACAACACCGTAAAATAATTCCTTTAAAACAAAAAATCCGTCTCTCTTTTGAGAAACGGATTTTTGTGCTTTGCTTTTATTCCATAGCCTTTATCTGTCTTATATCGTTTCCGATGAATTTCTTCATATCGTAGCTTCCGATAAAGCGGGAGGTTATTCTCGCGCTGTAGCGTTTTTCAAGCTCGTCAAAGGTAAGATTCGTGTTGATGACCGTCGGTCTTTTTGAAAGCAGACGGGAGTTTATTACGTTGTAGAACAGGGAAGCGGTATAAGAGGAATAAAACTCGGTTCCGAGATCGTCTATAACCAGCAGGTCACAGTTTAAAAGACTGTCGAGGGCCGCCGTTTCTCCGCTAAAGGAGAAATGCTCTTTTTCTGCCGCGCCGAAAAGATTCTGCGCCGAGCCGTAGACCACGCCGAAGCCCCTTGCTGAAACTGCCGATACGATAGCGAGGGAAAGATGAGTCTTACCGAGGCCTGCGTCTCCCATAAAGAGAAGGGAACGGCTGTCCCTTGAAAAGCCTTCCGAAAAATCCTTACAAAGCTTTAGTATCGAAGCGGCGCGCTTTCTCGGAACCGCTCCGCTACCGTCTGCCGCATCGGAATAATAATTCAGATCGAAATTCTCGAAGCTACATTCCGAAACGGGCATTTTAGAGGACATTTCATTAAACGCGAGAGACTTCGCAATATCGGTAACACAGCTGCAGAGCTTGCCGTCCTTATATCCGCTATCCTTACAGAGAGCGCAGATATATCCCGGCTTTTCTACTCCGAAGGCCGACATAATTTCTCTTTTTCGCTCGTTTTTCTCGATGCAGAAATCCTTAAGTCGGTCGAACTTTTCGGTCTCGCCCGATATCGCCGCAAGGGCAAGGGAGCTTCCCGCCTTCGCGAGGGCTACCTCTATCTCGCAAAACTCTACCGATTCCTGCCTTATCCTTGAAAGACCGGCCTCGTATTTGTCTTTAGCGCTTTTTATCTGCCCTGCCTTAACCTCCAGAGCCTTTTCGTATATTTCTTTACTGTATCCCATATAACACCTTAATCATCGTTATTTAAAAGCTTGTCTACAAGGCTCTTATCATAGGCCGAAAAGCCCTTTTTGTCGGCAGGCTTTGCGGCGGTCTTCTCGGTTTCGCGGGTAGCCTCGACCGTCTTTACCCCGTCTTTAAACCAACGGGATAAAATACCGTTTATGTATCTCATATCGAGCTTGGCCTTGGCGTCAACGCATCGGTTGTAGGCCTCTTTGAGCATTTCGCGGGAAAAGCCCCACTCGATAACCCAGGTATTCGCGTATTCGAGCTCCTTATCGCTGGGCATTCTGTGCTCAATGCCAAAGGCCGCCTCAACCATTCCCCAAGCCGTTTTCTTCTTGGTCCTTGCCTCTATCTGCTCCTCGGCGTCGGTAAGGGTGGTGACCCCTGCCTCAAGCCAGGAAAGGGCGATAGACTCAATAAATGCGATGGTGGTCTTGCCCTCGCTTACGGCGTATTCGACCAGCATAAGTATGATAGAAACGTCCATTCCGTGGTCTAAATAAAGCCAGGCAAGGGTCTGCATCTCGTTTCCGCGAAGGGTACGGGCCAGCTTCATTTCGGCCTCACCTAAAAGGAAGGAAAGCTTTTCGTCGGTAAAGGCTATAGCCGAAATTTCTTCTCTCGTAGGCTTAACGGTAACCGGCTTTGCTACCTTCGGCTTTTCTTCACGTTTAACCTCGTTTACGGGAGCCCCGATAGAAACGAGTATTCCTGCCTGAGCCCAGAACTGAAGGGCGTCTTTAACCTCTTCCTCGGGAAGCTTTAAAAAGGCGGAAATGTCGGATACCTCCGCGCCGCCCGATACGTTTCTGAGAAAATAGAGAAGGACCTTTATCTGATTTCCGCTTGCAAGCTTTAAATGCTGATCCGATACCGCCGCAGGAACGAGAAACGAGGACGTAAAAGCCATATTATTAAGTATGTAGTCCATAAACAGGCCCCCTTCTAAAACGTTAGTAATTTAATTATATAACAAAAAAATCGACTTGTAAACCCAAAAAAATTACAAAATGCGAACTTTACTTTTAAATGTATAGGGGATATAATATGTTAAAATGAGTCGAAACGGAGGATATAGTTTTGCTGAGACTTTATAACCACAATATTTGGGGTAATTTCGCCGCCGAGCAAAAGCTCGGAAACCGAAATAAACTTATAAAAAAACTGATTTTCGAAGGATCCCCTGACTTCTGCTGCTTTCAGGAGTGCAATCCGACCTCATCCCGCAGAGATGACCCCATAGAGGAGCTTATTTTGGAAACCTACGCCGAGGCACCCACCGAGGCGGGAAAGAATAATTTTACCCCCGTATTTTATAATAAGGAACGCTTTAAAGTCGTCTTTTCCGATTGGATAAGATATTCGGGTCTTAACGATCTCGATTCGAAATCCATCACCCGAGCCGTTTTCGAGGAAAAGGCAAGCGGTAAAAGGGTAGCCGTCTTTTCTACTCATTTTTGGTGGCAGGTAGGTCAGGAGCACACTCTTCAGCGACTCGAGAACGTAAAGCAGCTTAAAGCCGCCGCCGAGGAAGTAATTAAAGAATTCGGCGTCCCCGTAATTATTTCGGGCGACCTTAATAACGGACTTGGCGCACCGCATGATACGAGACCCTATGAAAAACTGATGAAAGAAGGCTTTACCGATATTCGCCATACCGCAGAAATTACTACTGATAGTCATACCTGTCACGGCTATCCGACGCTCAACGAAAAGGATGAGTATGTAAACGGCCCCGAGCCCTTTTTCACCCTCGATTATATAATGACCTACGGCGAAAAGGCTTTAAGACCCCTTAAGTTCGAGGTCTTAACCTCAAAGGATGCCCTTAATTCCTCCGATCACTGTCCTCTTATCGGAGAATTTGAGTTTTAATTGACAAGGTAGTATAATAGGTGATATAATTATTTTACTGTAAATTTTTGGAGTGTGATATTTATGGCAATTTTAACAACCGGCGGTGCAGGATATATCGGAAGTCATACCTGCATAGAGCTCACTAAGGCAGGCTACGACGTGATCGTCGTCGACAACCTCGATAATTCGAGCGAAAAGTCCCTCGAGAGAGTAGAAAAGATCGTCGGCAAGAAGATCAAATTCTATAAAGAAGACGTTCGCGATCGCGAGGCTATGAGAAGAATATTTACCGAGAATAAGATCGACGCTGTTATTCATTTTGCAGGCCTTAAGGCGGTCGGCGAATCGGTTGCCAAGCCTATCGAATATTACGACAATAACCTTATCTCTACCCTCGTTCTTTTAGAGGTTATGAGAGAGTTCGATTGTAAAAAGATCGTTTTCTCCTCTTCGGCTACCGTTTATGGTGTTGCCAAGGAGATGCCCCTTACCGAGGATATGCCCCTCGGCGCTATCAACCCCTACGGCAGAACCAAGTATTTCATCGAGGAAATGCTCCGAGACGTATACGTATCCGATAATACCTGGTCTATAGCCCTTCTCCGCTACTTTAACCCCATCGGAGCTCACGAGAGCGGAACCATCGGAGAAGACCCCAAGGGTATCCCCAACAACCTTATGCCCTATATCGCTCAGGTTGCGGTAGGACGTCTTCCCAAGCTTAACGTATTCGGAAACGACTATAATACCGTTGACGGAACCGGTGTTCGCGACTATATTCACGTTGTCGACCTTGCGGAAGGTCACGTAAAGGCGGTTGACTGGGCGCTTAAGAACGAGGGCTGTGAGGCCATCAACCTCGGAACGGGAAACGGTATATCGGTGCTTCAGCTTCGTGACGCCTTCGTTAAGGCTTCGGGTGCAGAGGTTCCCTACGTAATTGCTCCCCGCCGCCCCGGCGACCCCGACGAGGTCTACGCCAACGCAAATAAGGCTAAAGAGCTTCTCGGCTGGGAGGCCAAGAAGGACGTTGACGATATGTGCAGAGACTCCTGGAATTGGCAGTCAAACAATCCTAACGGTTACGGCGAATAATTTTTCTGTGATATAAAGAAGAGCAGATGTGCAAAACGCATATCTGCTCTTCTTGTTAGTGTGCTCGGCACGCGTAATAACTTGGCGGTGAAAGTCCGCTACAGGCTTGGCAGTAGGAACTGTTAGCCGAAGACAAGGGCGTCCGCCGTGAGACGGAGTCTGAAAGAAGTCGGATGCGGAGACTTAAAAGTGTCTCTGCGGGCAAAGCCTCGGTCTGACGAACAGAAACTGCATATAAGGCATACTTGAAACGGACGAGTTTCCTAAACAAAACGAAGTCCAATACTGCCCGAATTTCAAGGTGTAAATGCAGCAGATATATGAGGTGAAGGTGATTACGCTTACCCGAGGAGGTCTTGCAGGCGGAAAAAAATCTTTTCCGTAGTAACAACGAACTGCAAGAAGTCAGCAGAGGTCATAGTACCGGAAAAAAATCTTTTCGGGAAGGACCGAACAATCATAAGTTCCGAGTAAGAAACTAAAGGAGGTCGGTATGATGAAAACAGAATACGCCGAAAACGGCGGCTTCCTGCAAAGGGATAGTGTGGAACACGAAGAGTATGCAGAAGCGTGCAGTACCGAAAGTCGAGAGGTTGACCGAAAGGACGGTGCAGACCTGCTTGAAAAGGTG
>CASFDQ010000095.1 GCA_949293385.1 uncultured bacterium | reverse complement strand
AATACGGCAGTATTACTGCGTTTTTCATCTTCGCTTTGGAAACAAATTTACACTTACAAAACTGCTACGCACCCGAAAATGGATGATTTTTATGTAAGAAAAGGCAAAAAAGCCGTGGTAACGCTGTCGCGTACCACGGCTTTTGAACGCATTATTACGGAAAAAGCGCCGTTTTCGGGCAATTTCTCACTATGGCGCACACCCGTTCGGAGCCGTTAAATTCTTTTTATTCTTTTAATAAGGAGACTTCCCAGAGTTCCGACTAAAGCGCCCGATATGATCGCGGTTACAGACAGAGCGGGTAATATATAGACGATTTTTGAGGAACCAAGAATCAAGCAGGCGACAAGAACCTGTCCTGCAATGTGTGAAACGCCTCCTATGATACTCACAGTGACCGTAGAGAAGATCTTAAGGGATTTGAGTATAATCATAAGCGATAGACTTGAAACCGCTCCTGCAAGCCCGTAGGGCAGGGAAGAGCCGATCGTTCCGAGCAAGACTGACGACAGAATAACGCGAATAATAGATACAGCAAACGCCTCGGGAATACCGATCCTATAAAGAATAAACACTATAACTATATTGGGTAGACCTATCTTAATAGCAGGATGAGGCGTTGGTATAAAGTGCTCAAGATAAGACATTACCAACGCCAGAGCGCACATAACCGCCAGTAACGCGATCTTTTTTGCGCTATATCTTTTGTTTGATGAATAATTCATTTATATAACTCCGCGTTTTAAAAATCGGTCTCGGGTTCAGCGCCCGACGTTACGGTTATTATCGTCTTGTTCGGAAGGCATATAAGCTGCTCTCCGTTATTCTTTATCTTACCTTGATGAACGCAAAGCTTGTCGGGGCAGGAGGCTTCTCTGATATACGCAGAACCGTCCTTTATTACGAGTAGGTTGTATTTTCCGTCATTACCTATCATATATTCGCCGTCAACGCTAAGTTTATAGGTTTCCTTTTTAACTTTGTTTACCGTAACGGTAACGTAGCTGCCTTCGGATTTAAAGGCGTAAAAACATATAACGAAGGTTAAAGCTAAAATAACTAAGCTTCCGATCAAAATGAAATCGAATTTGCGTTTTTTAATAAAAGATATCATAATACTACCTTGAACAAATCCTGCGGTATACCGCAGGATTTGTTTTTTACTTATTGTATTCTATAGCGCCGGTTGGGCAAGCTGCAGCACACTCACCGCAGGCAATACATCTTATATAGTTTATTCTTGCGAGATTGTCCTTTACAACGATAGCATTGGTCGGACAGTTCCTTTCGCATTTCATACATCCGATGCAGGCAACGTTGCAGTTCTTACGTGCGACGGCACCTTTCTCTTCGTTACTGCATTTAACGACGGTGTGTTTATCTACCGGAACGATTTCAATAAGACCGTTGGGGCAAGCGCGAACGCAACGGCTACAGGCGGTACAAGAGTCTATATCGACCTGCGCAACGCCGTTGTTTATATGAATGGCGTCGTATTCGCAAACGGTTACGCAGTCGCCGAATCCTAAACATCCGTAGACGCATTTTCCGTCACCGCCGTATAAAAGCTTGGCTGAAGCACAGCTTTGAGACCCCATAAATACTGCTTTTTTAGAAGTGTTATCGCAGTTGCCGTTACAGTGAACCCTTGCAACCTTTCGGGTGATCTCCGCAGGAGCAACACCGAGCACATCGGAGATGTCGGCGGCGACCTTTGCTGCGCCCGGAGTACAGAGTCCGGTATTTGTTTCTTCGGCTAACGAGAGCGCCTTAGCGTAACTGTCACATCCTGCGTAGCCACAAGCTCCGCAGTTCGCGCCGGGAAGACATTCACGGATCTTTTCACATTTTTCATCGACCTTTACTGCAAAGACCTTTGAAGCAATTACGAGCATGACCGAGCACAAAAGACCGATTGCCGTAACAACGATTGTGGCTGTAATAATTGGTACAAAATCTGGCATTACGTCTGCTCCTTTACAGTTTACTGAAAAGGCCTTCAAAACCGAGGAAGGCAAAAGATACGATCGCGGCTGAAATAAGCGTTATCGGAGTTCCTTCGAAGGCTTTAGGCGGCTTGCTGGCGGCAATTCTTTCTCTGACGCCTGCAAACATGACCATAGCGAGAAGGAAGCCGATACCTGATCCGAAGGCGTACAAAAGCGCATATAAGAAGGTGGCACTACCCATATCGGGAACGTTATTGTCCTTGAGCGCATTGATACATACGGCAAGCACTGCGCAGTTTGTTGTAATAAGGGGAAGGTAAACTCCGAGTGCCTTGTGGAGGGCAGGAACGGCCTTTTTAAGAAAAAGCTCTACAAGCTGAACGAGTGCGGCTATAACAAGAATGAAAACGATGGTCTGCAGATAGCCTAAATCGAAGGACGATAAAATAAAGTTTTGTATCGGCCACGTTACGGCTGTTGCTATAACCATAACGAAGGTTACGGCCATTCCCATTCCGACGGCTTGATTAAGTTTTTTTGAAACTCCGAGGAACGGACAAATTCCGAGAGTTTGTGACAGAACGTAGTTGTTAACCAGAACAGAGGAAACGAGTATAAGAATGAATTCTTTCATTATTCAGCTTCCTCCTTTTCACATTCGGTCTTATTGCAAGAGTCAGCCATAGGACAACCTTCACAACCGAATTCGGCCTTGGGCTTTTTCTTTTTAGACATGATCTTGTTAACGATTGCAATAAGAATTGCGAAGACAAAGAAACCGCCAAATCCGTATACCTTTCCGTTAGGAGGAACGGCTCCGAGGATCGGAATGTTATAATCCTTAAGGATCGGAATTTCGAATCCGAGAAAGCTTCCCGAACCGAAGATCTCACGGATAGAGGCCATGGCAATGAGTGCTACCGCAAATCCGATCGCCATTCCGACGGCGTCGAGGAAGGAATCGAGCACGCTGTTTTTACTCGCGTACATTTCGGCACGGCCGAGAATGATGCAGTTAACAACAATAAGCGATATAAATAGCTCAAGCGGCTTATAGATGGCGGGGAAGTAGGCCTCGCAAAGCATCTGAACTATCGTAACGAATCCGGCAATAATTACGATATAGCAGGGGATTCGAACGTTAGCAGGTATAAGCTTTCTTAAAAGTGAAATGGCAATATTCGAGCATATAAGAACTATAGCTGCGGAAACAGCCATACCGAGCGCGTTCATAACGTTGTAGGTAATGGCAATAGTGGGACAGGTACCGAGTAAAAGAACAAGTACGGGGTTTTCCTTTATGATACCTTTTAAAAGCACAGAAGATCTATTCATATTATTCAGCCTCCTGTGTAAGCGCCGCGTAGGCCTCTTTGATATCATTCCAAGCGTTCTTCGTAGCATTTGTAGTGTAGGTAGCACCTGCGATCAAAAGAGTTTCGTCAGTTATTGTATCGACAGTCAGCCCATCGAATCTGCCCGCATAGCTGTTAAAGCTGATCTCGGTTCCGTAAGCGGTACCGTCGTAATGGTTTTCGGTTTCGGTCTGCTCAAGTGTTGCGTAATCAACGACGTTTCCGTCACTATCGATTACGTAACAAACGGTTATGCGTCCGCTGTAACCGCTGGCTGCGGCAATGAAGGCGGTGCCGTTTGTAAGCTCGTAAACGGCTACGACGTTAGAACTGATCTTTCCGAAATCTACCTCTTTGGCCTCATCGGCAGAAGCTATGATCTCCTTTTTGATCATAAGATCTGTGATACTATTATGGTTTTTCTTGTAGATCGATTCGAGAGACTCTACATCCTCGATTATCTGCGCATGATCGGGATTTTGAAGCATATCATTACCGTCGATATCCGACATATAGAATACCTTACCGTAGGGATTAACGCCGAGAACGAGCAGCTCTTCTCCTGATTTTGCAGTAACTATATATCCTGCTCCTGTAGAAGGAGTCGCAATTCCCGTAATCGTAGAGGGGGCTCCATCGGGAATCTCTAATTCTTTCTGACCGATATCTCCCGACTCTGTTTTTGCATAGGGCATAATACTAGGCATAAGAGGATAAGCCGATACAATATCCGAAACCTCGAGTGTAGCGTAATTAGAGAATAATTCGCTTGCTTCGATAATAGCGTTTTTAATCGCTCCTGATGCAACGGTAGCTCCGCCTAAGGTATCCGTAACGGGAATATTCTTATTGGTATATAGGTTGACGAAGGCGTCGGCTGTACCTCTTGTTTCGGGGTAATTATTAAACTCAAGCTTTATGATCTTTCCCGAAAGGTCAACTGCGGCAAGGAAATATATATCGCCGCCGGTATAACCCTTGTTCGTTTGAAGTTCGAAAACGAACCCTTTTCCTCCTTTATCGCGGTAGGCGCCTACGATAGAAGGGAATTTTCCGTTATCAAACTCAAGCTTTTCGAGATCAGAACCGGGAAGCATAACCGCAAGTTTCTTTGCGGCTTCATCGCCTGCGTGCTTGCTGATAACGGGCGCAGTAATAGAGTTAACGAGTGACAGTGACAGAGCCACAACAAGACAGATACAGGTTAAAACAATAATGCTTTTTATGCTTTTATTCATTTTGCCTTAATACCTCCTAACGGTTTTGTTGCGGTGAAATTGTTGATATGGGGAGTAAGAATATTCATAATAAGGATAGAGAAGGATACGCCTTCGGTAGCGCTGGCCCAGTTTCTTATAAGGAAGGTAATAACGGCACAACCGAGACCAAAAATAAGCTTTCCGAGCTTAGTGCAGGGGCTTGTAACGTAGTCGGTAGCCATAAATATTGCGCCGAGCATTGCACCGCCCGAAAGGATCTGCGAAAGTGCAAACGTGAGTATGTTTGCGCCGCTTGGGGCAACGAAAAGGCTGAGAATAAAAAGGCCTCCGAGGAAAGCAACGGGAATATGGTAAGAGATGACACGTCTTACTAAAAGATAGATGCCTCCGAGTAAAAGGGTAAGTGCGCAGGTCTCGCCGATACAACCGCCGTGATTGCCCAGAAAAAGATCCATAAGACCGAAAGCGGAATTATCCGCAAGGGGGGTCGATGAAGCAACCAGATCGGTAGCAGCAAGATCAAGACTGAAGAAAGAACCTGGGTTTGGCTCACCGTACTGACTCATCGCCGCACCAAAGGTAATAAACATAAAAATACGTGCGGTAAGAGCGGGATTAGCAAAGTTCATTCCAAGCCCGCCAAAGAGCATCTTTACAACAACTATTGCAAAAACGCTGCCGACTACCGCCTGCCATATAGGGAGGCTTACCGGAAGGTTAAAGGCAAGAATGATTCCCGTAACGACCGCCGAAAGATCACCGATCGAATTCGGCTTTTTGCATATTAAATTAAAAATGAACTCGGAAAGAACGCAGGCGGCAACGCAGACAGCTATAAGGAGCGCGGCGCGTATTCCGAAAATAAGACTTGAAGCAATTACGGTAGGTATAAGTGCGATAATTACGTCAAGCATTATAAGGGTCGTGGTAGTTTTCCCGCGCAGGTGCGGAGAAACTGACAGTATAAGCTTGTCCATTACTTATTACCTCCGTCTGTTTCTGACTGATACTTTCTGAGTTTAGCCTTTGCGAGTTTGTTGTTTTCAACAAGCGGCCTTCTTGCGGGGCAAACGTAAGAACAGCATCCGCATTCCATACAAAGATTTACCTTTCTTTTGGCAAGCAGCTCCATATCGTCGGTAGCAAGAGCTTTAGCGAAATCCAAAGGCATAAGTCTTAAGGGACAAGCGCTTACGCATCTTCCGCATCGAATACACGGAGTAGGCTCGGGAAGAACAGCATCGGCGGCGTTAAGCGCTACAATGGCGTTTATGTTTTTAAGAACAGGTGCTGAAGTGTCGGGAACTGAAATCCCCATCATCGGTCCGCCGTAAAATACCTTCTTCGGTTCTTCTTTGAAACCGCCGCAGAAGTCGAATACATCCTGCATAGAGGTTCCGATAGGAACTATAACGTTTTGAGGATTTGCAACCGAGCTTCCGTCGACGGTAATTACCTTTTCGGTAAGAGGAATTCCTGTTTTAGCATATTTAGCGATAAAGGCAAGTGTAGTGCAGTTAAGAACAACGACCCCTACGTCCAAGGGTAGCTTTCCTTCGGGAACTATCTTTCCTACACAGTTATAGATCAAAACCTTTTCGCCGCCCTGAGGATAGAGTGAGGGGAGAGGCTTGATTTCCACAACAGGCTCGGATGCAAAAGTGTTCTGCATAATTTTGATAGCTTCGGGCTTGTTTTTCTCTATTCCGATAACGACCTTGTTGACGCCAAGGAAGCTTTTAAGGAGCTGAACTCCCTCAAACATCAGCTCAGCATCATCGATCATCGTGCGGGTATCGCTTGTAATATACGGTTCACACTCGGCTCCGTTGATAACTACTTCCTTTATTCTGCTTACGTCCTTAACGTCAAGCTTAACCGCGGTAGGAAAGCCTGCGCCGCCGAGACCTACCGCTCCTGATGCACGAACTGCATCAATAAAACTGTCGTAGTCGGTAATACTCGGAGGAACAATTGTATCACAAAGGGTCATTAAGCCGTCGGACTCAATAGTTATTGCTGAAACCTGTGCTCCGTTTGATGCGATCATAGGAGCAACTGATGTAACCTTACCCGAAACCGAAGAGTGAACGGGTGCGCCGACAAAACCGCCGGCTTCGGCAATAAGCTGACCGACCTTAACCTCGTCACCGTTTTTGACGACAGGCGTAGAGGGAGCACCGATATGCATATTCATCGGAATTGTAACCGATTTCGGCACCGGCATTCTTACGGCTGGCATTGCGGCTGTGTTCTTGCGATGTGGAACGTGTACGCCACTTAGTTTTGAAAACATACATTCAACCTCAAATCAGTGGATTTATAAATACTATTATATATTTATACTCAGTATATTATACATCCCATTGGGCTCTCTGTCAATTAAGTTAACTTTTTAACAAACTTGTTTGGAATAACGGACAGGGCGGTGCTAATATAGTATATTAAGAACGAGTTTAGGAGAATAGGTATGAGATATATTGTTATAACGAAAAAGCATATTACCGTGTTTTGCTGCTGCTTTATGGCTTCGATCTTTGCTATAATCTGCTCGGTCGGAGTACTTGCAAATTCCGGCAGGAAGCTTCCGATATACTGCGTTGAATCAGAAGAAAAGAAGGTAGCCCTTTCTTTTGATGCGGCGTGGGGTAACGACGATACCGAGACTCTTATTAAAATTCTTGACGAGTACGATGCTAAAGCTACGTTTTTTGTAGTCGGCACCTGGGTCGATAAGTATCCCGAATCTGTAAAACAGCTTCACGAAGCAGGTCATCAGATAATGAATCACTCTAATACGCATCCGTATATGACAAAGATCGATAAGGTTCAAAAGCTTGATGAGCTTACCTCCTGCAACAATAAAATTGCCGAGATTACGGGTAAATCACCGACACTTTTCCGCCCTCCCTACGGTGATTACGACAATGAAACTATTGAGACCGTAGAGGATATGGGAATGTATACTATACAGTGGGACGTAGACAGCCTTGACTGGAAAGATAACGCCACACCCGAAAGCATTTGCGAAAAGGTAACTAAAAAGGTTAAAAACGGCTCGATCGTCCTTTTCCATAACGATGCCGAGCATACCCCCGAGGCGCTGCCCAACATCCTTAAATGCCTCAAAGACGAGGGCTATGAGTTTGTATTTATTGAAGACTTAATTTATAAAGAGAACTACGAAATAAAGCACGACGGTACGCAATGCAAAAAAGACGGCTAAAGGAACGTTCATTTAGGGATAAATCGCCTAAAACAGTGTCTTTTTGCGATCTAATGCGTTAAAAACCCGTGGTACGCGACAGCGTTACCACGGGTTTTCGCCTTTTATTTCATCAAAAATACATCTGTTTTAGGTGCGAAGCAGTTTTGTAGGCATAAATTTGTTTCGTCCTCAAAGACTCGAAACCGCAGATGTAATTTGTGTTTATCAAGGGTTCCTGTCAAAGAGGCGTACAAAATTTATCCGAAAAAGCGAATTCTCCCTAAGTGAACGCTCCTAATCGCCGTCTTCTTTTTTATCCTTTGATAAATTATATTCATTATGCTTCATTTCAAAGTGAATGAGAACGCTGAGTATTGCTCGCAGAAGAATTACCGCACCGAGAACAAGCAGTTCGTTAATACTTCGAACAAGCACGGTCTTCAGTATCTCTGCCGCCATTTTAAATTCAAGTCCCGTCGCAAGACCGGTCGCAAAGTAATACTGAATATTATAATCTTTTTTAAAGAATGTTTTCTGAATATACTTACGAAAAGAATTAACCGAGCTCCAGGTAACGACAAGTATTCCCATAAGCTCGATAACTACGATTATATACGGAAGTACCGTCTCGAGAAAAATTTCAAGTACGTTAGATTTAACGTCTGCGCTTAACAGGTTTAACATAAGCTCTCCTTTCGTATCAGTAATAACCTTCGGTGGACAGATATCTCATTCCGGTGTCCGGAAGGATAACGACAATGCTTTTACCAAAGTTTTCAGGCCTTGAAGCGATCTTTTTTGCCGCAGCGAGCGCTGCACCCGAAGATATGCCGACGAGCAGGCCTTCGATCTTTGCAATATCTCTTCCGAAGCTGTACGCTTCTTCATTAGATACTGTAACGATCTCGTCAATAATGGCTGTATCAAGGATTTCCGGTACAAAACCTGCCCCGATGCCCTGAATTTTATGGGGGCCGGCACTACCGCCCGAGAGAACGGGAGAGGCTTCGGGTTCTACTCCTATAATTTTAATGTTAGCTATTTTAGACTTTAAATATTTGCCGATTCCCGTAATAGTGCCTCCCGTACCTACCGCGGAGATAAGTAAGTCAACCTTGCCGTCGGTATCGTTATAAATTTCGGGACCTGTTGTGCTAAAGTGAGCGGCAGGGTTAGAAGGATTAACAAACTGCCCCATAACTACTGCGTTATCGAGTGTTTTTTCGAGCTCTTCCGCCTTTGCTATAGCTCCTGCCATACCCTTTTTGCCATCGGTTAAAACAACTTCCGCGCCGTAAGCCTGCATTATTTTAATGCGCTCCTCAGACATCGTATCAGGCATGGTTATAATTACCTTATAACCGCGAGATACTCCGACCGATGCGATACCTATACCTGTATTTCCCGAGGTAGGTTCTATTAGGGTATATCCTGATTTTATCATTCCGCTCTTTTCTGCATCGTCTATCATCTTAAGCGTGGCACGGTCTTTGATAGATCCCGCAGGATTCATAAACTCAAGCTTAGCGTAAACATCTGCTTCGAGGGAGTGTGCTTTTTTAAAATTATTTAACCTTAAAAGGGGAGTATTACCGATTATTTCGGAAAAAGAGTTGTAGATCTTCATTAAATCACCTCTAATATTATACCACCTCATAAAAAGAAAATCAATACCGGTAAAAACCGGTATTGATCCTACTTAAACGTTTAGCATATCTTTCCATGCTTTAATATAGCCTTCGGCCTGAGCGGCTGACGCGCCTTCAGCAAATATTCTCAAGAGTGGCTCGGTGCCGCTGAAACGGCAGATAACGAAGGAATTGTCTTCAAAATATACCTTGCATCCGTCATCGTAGCTCACACTCGTAATGTTTTTACCGAAATCGGGAAGCTTTCTGTCTTCCATGACGGTTTTCATTATTCCGTCTTTTGCTTCACGGGCAAATGCAAGGTTGAATTCGCACATTTCAAACTTGCCGTACTTATCTTCAAGTTCAGCATAAAGCTCACTGGGCGATTTTCCGGTCTTACAGATCATTTCTGCAAAGAGGGAAGCTGCGTATATCGAATCCTTTCCGTGAATATGACCGCGAACGGTGAGTCCGCCCGAAGATTCGCCGCCGAGTATTGCGTCGACCTCGTCGATTTTCGAAGAGACGTATTTAAATCCTACGGGAACTTCATAGCATTTTTCGCCGAGATCTTCGGCAATTACGTCGAGCATATGAGTTGTTGCGAGATTTCTTACACCGGGACCCTTCCAGCCTTTGTATTCGTGTAAATAGTAGTAAAGAAGAACTAATATCTGATTAGCTCCGATATAAGCGCCGTTACTGTCGATAATTCCGAGTCTGTCGCCGTCGCCGTCAACACCGATTCCCAGATCATAACCGCCGTCGACAACACAGTTTGCAAGCTCACCAAGGGTCTTCTTGGTAGGCGCAGGCATCATACCGCCAAAATATGCGTCGCGGTCCCCGTGGATCGTATCGATGGTGCAGCGGGCAGTGTAGAAGATGGTCATTAAAGGATACGCGGCGCTTCCGTGCATAGGATCAAACAGAACTCTAAGTCCGTGATCGCGAATTGCCTTCATATCGAGAACGTTTATAATATCGTCGAGGAAATCGTTAAAGGGATTCTCCCAATACTTTATAATTCCTTTTTCGATGCCTGTCGAAAAGGGGATAGAATTTATTTCGGTAACTCCTTCGATTATCGCCTCAAGCTCGTCGGTAGTATCAAGATCGGCATCGCGTCCTTCGTCGACGATAACTTTAATACCATTATATATAGGAGGATTATGTGACGCTGTGACCTCAAGACCGATATGCAGCTCCTGTTTTTTAACCGTATGCATTACGAGGGGAGTAGGAGCACTTCGGTGAAGAAAGGTTACTTCAATTCCGTTGCCTGCCAAAACCTCAGAAAGCCACATACCTGCTTCCTTGGAAAGAAAGCGACGGTCATAGCCTATAATTACGGGCTTTTCGTCCTTGCCCTTCTTTTTCATATATTCGCAAACACCTTGGCCTACTTTACAAACGTTTTCTTTGGTAAAGTCTGTGCCTATTTCGGCTCTCCAGCCGCCTGTTCCGAAACGTATCATAATAACACCTCCGATTTTATGCTCTAATTATAATCATATATCCATAAGTAAACAATGCAATTATAGATTTATAATTTATACTTTTGGACACCTTGAAATATTTTTCTTTGTGTGATATGATTAAAACAAGAAGGGGATGTGCTGTATGGATTACATAAAAACCGTATTAAATAAAGCCGTTTGCATTGACGATATCGTTACCATTCATTATTTTGAGTACGCAAAAGACTTTATATTTTCGGGTGAGGCTCACGATTTTTGGGAGATCGTTTACACCGATAAGGAAGAGCTTTTAATTACCGCCGACGACGAAGAGTTAATACTGCCTGCGGGTCATTTTTATATACATAAGCCTATGGAATTTCATACGCTTCGCTGTAACGGAAAAAAGGCCGCAAACTCTGTTGTTATATCATTTTCGTCGAAAACAGACGAACTGTATAATATTTCGGGTAAAATTCTGAAATGCCCCGATAAGTGTAAAAAGTATCTCGCTCTTATAATATCCGAGGCCAAGAATACGTTTTCGGGATCTCTCGGTACGGTAGATGCCCGTATGCTTGAGAGAAGCGAGAATGCCCTTTTTGGCAGCGAGCAGTTGATTCAGATGCATCTTGAAGAGCTTTTTATTAAGCTTATTCGCGAATATGACGTAAAAATTCACGAAAACGAAGTAGTCGTGCGCGAGGAGATTTCAAGTCGTCGCCTGAACGAGGTATGCCGTTTTATTGAGGAAAATATCGGAAACAGACTGACCTTTACGGATATTTGCGATCGCTTTTCAATGTCCGGTTCTTCTATGAAAAAACTCTTTAAGAAAGAAGCAGGCGGAGGAGTAATGCGGTTTTACAATAACTGCAAGATAGACCGCGCTAAGCAGCTCATAAGAGAAGGGGATCATAATTTCACCGAAATAGCAGAAATGCTTTCTTATAATTCTGTTCAGTACTTTTCACGTCAGTTTAAAGAGATAACGGGAATGACTCCGTCACAGTATGAGGTTTCGGTTAAAAATATGTAATTTTCAAGATAAAATATTTAATTTTTATGTTTACAATCAATAAATTTACATCAAACAAAACGGT
>CASFDQ010000094.1 GCA_949293385.1 uncultured bacterium | reverse complement strand
TTTGCTTTGCAAACGTTATGATATGATCGCCTTTTTACATTAAACTGCACCGTAGGTGCATCATAACTTGGCGTAGCCAATCATAACTCTTAACTCGCCGAAGGCGATCATAGTTGCGCAGTGTCCTTAAAGACACTGCGCCTACGGGACGGTCTTTTTGTATTGCTCTGTTCGGTGGGCTGTGGTATAATAAAAAAAATAAGAATAAATGGAGTAAAAGCTATGATAAAGGTTATGTTCGTATGCCACGGCAATATCTGCCGAAGCCCTATGGCTGAGTTTATATTTAAGGATCTCGTTAAAAAAGAGGGTCTCGAGGACCTCTTTGAAATAGCCTCCTCGGCGGTAAGCTTCGAGGAGATAGGAAACCCCGTCTATCCCCCCGCAAGGGAGATCTTAGCCGAAAACGGGATATCCTGCGCGGGCAAGCGAGCGGTGCATTTCGAATATTCCGATTATAAAAATTACGACTATATCCCCGTAATGGATCAAAGTAATATGCGAAACATACTTCGCATAACAAGGGGCGAAAACGACGGACGAATAAAATTACTTTTAGAATACGCGGGTGAGACTGCGTCGGTCTCCGACCCTTGGTATTCGGGAGATTTTAAGACCGCTTACGACGATATTATAAGGGGCTGTACCGCCCTGCTTGACAGTATAAAGCCGAACAAGCCTTAAAGGTCGTTTTTTGGCATTTTTCGGCTCATCGTCGTCGGTAGGCTTAAGGAAATTAAAAGCAGGACGCAGGAAAAGGTTTGATCCGGTTAAACTATTATAAAACGAGCAAAAGGAGACGGCTATGTGTACTGCAGTTACTTATAAAACCAAGGATCATTATTTCGGACGTAATCTCGATCTCGATTTTTTCTATAACGAGTCCGTTACGGTAACTCCGAGGAATTACCCTTTTAAATTCAGAAAAGAGGGCGAAAAGGAAAATCATTTTGCGATGATCGGAATGGCCTTCGTATCAGAGGGATATCCGCTTTACTATGAGGCGACGAACGAAAAGGGTCTTAGTATGGCGGGGCTCAACTTCCCCGAAAACGCGGTGTATATGCCGCACCGCGAAGGCTCCTTCAATATCGCTCCCTTTGAGCTTATCCCTTGGATACTCGGCAGGTGCTCTACCGTAGACGAGGCCGAAGCCCTGCTTCTTAAAACGAATATTTTAAACGAATCCTTTTCCGAGGGACTTCCTGCCACGCCGCTTCACTGGCTGATCTCAGACCGAGAGCGTTCGCTGACGGCCGAGCCGCTGAGCACGGGGCTGAAGCTCTACGAAAACCCCGTAGGCCTGCTTACCAATAACCCCACCTTCGATTATCATATGCTTAATCTGAGCGGATATATGGGACTAACCGCCGACGAACCCGAGAACACCTTTTTCGGCGAGAGGGGAGGGGTCGAGCTTAAGACCTACTCCCGCGGAATGGGGGCGGTAGGTCTGCCCGGAGACTGGTCCTCGGCCTCGCGTTTTGTTCGGGCGGCCTTTGTAAAAATGAATTCGGTATCGGGGGAAACCGAAGAGGAAAGCGTAAATCAGTTTTTTCACATACTGCAGTCGGTGGCTATGCCGAGAGGCTGCGTAAGGCTAGAAAACGGAGGCTTAGACCTTACGGTATACAGCTCCTGCTGTAATACCGACCGCGGAGTTTATTATTACACCACCTACGACGACTTTCGCATACGTAGCGTCGATATGCAGGACACCGAGCTTGACGGAGACGAGCTATCGGTATATCCCCTTCGGACGTGAGCGGTATAGAATCAAAGCAATCGGACAGAAATTTGTAGTAAACGCTAAAAAAACAGTTGATTTTTTGAAAAAAAGGTGTTATAATTCGAGACGAAAATAGGAAAAATTTCAAAGCCTCTCCTCGATTTAGTTAAAATGACTAATCAGGGGGGCTTTGTTGACTTTTTTGTGCAGTATGCACAATAGTGTCGGCGAAGTCTTCGGAACGGAATTCCAACAGGTCTTAGAGGCCAATAATAAGACCGAAAAAAGCTTCCGGCAAAAAGAAATATTTTCCGTTTCAAAAAAACACAGGAGGAAAATCAAATGAAAGTAAAATCAACTAAAAGAGCATTGCTCGCAAGTCTGCTTTCCTTAGTAGTTTGCGTATCAATGCTCGTCGGCACGACCTTTGCCTGGTTTACCGACAGCGTAACCAGCGCGAATAACATCATTCGCTCGGGAAATCTCGACGTTGAGATGTACTGGGCCGAAGGAAAATCGGATCCCGATGCCGACACCACCGCTTCTGTAACAACTGTTTCCGGTTGCACATTTGAAAACATGGCAGGATTGGGCAACAAACGCGGTCTTCGTTTCCAGAATATGAACGGTTAGATTGAGATTTCTGATTCTACTTTCAATACTTTGGGTACTGCGCTTGATCTCGGACCTATTAACAGCACTGTTCGCGGTAATGTAGAGATAAGTGATTCTGTAGTCAACACCACAAGTGTAAATGTTTCAACGGTTAAGAGTTCTGTCTTTGATACTGTTACATTCAATAACACTTGGAGTGAAGATGCAATCAGGTTCGCACTTGGCGGAGCCAATAATACCTTTACAAATTGTGAATTTAAAGCTGATGTTAACTTCGTAAGTGCTAACTATGCAAACAAGGCAGTTGTTTTGAATTTGAATAATTGTACTTATAACGGTGTTGCTATCACTGCGGAAAATGTTCTTGACCATTTTGCATTTAATGAAGCAACATGGGGATTGAATGTTAGAGATAACCTTACTCTCATTGTTAACGGAACCACCGTTACTCTTTAATATAGCTTAAAAACCGCAGACAGCAGACAGGTGAGACCCACCTGCCTGCTGTTTTTTCCTTTTTCGCCGAAATGCGCAGAATTACAATGTGTTTATGCGCAAATATGCAATACCCACCGTTCTGCTTATATGATATAATTATCATAACAATAAATGGTATTTCGTAGAGCTTCAAGGGCGGTCTGTCATCTGACGCCTTAAATTTTATGATATAAATATTGCCAAACTAAAAGGCCTATGATATAATATTTATTGTAAATAATAGCCTATCGGAGGTTTATAATGAAAATACTTGTATGTGTTAAGCAGGTGCCCGGCTCCTCTAACGTAGAGGTCGATCCGGTTACCGGCGTGCTTAAGAGAAACGGAGTGCAGAGCAAAATTAACCCGTACGACCTATATGCTATCGAAACCGCGTTATCCCTAACGGAGAAATACGGCGGCAGGGTAGAGACCGTGACCATGGGTCCCCCTCAGGCCAAGACCGCTCTTGTCGAGACGGTATGTATGGGGGCTGCTTCGGGTACGGTTCTGTCCGACCGAAAATTTGCGGGAGCCGACGTCCTCGCAACCGCCTATACCCTTTCTCAGGGAATTAAAAAATGCGGCGAGTTCGACCTTATCATCTGCGGAAAGCAGACCACCGACGGCGACACCGCTCAGGTAGGCGCTGAGGTCTCCGAATACCTCGGCATTGCAAACCTCTCAAACGTTTTATCGGTCGACGACATAAGAGACGGAAAAATCTTCGTTACCGCAAGCCTCGACGATAAGATAGTCAGTCAGAGCATAAAGCTGCCCTGCCTTATCTCGGTGGACGGAGATATAAATACCCCCCGTCTGCCCTCTTATAAAATTAAAAAGGCCCTCCCCGAGGATGCCGTAAAAATGCTGACCTTTGCCGATTTCGACGATCAGAACCCCGACAATTACGGACTGACCGGCTCGGCGACTCAGGTCGAGCGAATTTTCCCGCCCGAAAAAAACACCGAGAAGCAGAGCATCGAAGGCGACAGTACCGCTCAGGCCGCCGCCCTTTACGAGCTGCTTCGCGCTAAAAAGATCATATAAGGAGGATATGACCCATGGGAAAGCTTGTTATTAAAGAAGCCCTCGTAACCCCCGAAAAGGCTGCGAAGCTTATAGAGCTTTGTCCCTTCGGTGCAATAAGCTACGAAGGCGAAAAGCTTGATATATCCTCCGCCTGCAAGATGTGTAAAATGTGTGTCCGTAAGGGCGACGGTCTTGTGGAATTTGTTGAGGATATAAAGGAAATTGATAAATCGGAGTGGAAGGGGATCTGCGTTTACGCCGATTTTTCTGGCAGAAAGCTTCACCCCGTTACCTTCGAGCTTATCGGAAAGGCGAGGGAGCTGGCAAAGGTTACCGCTCATCCCGTTTACGCTCTGCTTATCGGGGAAAATACCGATACTGCCGCAAAGGAGCTTTTAAAATACGGTGTCGATAAGGTCTTTACCTACGATCACCCCGAGCTTCGCGACTTCAGAATAGAGCCCTATACCGCCGCTTTTGACGACTTTATCGAAAGGTATAAGCCCTCCTCGGTGCTTGTGGGTGCCACCAATCTCGGCCGTCAGCTTGCTCCCCGTATTGCCGCAAGAAGAAAAACGGGACTTACCGCCGACTGTACGGTTTTGGAGATGAAGGAAAATACCGACCTTGTTCAGATCCGTCCTGCCTTCGGCGGAAACATTATGGCGCAGATCATAACTCCGAATACCCGTCCGCAGTTCTGTACCGCCCGATATAAGGTATTTACCGCTCCCGAAAAAACCGAAAATTCGAAGGGCGAGATAGTTAAAATGACCGTAACCGAAAAAATGCTTTCTTCGGATATCGAGATAATAAATACCTCCCTTAAGCCCACCGATATCGATATTTCCGAGGCCGATATTATCGTTGCAGTAGGACGCGGCGCAGGAAGCGAGTCTATGCGTGCCGCGGCGGCCGAGCTTGCGGAGCTTCTCGGAGGAGTCGTGGCCTGCACGAGACCTATGGTCGAATCGAATATCTACGACGCTAAGCATCAGATAGGCCTTTCGGGAAGAACGGTAAAGCCTAAGCTTATAATCTGTCTCGGAATTTCGGGCGCGGTGCAGTTTGCCGCAGGTATGAAATCCTCCGATATGATAATCGCCGTAAATTCGGATAAAAACGCTCCGATCTTCGACGTGGCACACTACTGCGTGGTCGGAGACCTGACCGAGATACTTCCCAAGTGGATCGAAAATATTAAGGAGGCGAAATAATGTATAACAAGGTAACGAACGAAGATATTGCCGTCCTTAAAAGTATTGTCGGCGAAAACGAGGTTATAGTCGGCGAGGCAATAAGCCCCGATTATGCCCACGACGAGCTCGGCGGAATCGAGAAGATGCCCGAGGTGCTGGTTAGGGTAACCGCAACCGAGCAGGTGTCGGAAATTATGAAGCACGCCTACTTCCGCAGTATCCCCGTTACGGTAAGAGGAAGCGGAACCGGCCTCGTAGGTGCCGCCGTGGCCGTAGAGGGAGGAATCCTTTTAGAGACGACCAAAATGAATAAGATATTAAAGCTCGATAAGGATAACTCCACCATCACCGTTCAGCCCGGCGTTCTGCTTATGGAGCTTGCCGCCTTTGCCGAGGAAAACGATTTTCTCTATCCTCCGGATCCGGGCGAGAAATCCGCTACCATCGGCGGAAACATCTCTACTAACGCAGGCGGAATGAGAGCCGTAAAATACGGCGTTACGAGAGACTACGTCCGTGCTCTCACCGTAGTTATGCCAAACGGTGAGATACTTACCCTCGGCGGAGCCGTTGCCAAAAACAGCTCGGGCTATAGCCTTAAAGACCTCGTTATCGGCTCGGAGGGAACCCTCTGTATCATTACCGAGGCGGTCTTAAAGCTGGTACCCCTGCCCAAGGTTTCGGTAAGCCTTCTCGTACCCTTCCCCGATATGAGATCGGCTATTGAAGCGGTACCGCAGATAATCCGTTCCAAGGTCGTTCCCACCGCCGTAGAATATATGTCCCGTGATACAATAGTTTTCTCCGAAAGCTATCTCGGAAAGAAATTCCCCGACACTAAGAACGACGCTTATATCCTTCTTACCTTCGACGGAAACACCGAGCAGCAGGTCGAAAACGATATGAGTACCGTGGCCGAGCTCTGCCTTTCCATCGGTGCCATCGACGCCTACATAGTCGATACCGACGAGCGTAAAAAGTCGGTCTGGTCGGCAAGAGGAGCCTTCCTTGAGGCAATAAAGGCCTCTACCACCGAAATGGATGAGTGCGACGTCGTCGTCCCCGTAAATAAGATCGACGAGTTTATTAAATTTACCCACGAGCTGGCAAAAGAGCAGGGCGTCAGAATTGCCTCCTTCGGTCACGCAGGCGACGGAAATCTTCATATCTATATCTGCCGTGACGAGCTTGAGCAGGATAAATGGGAAAAGACCCTTGCCTCCTGCTTCGACGCTATGTATAAGCGGGCCGAGGAAATGGGCGGTCTCGTTTCGGGCGAGCACGGAATAGGCTACGCCAAAAAAAAATATATGAAAAAGCAGTACGGCGAAACTCCCATACTGCTTATGCAGGGAATTAAGCGTGTTTTCGACGATAAAAACATCTTAAATCCCGGAAAGATCTGTTTTTAGAGGATAAAAAAATGAAGGTAATGAGTTTTAACACTCAGCACTGCTTAAACTACCTTACCCGCGAGATCGACTACGAGGTTATGGCCGAGGCCATTCTCGCCCAAAGCCCAGATATCGTAGGTCTGAACGAAATGCGAGGCGACGGCGAAGGCTCCGAGTGGCCGAATCAGACCGCGAAGCTCTCCGAGCTTACGGGTATGGAGCATTACTGTTTTGCGCAGGCTATAAACGAAGGCGGCCCCTACGGAAACGGCTTTTTATCCAAAATTCCGATCCTTTCGGCCGAAACTATACTTGTCCCCGAGCCGGAGGGCAAAAAGGAACTCCGCTACGAGCAGAGATGTCTCTTAAAGGTAAGGCTCGAAAACGGCGTTACCGTCCTCGTTATTCACGTCGGACTAAGCGACCCCGAAAAGCTTAAAGCGGTGGAGACAATAATAAATAACCTGCCCGACGAAAGGGTCGTTTTAATGGGCGATTTCAATATGGAGCCCGACTGCCCGATGCTCGCTCCCATAAGGGAAAGGCTTTTTGATACCGCCGAGCTTTTCGGCGAAGAAAAGCTGAGCTGGCCCTCGGTCGATCCGAAGGTGAAAATAGATTATATCTTCGTAGGCCGCGATCTTTTGGTGGAGTCTGCGGACATACCGCCTATAGTTGCTTCGGATCACCGACCTTACGTTGCCGAAATAAAAGCATAAAATAAATATTTTAAGGAGAAATTTTTATGAGTTATGTAACACCTGCAGTTCCCGATTACGGGTACAACTACGGATATTCGGGGGTCTCTGCCTTGGCGGCCGTCGGAATTCTTATAGCACTTTTCTATCTTCTTATCATCGCCTACCTGGTAACAAGCTACGTGATTCAGTCCTTAGCTCTTTACCGTATGGCCAAAAACCGCAACCTTAAATACCCCGGTCTTGCCTGGGTGCCTGTTGCAAATTCCTGGATAATAGGCTCGGTGGTTGATTATCATTCCCGCATAGGCGGAATCGACCGCAAATGGCGCAAGACCCTTCTTACCCTCAGCATCATCTCTGCGGCAGGCGTATTTTTATACTTTATCCTAGCCTTCGCAGTGAGCTTTTCTATGGTTTTCGGAGCTACCTCGGCCGCAGGACTTATCGTCATACTCGTTCCCGTGCTCATAACCTATGCTCTGGCGACCGCCGCAAACGCGCTTTGCACTATGATCTGCACCTATAAGATATTTGAAGAGCTTACCCCCGCAAAAGCCGTTAAATACATACTTCTTACGATATTAGTGCCTCTTGGCGGTCCGATCTGTATGCTTATCGCATCCAAGAGTATGATAGGCGTTCCCGTCTACTATCCTCCGTATTATCCGCCGCAGCCTGTGGCACCTCAACCTGCCGCACCTGCCGAATCCGAAGAGGAGACCGCAAGTCCTGCCGCACCTGCCGAGGATGACGCCGCTCCCGTAGAGTAAGGAAAAAGTAAAGTGGTACAGCTTTTAAACGATTGGGACGAGATACTAAAGGACGAGTTCGAAAAGCCCTATTATAAGGAGCTTCGCGCCTTTTTAAAGGCCGAGTATTCTACCCGTCGGATCTATCCCGATATGCACGACATTTTTAACTCCCTCAAATGCTCCTCCTTTAAGGATACGAGGGTGGTTATAATCGGTCAGGACCCCTATCACGGAGCGGGTCAGGCCCACGGAATGTGCTTTTCGGTAAAAAGGGGAGTAGAGCCGCCGCCCTCACTTAAGAATATCTTTAAGGAGCTGGAGTCGGACGTAGGCTTTAAGCTTCCCGATCACGGCGAGCTTACCTACTGGGCTAAGCAGGGCGTCCTCCTTTTAAACACCGTTTTGACGGTCAGAGAAGCGACCCCTAATTCTCATAAGGGAAAGGGCTGGGAGAACTTCACCGACAGGGTGATCTCCGAGCTTAATAAAAAGGATACCCCCGTGGTGTTCCTCCTTTGGGGAGCGAACGCAAAGGCCAAGGCGAGAATTATCGACAACCCCCTCCACGTAAAGCTCGAGACGGTTCATCCGAGCCCCCTTTCGGCCTACGGCGGATTTTTCGGTTGTAAGCATTTCTCGAAGACCAACGAAATTCTTATCGCCTCGGGCCAAAAACCGATCGATTGGCAAATCTAGCGTAGGGCCTAGGGCCAAAGGCCGAGGGCCGAGAGTAGGGAAAAGGGGCAAGGGAAAAGGGATGGAATCCTCAAGAAGATTTTCCTAAAATAATATTAACCCATCAACCCATAAACCCTGATAAATATAAATTAACTCGTAGGGGCGGTCATCGGCCGCCCGCTTAAATTTGATAAATAAAATACGGCTACGCGTTTTAATTTGCGTAGCCGTAATTTTTTGCTATTAACCGAAAAATTCGTTTTCAAGCGCTAAACAAAGGTTGTGATAAATCGGGAGATGATATTCCTGAATTTTATAGGTTGCCGACTCGGGAGCGATAAGACTTACGTCGGAAAGTTCGGCGATTTTACCGCCGCCGTTACCCGTCAGAATAACCGTTTTAAGCCCCTTTGCCTTTGCAACCTTGGTCGCGTAAATAACGTTTTTACTGTTGCCCGAGGTGGTAATTCCGATAAGGACGTCGCCCTTGTTTCCAAGACCGAAAACCTGCTGTGCGAAGCCTAAATCGGGCGCGGCATCGTTAGCGTATGCCGATTCGAGAGCGGTAACTCCAACAAGAGAAATTGCAGGCATTGCGCCCTGAAGATTTTCCCCGATATATCCGTCGTCGCCTGCGGCTTTAAGGGCGGCCTTGTCCTCTTCGGAAAGGGGCCTTTTAATTTTAAATTCCTTCATAAGCTCGCCGACTATATGCAGGCAATCGGAAGCAGAGCCGCCGTTTCCGCAAAGGAGAATTTTATTTCCGCTTTTAATACAGTCGACCATAAGCTCGGCCGCCTTTTTAATCTCGGGAATAATGCTTTCGAGAGCAGGATAACGCATACCGAGTTCGTTTATAATTTTATAAGATGTTTCTTTCATTTTAATCACCAAGGGTAATTATAACATTCTAAAAGGGTAAAGTCAATCTTGACCTGAAAGGTTATAACATATATAATAAAAGCAAAACCCGAAGGGAGTTTTTATTATGAAAACGGTTAAAGATAAACAGATTCTTGTTGGAGCAGATTTCGCAGGTTTCCCTCTTAAGGAGGCCGTTGTTGCTCACCTTAAGGCGAAGGGCTGGACGGTTACCGATATGGGCGTTAAGGCCGATTCCGACCCCGACGATACCGAGCTTATGTTTCATAGAATAGGACTTCGCGTAGGCGCGGAGATAAGCGAGGGCAACTTCGAGCGGGCTCTGCTTTTCTGCGGTACGGGAATGGGAATTCATATCGCCGCCTCAAAATGCCCCCGCGTTCACGCAGGAGTAGTTGAAAGCGTTACCGCCGCCCGCCGTGCAATTACGGGAAACGGCGTAAACGTCCTTGCTATGGGCGCATTCTACGTTGCCCCCGCAATGGGCTGTGACATTGCCGATGCATTCCTTTCTGCCGAGCTTGGAAGCGGCTACGAATGGTGGGAGAATTTCTACGAGTTCCATAAGATCGCCGTCGACGAGCTTGACGCCTTCGACTACGAGACCTATAAGAAAAACGGCTTCAAGGTAGAGCATCTCGGCGACTGCCCAATCGAGCTTAAGGACAAACCCGAGGACAGATATGATACGCTCTGCTAAGTTTATTGAATTTCCCGCACCCTTCGACCCCGCCTATAACGAATACGATCCTGCTCCCGTTTTTAAAAAGCAGTTTGCTTTTGAAAAGGTTCCCGAAAAGGCCGAGCTTATCTGTGTCGCTCTGGGCCTCGGCTACGTCTATATAAACGGCGAGCCTATAACAAACGACCTTTTTAATACCCCTTGCTCGAATTATATGAAGACCCTTTGGTATCATACCTATGAGGTCTCCCGTCTCCTTCGCGTGGGGGAAAACGAGATTGCGGTAATAGTCGGCAACGGCTGGTATAACGAGACCCTTAAGACCGGCTGGGATTTCGATAAGGCCGAGTGGCGCGGGGCTCCGAAGCTCCTTTTCGCCCTTGATTTAGGAGATTTAAAGATACTTTCGGACGAAAGCTGGGTGGTCAGCAGAGAAGCCTCCCCCGTGGTGTTTAATCAGCTTAGAAGCGGCGAGACCTATGACTGCAGAAAGGGCGAGAAGTTCCGTCTTTTCGGTACTGACGGCTACCTCCCCGTAAAAATCTCCGAAAATATGCCCGAGGCAACTCTTCGGGAGTGCCTTTGTCAGCCCATCCGCGAGTTTGAGCAGTTTAGCGCAGTCGCAACCTTCAAAAATGCAAAGGGTAATATAATCTACGACTTCGGTCAGAATATTTCGGGCTATTTGGAGCTTACTCTGCATGGCGAAAAGGACGCCGTAATAACCATCCGTCACGCCGAGCGTGTTTTTGCCGACGGTACCCTCGATCACCGAGAGATGGACGGCTTCCCCTTCCATCAGGGGCACGATTTTCAGACCAACCGAGTGATACTTTCGGGTGGCGTGGACTCCCCCCTCGTTCGCTTCACCTACCACGGCTTTAGATTTGTGGAAATTGAGGGTGAGTGTGAAATTATTAAAATCAAATCGGTCTTCGTTCATCAGGCGGTGGACAAGATATCCGATTTTAACTGCTCAAACGAGCTGCTCAATAAGATAAGCCTCTGCGGTGATTATTCGGTATGGTCGAATATGTTCTACAACCTTACCGATTGTCCAACCCGTGAAAAGCTTGGCTGGACCAACGACGCTATTGCCTCCGCCGAGCAGATTCTTATGAACTACGACAGCCTGCCCCTTTTTGAAAAGTGGCTATATGACCTTTTCGACGAGGAGCGGGAGGACGGAAATCTTCCCTCCATAATTCCGAACGGCGCCTGGGACGTGACCGCTTGCACCGGACCTCTTTGCACAGGCTTCGTCTTTAAGATCCCTTGGAAGCTCTACGAGGCAAGCGGAAATCCCGACTATGTAAAATCGGCATATCCGCTGATGTGTAAGCATCTCGAATGGATGTATAAACAGCGCACCTCCGACGGGCTTATCGGCTATGGTCTCGGTGACTGGAACGGGGGAGACGACGAAAAATTCCGCTTTAATTCGAGAAAATTCGTCGACACCGCCCTTATAATCGAGTTTGCCGACCTTACCGTCAGGGCCGCGGAGCTTTGTGGCGAGGAAAACGAAAGGGCAAAAGAGATTTACGAGGGGCTTTACAACCGCTTCTTCGAGGTCTTTTACGACCGCCGTGCCGACCGCTGTACGGTAAACACCCAAACCGCCGTTTCGATGATGATATGTCTTAAAAAGGGCGGCGCTACAGAGGGCCTTGCGGCTCAGCTTCGCGAGGCGGTAAAGGACTGCGACTATCATCACGAGTGCGGTATGGTGGGTATGCAGTATCTTGTACCCGCACTCGACGAAATCGGCTCACCCGACCTTGTTTATAAGATTTTAACCGCCAAGGGCTACCCATCTTATTCCTACTGGATGGAGGATGGGGCCACCACCCTTTACGAGATGTGGAACACCAAAAAATCGGCCAACCACCATATGAATTCTTCTGCGGTTGCCTGGTTTATGAAGAAGCTTGTGGGTCTTTCAAGGAAGGAAGGGACCTTCGGCTATGAAGAGCTTGTCCTTTGCCCCTATTTCCCCGAGGATATGACCTTCTGTGAGGGTAATTTCCGCGGAATCGCACAGGCAAGATGGAAGCGAAGGGGCGATAAAATTCATTATATCCTTACCTTCGATAAGGATGTTTCGGTAAGGCTCCGCTCCCCCGACGGCTATTCGGTAGAAGGCGAAATGACCGAGGGAAAATTCGACCTTATTTTCACAAAAAAGCACTAACCGAACAAAAAAGCTACGGTGTTTCATACCGTAGCTTTTTATCTTATTTTGTTGACAAAAAGAAAAGTTTGATATACAATTGGCATTGTATTTTTGAAAAAGAGGGGAGGCGAAGACTACGGGAAACGAAGATATTGCGCTTTTTGAGGAAGCGGAGATAGACGAAAAGGAAACTCAGACTCTTCCGAAAAGGATAGATAATGCGGTGGTTAAAAAGGCTCAGGAGGGGGACGAGGTCGCCTTTGAGGAGCTTTTTATGTCGACCTACAAATACGTTTTCTCTCTTGTTTACGGCTATCTTAAAAACGACCGCGACGCCTACGATGCTATTCAGGAGACCTACGCCAAGGTCTACGCAGGCCTTCGGTAACTGCCCCGAGCTTAAAACGGTCAAATACACAGGAAGCAGTACCGACAGGGGAAAAATAACCATAGGCTCGGGCAACGAGGACCTTACCTCAGCGAACTGGAAATTTAACGTAAATTATTAAAGGGGCTGTCACTTAAGCGCAGACCAAAAGAAAATGTAAAAAGCATAAATAAAGAGGTTTTGTAAAGCAGTTTTATGCTTTGCAAGACCTCTTTTAATATGAGAAATTCTTCGAATTTCAGGAAATTATTTTCTTTTTAAGCCTTTTTTCGTCACTCGTAGTACCTTTGTACGCCTACCGTGCCGAAGAAAAGCCTTTCTGCATCTTAAGTGACAGCCCCTTTATTTTTTTAAAAAAATTTTCAAAAAAACTACGCCATTTTTTCGACTTTTCTCCGTCTTTATATATAGAACTCACTTTTTAAGGAGGAAAAAATATGGTACAGGTAAATAATCTTTATAACAACGAAAACATCAAAAAAATAGACGAGCTGGGTTGCTTCGAGGTCTTCGAGCATCAGAAGGATATATGGCGATAGCCTGGAGCAAATTCCTTCAGTTCACCGTCGAACAGTCCACCAAATCTATGCTCGGCTCCCTTGCCAGCGGCGAAGTTCTCGTTAACGTATACCGCGGAACGGGTAAGATACTTATGGCTCCCGTCGCCTACGGTACCCTTATGAGCACAAGCAACAGCTCAAGCGAGCCTGCTAAGACCTCCTCCGACGGACTTGTCGGAAGCGTCGTAAGCTCGATATTCGGTTAAATATAATTAAAACAGGCTCAAAACCCTTGACGGGGAATAGCGCTTATCGTATAATGATCTTGATAAATCCATAGGATAAAGGGGTTATTATTATGGTAAATTTTTCCGAACATAAAGTCTGGCTCAAAACCTTCTGCCGCGAATTCGGCTGGCCCGAGAAGGCCTACGCCGCACACGATGAGGTTTTAGAAAAGCTTAAGGAAAATAAACGCTATTTCGAGCTTGTCGAAGCCTATTTTTCGGACAGCGACGGTGACCTTTGGGATACCGTTCAGGAGCTCAGAGCGACCTTTAAGGAAGGGGACATACGAAGCGAAACGGCCGAGCTGCTTTTCTTCGTCCTTATCGCCCGTCACCTTAAGGAAAGATATAAAAAAGAGGGTATCGACGAGGCTATATGGTATCAGTCGATGAAGGACCTCGGCGCAAAGCTTATGGAATGTAAAAAGGTCCGCGGCGTCTGGGGAAGCTTCGTCGCCGACTGGTTTATCGGCTTCTTCCGACTCGGCCGCTTCGGTCTCGGCCGTCTTCAGTATGAGATAATTAACATCCCCGAGATCAAGAACGAAGAGAATAAGCATTATACCGGCAAAAAGGCCATAAATATTCATATTCCCGGCCTTGGCCCCCTGCTTCCCGAGGAGGTAGAGGAATCCCTTAAAACGGCCGCAAGATTTTATGCCGACGAATTCACCGGAGACGAGGTACTCTTTCATTGCGGCTCATGGCTCCTTTTCCCCGATCATCGCGAATTTCTTCCCGAAAATTCCAGAATAATTTCCTTTATGGACTTCTTTACCATAATCGATTCGGGCTATCACGACGACGGTCACGACCTTTGGAGAATATTCAATACCGATTCCAAGGATGTCGACACCTTCCCCGCCGACACCTCCCTTCAGAGGGCCTATATCGGTTGGCTCAAGGCAGGCAATAAGCCGGGCTGGGGTCGCGGCGTGATCCGGTTTAAAAAGAATTAAACGAAGGGCAGTTTTATTTTCATATTCGGCTTCGCCGAGGAAAGTTTTAATCGTTAGGGATAAGGGATGAGGGAAGAGGGGATTTCCCGTAAGAGAGATATAAATTTGTTTTCCCTTTTCTCTCCTCCCTAAACCACAAAAGAAGGCCTCCACCGCAAGGTGGAAGAAAAAAATAAAACCGTCTGAGGGGCTGTCTCAGTAAGAACAGACCAAAAAACAGAAAAAGAGGTTTTGCAAGGCAAGATTATGCCGTGCAAGACCTCTTTTAATATGAGAGATCGGGAGAAGCTTCCTTTCGAAGCTTCTCCCGAATCGTCGTTATTTTTTCGTTCTGTAATCCGAGGGGCTCTGACCTGTGGTGCGCTTAAAGCAGCGGCCGAAATAAAGAGGGTCCTTAAAGCCGATAATGGTCGAGATCTCCTTGACCGAAAGGTTGGTCGTAGCGAGGAGATTTTTCGCAATGTTTATTCTCTGACGGGTCTTGTATTCGAGGGGGGAATATCCGGTGCTTTTAGTGAAGAGATGGGTAAAATAGGAGGTCGAAAGGTTACACATCTTAGCGTATTCATCTACCCCGAGCTTGCTCGTGCAGTCGGAATTTATCGAATTGATGGCAGGGGCGATCTTGTCCTGATTTGCGGTGGGATCCTGCGGAAGAATATGTATTGCCAGCCTCGACATAATCCCTAAAGCCGCCGTAAAATAAGCCGAAGCAATAAGTACGGAATTCGGCTCCGCTTTTTCCGCCTCGTCAAGCGCTCTGTCAAAAAGGGCGGTAACCTCGCTGCTGTGACCGATGTAATATTTTTCCTTTGTGGCGAATTTTATGGACGCAAGTATTTCGGAGGCCGTACTGCCGCCGAAGGAAAACCAGTAATATTCGGTCTGAACCGAGGAGTTTGGAACAAAGCTTCGGTTATCTCCCGGGCGGCAGATATAAAAGTCGCCGGGGAAGAGATTATATATCTTTTTGTCGGCAATAAGCTCGCCCGAGCCCTTCCACATATAATAGAGAACGTAGTCCGAAGCGCCTGAAAAGTCGGGATTGTTGCCGTCAAGGCAGACAGCTCCGCTTATAAGACTGAAATATGACGAGCCGTCGGTGGTTTGCGCCGTAATGTTCGGTTCCTGAATATAGATCCTACTCACCTCCGTTTAATATGTGTAATTATATCATAAACTCTTTGATTTTACAAGTTTTATCAAAGTAAAACCCGAAACGCGGGGGGGGGGAGTGGTCGGCAAAAATTCCGCCGTACCGCGTCAGAACGGACGGTAAAGGCCTTGAAAGAGTCGGATAAAAATTTTATACTCCCCGAAGTGCGGCTTCGGGGATGTTTTTTTGTGCCGCGGCGAGCATTTCCTTTAAGACCTCGGTCTCGTGGGCCGAATAGCCCTGCGCGAGGAGGTCGCCCGAGTCGACGAAGTTTTGAAGGAAATATTTTTTTGCGCCCTTTATCTCCTTGGTCAGAGCCTCAATATCCTCCACGGTGTGAAGCTCGCTGACGATAGTGGTTCTAAATTCGAAATCTACCTTGCCGTCGATCAAAAGGGCGATGCTTTCCTTTATTGAATCAAGCTCCATACTGCCAAGACCGCAGGTCTCGGGGTATTTTTCAAAGGAGTTTTTAATATCCATAGCCACGTAGTCGACCAGCGCTTTATCAATAAGCTCCTTTAAAAGAGCGGGGTTTGTGCCGTTGGTGTCAAGCTTTACCGCAAAGCCCAAAGCCTTAACCTTTTGGATGAAGGGGAGAAGGTCGGGGCGGAGGGTCGGCTCGCCACCCGTTATGCAGACCCCGTCAAGAAGCCCCTTTCGCTTTTCGAGATAGGATAAGATTTCTTCCTCGGTGTAGCTTTCGGGGTTATTTCCGAGAACGAGCCCCGCGTTATGGCAGAAGGGGCAACGGAAATTACAGCCGCCGAGGAATACCGTGCAGGCGACCTTTTCGGGAAAGTCTAAGAGGGTCATTTTCTGAAAACCGTTTATGATCATTGATTTTTCCTTTCGGAGCGTATATAATATATGTATATATTACTATGTGTTTAAAGTAAAGTCAATCTAAAAGGCAGAGAAAATTTATGGTATCAAAGGTATATTTTACGAGAAACATAACCCCCGAAGCGGTGGCCGAGCTTTATAAAAGGCTTGATATCGAGCTTGGCGGCAGGGTAGCCGTTAAGGTTCATTCGGGGGAGAAGGGAAATCAGAATTTCCTGCGTGCCCCCTTCTGGAAGCCGGTTATAGATATGGTGGGAGGTACGGTGGTGGAATGTAATACCGCCTACGAGGGCTCCCGAAACACCACCGCCGCCCATAAGCAGACCCTTATCGATCACGGCTGGTCGGGTCTTTTTGAAACCGAAATTCTCGATGCCGAAGGCCCCGATCTTGAACTCAGTATGCCCTACGGTAAAAAAATAAAGAAAAATTTCGTCGGCAGGGGAATAGAAAAGTACGATAGCCTTCTTTGCCTTTCGCATTTTAAGGGTCACCCCATGGGCGGCTACGGCGGAGCTATAAAGCAGCTTTCCATCGGCTTTGCCTCCTCATACGGTAAGCAGTATATTCACGGGGTAGGCGTTACCGCCGACTTCTGGAACGCCGACCACGACAGCTTTCTTATGTCAATGGCCGACGCCGCAAAGAGCGTTGCCGACTATTTCGAGGGAAGGGCCGCCTATATAAACGTTATGGCAAATATGTCGGTAGACTGCGACTGCTGTGCCGTTGCCGAGGACCCCTGCATCGCCGATATAGGAATACTTGCCTCCCTTGACCCCGTGGCCATAGATAAGGCCTGCCTCGATCTGGTTTATAAAACCGACGACAAGGGCAAGGGTCACCTTATAAAGCGTATCGAATCGCGAAACGGCGCCCTGACCCCGAAGGCGGCGGCAGATATTGGGCTCGGAAGCCTCGAATACGAGCTTAGCCAAATCATTTAAACCCGAACCAGCCTAAAAGTGCGGTTTTAAGGCGCCTTTTGGCTCTTTGTCGCCCATAAGCGACTGCTTTATGGGCTTCGCATCACCAAAATCCACTCATAAAAACGCGACTTTTAGGTCGTAGAATTTTGTGATTTATGGATTTTGCGGTATGCGAGGCAAAAACGCAGTGAATCCTTTCGGATTCACGAGTATTTTAACGATGTCAGAGCGTGAAATCCATATCCCAAAATCTGATTCGGGTTCGAATGCTTTGGCTACTGAGGTATAAAACACAATATATAGTGTATCGTCCGAAAAATTTTTTCGGACGATTTTTTTGTCGGAAAAAGGGGAGAAAAAGCCCGAAAAACCGTGTAAAAATGCGGTTTTGAGGGCACTTTAGCCTACTAAATATAGTTAGAATGTTAAAAAATAAACACAATATCTTGTATTTTTGTCCTTGACAACCACCACATAGAAGAATATAATAGGAGTACACGCGAAAAATAGAAAAATTAAAAGGAGAAAAAATATGTATAACGTCGTAAAACGTGACGGAAAAGTCGTTCCTTTTGACCTTTCCAAAATCAGCACCGCCATTTTTCAGGCCTTCGACGCCTGCCAGAAGCAGTTCAATCAGGACATTATCGATTTCTTAGCCCTCAAGGTTACCGCTCAGTTCGAGCCTAAAATCGTAGACGGTAAAATTGAGGTTGAGCATATTCAGGACGCCGTTGAGTCGGTCCTCATCAAGGCAGGCTACGACGACGTTGCAAAGGCATACATTATCTACCGCCGTCAGAGAGAGAAGATCCGTAACCTCTCTGCCACCATGGTCGACTATAAGGCAATCGTTGACAACTATCTTAACATCAACGACTGGCGCGTTAAGGAAAACTCCACCGTTACATATTCTGTCGGCGGTCTTATCCTCTCTAACTCGGGCGCAGTTACCGCTAACTACTGGCTTTCCGAAATTTATGACGATGAAATCGGCAACGCTCACAGAAATGCCGACATTCATATTCACGACCTTTCCATGCTCACCGGCTACTGCGCAGGATGGTCCTTAAAGCAACTCATTCAGGAGGGTCTAGGCGGCGTTCCCGGAAAGATCACCTCTGCCCCTGCGGCTCACCTTTCCACCCTCTGCAATCAGATGGTAAACTTCCTCGGAATTATGCAGAACGAGTGGGCAGGCGCACAGGCCTTCTCCTCCTTCGATACCTATCTTGCTCCCTTCGTAAAGGTCGATAAGCTTTCTTATAAAGAGGTCAAGCAGTGTATTCAGTCCTTCATCTACGGCGTAAATACCCCCTCCCGTTGGGGTACTCAGTCTCCCTTCACCAACATCACTCTCGACTGGGTAGTTCCCGCCGACCTTGCCGAGCTTAACTGTATCGTTGGCGGTAAGGAGCTTGATTTCAAGTATAAAGACTGTAAAAAAGAGATGGATATGGTCAACAAGGCCTTTATCGAGATCATGATCGAGGGCGACGCCAACGGCCGCGGCTTCCAGTATCCCATCCCCACCTATTCCATCACCCGCGACTTCGACTGGTCCGAGACCGAGAACAATAAGCTTCTCTTCGATATGACCGCAAAGTACGGCACCCCCTACTTCTCCAACTACATCAACTCGGATATGGAGCCTTCGGACGTTCGCTCCATGTGCTGCAGACTTCGTCTCGACCTTCGCGAGCTTCGCAAAAAGTCGGGCGGCTTCTTCGGAAGCGGCGAGTCCACCGGTTCTGTCGGCGTTGTTACCATCAATATGCCCAGAATCGCATACCTTGCCGAGAACGAGGCCGATTTCTACGCAAGACTTGACCGTATGATGGACATTGCCGCACGCTCTCTTAAGGTTAAGCGTACCGTTATCACCAAGCTCCTCGACGCAGGACTCTATCCCTACACCAAGCGCTACCTCGGCACCTTCAACAACCACTTCTCGACCATCGGACTTGTTGGTATGAACGAAGCCTGCCTTAACGCAAAGTGGATAAAGAAGGACCTCGTAAACAAAGAGGCACAAGCCTTCACCAAGGACGTCCTCAACCATATGCGCGAGCGTCTCTCCGACTATCAGGAGGAGTACGGCGATCTCTACAACTTAGAGGCTACCCCCGCAGAGTCTACCGCTTTCCGTCTTGCAAAGCACGACCTTAAGCACTATCCCGACATCATCACCGCAGGAAGAGAAAAGGGTCAGACCCCCTACTACACCAACTCTTCACACCTTCCCGTCGGCTACACCGAGGACATCTTCACAGCATTAGACGTTCAGGATGAGCTTCAGACCCTCTATACCTCGGGTACCGTTTTCCACGCATTCCTCGGCGAAAAGCTTCCCGACTGGAAGGCTGCCGCGACCCTCGTTCGCAAGATCGCTGAAAACTACAAGCTTCCCTACTACACCATGTCTCCCACCTACTCTGTCTGCAGAACCCACGGCTATATCGCAGGCGAGGAGTTCACCTGCCCCGAGTGCGGCGAGAAGACCGAGGTCTACTCCCGTATCACCGGCTACTACCGTCCCGTTCAGAACTGGAACGACGGTAAGGCTCAGGAGTATAAGGACAGAAAGGTCTACGACGTTGAAAATTCCGAGCTGACTCACGAAGGTATCCTTCCCGAGTCCTGCTCCTGCGTAGCGCAGATGGTCAATGAGCCCGCTACCGCCGACGCAAACTACCTCTTCACCACCGCGACCTGCCCCAACTGCAAAATAGCTTGCTCCTTCCTCGATAAGGCAGGCTTCCCCTACGATAAGCTTCTCGCAAATGAGCACGAAGACCTCGTAAACGAGTTCGGAATCAAGCAGGCTCCGACCCTCGTAGTTGTTAAGGACGGCGTGGCTTCCAAGTACGCAGGCGTTTCGGATATCAAGAAATTCCTCGGCGTGTAATCCTAAAAATTAAGGGACATCTAAATATGTATGACATTATAATCATCGGCGGCGGCCCTGCGGGGCTGACCGCCGCCCTCTATGCTAAGAGGGCAAATAAAAGCGTTCTGGTTATCGAAAAGGCCACCTTCGGCGGTCAGATAACCTTCTCCCCCAAGGTTGAAAACATCCCCGGCTTTTTATCCCTTTCGGGAAACGAGTTTGCCGAAAAGCTTATCGAGCAGGTGCTTGAGCAGGGGGCCGAGGTAGAGATGTGTGAGGTTACGGGTATCTCTAAAAAGGATAGCTTCACCGTTCATACCGACGGCGGCGATTTCGAGGGAAGATCGGTCATAATCGCAACCGGCGCCAAGCACAGAATGTTAGGTCTAGACCGCGAAGAGCAGTTCGTAGGGGAGGGAATATCCTTCTGCGCCGTATGTGACGGAGCCTTCTTTACGGGTAAGACGGTCGCCGTAATAGGCGGCGGAAACTCGGCTCTTCAGGAGGCGATACTCCTAAGCGACCTTGCCAAAAAGGTCTACGTCGTTCAGAATCTCGACCGTCTTACCGGCGAGGAAAAGCTTCAGCAGCAGCTTAAGATCAAGGATAACGTAGAAATTATTCTCGGAACGGTCGTTGAAGAACTTGTGGGCGAAACCGCCCTTACGGGAATTAAGGTAAAGAGCAACTGCGGCCAAAGCGACACCCTCAGTATCGACGGAATGTTCGTCGCCATCGGCCTTATTCCTCAAAACGAGCCCTTTTCGGAGCATATCGCTCTTAATCAGTGGGGCTATGCCGATTCAGCCGAGGACTGCAAGACCGTGACCGAGGGCATTTTCGTTGCAGGAGACTGCCGCAGTAAGCGCATCCGTCAGGTTGCAACCGCTGCCGCTGACGGAGCAATAGCCGCCCTTGCCGCCTGCGACTATATCGACAATTTATAAATCCTCAGAAGAGAAAAAGAAAGAGGTTTTGCTGTTTCGGCAGAACCTCTTTTACGCTTTTTAATGTTAAATCTATGTAAAATAAAAGTTAAGAAAAAGAAAAATATTTTATTGACTAATTCGGGAATATATATTATAATCATATCATTCTTTTTATTAAAGGAGCTGGTTTTTATGTTCACTAAGACCTCTAAGGGAAAGGCCGTATATCTTCTTATTACCGAGCAGATAAGAGACGTTGAGGCCTGCCTTTTATACTTCGAAAGCTTTATGAAGGCGGCCTGCACCCCTGCAACCGTTCACGAGACCCTTAAAAGCCTTGCGAAAAACGTTGCCGATGCCGAAGCAAAGGCCGATATATCCCTCCGTAAAATGATCGATTCGCTGGGAAGTGCCTACCTGCCCTCAACAAGAGAGGACCTTATTTCGATTGCTACGAGCTGTGACAAGATAGCCAATAAGTGTGAAAGCGTTTCCAACAGAGTTGTGCTTCAGCGCTTTTCCTTCCCCGAGGAATACTCGGAGGATATTTTAGATATGCTTTCGGTTACTCACGAGCAGTTTGAGATACTTGAAACCTGTATAGGACGTATGTTTGCAAGCCTCGGCGACTTCCTCAAGGATCATTCTCTCCTCGACGAGGTAAGAAGAAAGGAAACAGCGGTCGATATAATCGAGCAGAAGCTCTACGAGCAGATATACGGTCTCGATCTCGATCTTGCGCATAAGATGCAGCTTGCGCAGTACGTTGAGATGCTGGCCGATATTTCGGATATAATCGAAAACATCGCCGACAAGATCCAGATAATGCTCATAACGAGGAAGGCTTAGTTTAAAATGATATATTTATTACTGGCCGCCGGTCTTTTTATGGGCTGGTCGCTGGGAACGGTGGATTCCGCAGGCGCCTTCGGAACGGCAGTTGCTACCCGTGTTGTGAGATACAGAACTGCGGTAGTAATTATCGCCGTTTTCGTAGTGGCGGGAGCCTTTATAGGCGGCTCGGGCAACATAGGCGCTCTGTCCCTTCTCGCCGAAAGCAACGAGGTCATAGCCTCGGGGCAGGAGGTTCAGGCCGCCTCGGAGGCAGGCAGTCTCGCCTCGCTTCAGCTCAGATCGGCCATAAAGGCGGCAATTGTTTTTGCCTGCGCAGGTCTTACGGTGTTTACGATGAGCTGGCTTAAATTCCCCGTTTCGGCAAATCAGGCTATAACCGGCGCAATTATAGGTTGGGGGCTTTTCAGCGCCGACTATTCAAACCCCGACGTTTTGGCGGTAAACCTTCCGATGATAGGAAGATTCGCCGCTACCTGGATACTTAACCCGTTAGGAGCGGGTATCGTCTCCTTCGTTCTGGTAAAAACCTTGGGACGAATAATGGAAAAACGGTTTTCTTCCCTTTCTGGCTACGATAATTTTATAAAGGCAGGCTACCTTATTGCAGGTGCCCTCGGCTCCTTCAGCATAGGGCTTAATTCCTCGGCCAACGTCACCGCCCTTTACTTCGACTCTCACTATACGGGAAGCGGTCAGGCGGCAAATCTCCTGACCGACCCGACCCTGGCGGCAGGCCTCGGAGGTATTGCCATAGCCATCGGCGCCCTTACCTATTCGAAAAAAATTATGATGACGGTAGGGGGCGGAATTGCAGATATTAGTCAGATGGACGGCTTTATCGTAATAATAGCAATGTCGCTTACGGTGGTCATTATGGGAAAAATGCTCGGCATACCCGTTTCCACGTCACAGGCGATGGTAGGCGCAGTTATCGGCGCGGGCCTTACAAGAGGGGTAGGCTCGGTTCATTTCGGAGTAATTAAGAAGATCGGCCTCGCCTGGGTAATATCCCCCACCGTGGCGGGCGCCCTTACCTACTCGATAGCCTTTTTAACCTCGGGATATTTTTCTTAACAGGTTTCAGGTTTCGAGCAGAATTTAAAAGAACATAAAAAAACGGCTACGATTTTCGTAGCCGTTTTTTATAAAGCTTGCTTTATGCAAGAAGTCCTGCCTTGTCGAGACTCTCGATAAAGGCATCGACCGCCTTTGCGGCCTCCTCCTTGGTTACGTCATACTCGTCGAAAAAGGCCGAAACGATGGCGTCCTTCTCTTCTCCGTCGTTGATCTTTCCGAAAATAAAGGCGCCTGTGGAGTTAAGGGTCAAAACGTTTTCGGTCTTTTCATTTCCGTTTTCGGCGGCAATGGCAACCGTCTTGTCGGCAACCGTTCTTAAAATGTACTTTCTTTTGAGCATCATATTATTTCACCTCAAGTATTTTTTTGCTGGAGATTCTGGCCGCGTCTAAGTCGGTGTTGCAGCGTATCTCCCAGAGCCTGCATTTTTTTATGGTCTTATCGAGCAGCTCTGCGATCTTTAGTATGTTCTCACTTCCCGAAGGAATAATGATCTGAGAGAAAAGGCGGTTTACGGCCTCCTCGGGGGAGAGGGCTACCGTCTCGTTTTTATCGCTTCGAACGATAAAGCAGATATCGGTAAGCGGTATGCCGCGGTTTTCCGAAAGACCTTCTTTACCACACCAAGGGGTGCCGTAAGCGAAGGGGGTATCGTCCTTAAGACGTACTATCGGCTTGTCGCCGTTTACTACCCGTAGCTCTTCTCCGAAAAGCTCCTTCCAAAGCAGCATATGGGTGGATTTTCCGGTACCGCTTTTGGCCAGAAAGGCGATTCCTCTGCCCTTTATCTCAAAGGTGGCGGCGTGAAGCAGAAAGGCATCCTTTGCGGGCAACATATAGGCCAGCTTTCGGCAGGCCGCTATCGATTCGAGATAGGCCCTCGTTGAAGAGGGGGTAGGCTCGTTTAAAAGATCGTCGTCGGAAACGGCAACCGTAAAGTCGGGTGACGAAAAATCATCGATATATTTTTCGCAAAGGCGGGCAATAAAGCCGCCGCGATTTTTAATTGTAACCTTAAAGTCGGCGATTTTGCAGTTCATTGGCTTTCTCCGATATGTATTCCACCTTAGTATACTTTAAAACTTCGGTTTTGTCAAGGCTTCGAAAAAGAAGAATAAAGGGTAAAATACAAAAATATAATTGACATTAAATATTATTAGGTATATAATTATATTATCAAAAAAATTCTTTAAGGAGATGTCGTTATGGATAATAACTTCAATCAGCAGCCCCAGTATCAGGCTCCTCAGCAGCCTCAGTATCAGCAGCCTCAGTATCAGGCTCCTCAGTATCAGCAGCCTATGTATCAGCCCCGTCCTCAGGGTGCGGGAATCGCAGGCCTCGTTGATTTCTTTATCAAGCTTGCTCCTATCGCTATTCTCGTATTCCTCTGCCTTGGTGGCGCAGGCTTCCTCTACGAGTTCATAAGCGGCGCCGTTAATATTAAGTACAATATCGGAAACATCGTTCACGGCTTCGCAGGCGGTCTTGCCGTTGCCGCAAAGTATTGCTTCTACTCTATCGTAGTTGCTTTTGCCGCAAAGCTTTTA
>CASFDQ010000093.1 GCA_949293385.1 uncultured bacterium | reverse complement strand
GATTCCGCCTACGGCGATTTTGCGACTTTGCTTGCGACAATGGGTCTTGCCTTCGCCTGTCGAACGCGTAGCGCGGCACCGCAGGTGACGGGATCTCATTGTCGCAAAATTTCGACTTGCGCTCAGAATGACCCGTCGGGGGTAAGGCCGATTTTCTTTTCGCGCCTTACGCTCGCCATCGATTTTTACAAAATCAGAAGGACATATGTATCAGCAAAGATACATATGTCCTAATTTTATCCCTAACCGCGCCCATCTTATCTTAACGGTTTTTTAATTTATCTCGACCTTTTTTAAGGTTTCTTCCGAAGGTCTTTCGTTTACGCTTTCCTCGTCGTAGCCGTAGTAGCTTTGCCAGTCCTTAAAATATATATCGCCGAATTCGTATTTAAGCATAAGCGGCTCGTTACCCGATAGGTCGTAATAGGTATTTCGGGTGGCTACGAGGTCGCTCGTAGGACTGCCGCCCGTCTGAGGACAGAGGACGTAGGCAGGGACGCCGTCGGAAATAAAGGTGTTTTCCTCAACGGTCAGCGAGGTATGATCCTCACGTCTCGAGATATCGAGAAGGGCCTTACCGCCAAGGGCAAAAATATTTCCTCTTACCGTATTATATTTGCCGAAGTGGTGCTGATAACAGCACTCTTTGCAGCGGTAAACGATATTGTTTTCTACCCTGATATAGCTTGAACCCTCGTCGGTGTAGATTCCCATACCGCCGTAGTTTGAGCTCGTGACGTCGTGAATGATATTGCCCGAAACGACGGTGCCGTGCTGATTACCGAGGAGATATACGCCTCCCATATCCGAAAGACGGCCCTGTCCTATATGATGAATATGGTTGTTTCTTATAATATTTCCGTAGGTCGAGGAGGGAGCGTAGCCCCAAACCCAGCCGACCGAAACGCCGGTATATTCGAGGTTTGATATCTCGTTATTCGATACCTCGTTATGGGCCGAGTGACAGATAAGCACGCCACAGCCTGCGGCATAGCGTTTTCCGCAGTTCGTAATGGTGTTGCCCGATATTCTGCAGTTACCCGTAGGGCGGATATCCTCGTCACCCTCGGCAGGAGCACCCCAGATCTTAATTCCGCCTGCCCCTGCGTTTTCGATATGACAGTTTTGAGCTAAGATATGCTCACAGCCCTTGTTTATCTCGACGGCGTGAACTCCTGCGCAAAGGATGCGGCAATTTTCCACCGAGCAATCCTCGGCGTTTTCAAAGCGGATGGCGCCGTGAGCGGCATAGCAGGACTGCGCATCGGAGGCATAGAAGGCTTCGCCTTCGCCCTTTTCTGCGGCGAAGCGGTTTTTACTGGCATAGTCGCCCTTGGTGGCAACAAAATCAAGATTTCTGAAGCGGAAGCCGGTTACCTTGTTTTCTTTAGAACCGTAAAGCTCGATAAAATGCTTCTGAGTAGGTGCGATGATCTCGAGGCTTTCGATATTCTGTCCTTCTTCGGGAACGTAATAAAGCATACCCTTTTTAACGTCTAAATACCATTCACCCTCTTCGCCGAAGGTCTCGGCAACGTTTTCGAGGTAGTAATGAAGGTCGGAGGTGCTGTTTTTATAATAGTCGACGGTAAGCATAAAGCGGGAGCGGTATTTCAGTGTAAGCTTACCCGTCTCTCTGTCGTAGGAGTCGACGGGAGAATGCTCATCGATCCAGAAATGATTAAAGGAAACTATCGCATCCTCTACTCCGCTTATGTTTTCGAGGTCTTCCTTTTTGGCCACGAACCATTTTGAACCGTTTCCAAGGGACCATTTATCGGGGTTTTCGGTGGTGACCGCTTCAAGGGTCCCTGTCTTTGGGTATCGGGAAAGCTTTGCGGGCGCTCCGTTTACGAAAAGGTCGGTAAAATGCCAGTCTCCGCTTTCTACCTCGGGAATATGAAGGGAAATACATTCCGCACCGTTAAAGGTATCTTTTTTAAAGCCCTTTAAGAGCTTTCCGCCGATAAGACGGGCAGATCTTTTCCCAAAGGATTCGAAGGTAACGTCGGCTATCTTAAAGTCTTTTCCGAAATGAGGCTTTAAGGTGTCTGCGCCGAAGCGTATACTCTGATCCATTTCATAGTCGCCCATAAATCGGACGGTAAGAGGGGTTCCGATATCCCCTACCCTCATGGAGTTTATCATTTCCTCAAGACGTTTAAGGGTCTTTATAGGCCCTGCGCCCTTGCCGTCGACGGTAGGAGAACAGCCGCTGAACTTATCGTTTCCAATTTCCTGCGAAACGTAGATTATAGAAGAAGTTCTGCTGTTTATCATAAGATCACCTTCCAAAGGAATTATAACACAAGTCTTCAGCAAAGTTCAAGCGCTGCGTCTATGATTCTTGGAAGCAGTACCACAAGCACCGAGGACGTTGCAAGTATCGTAGCAAGAATTCGGGGCTTTTCCTTTGCAATGAATACGGCGACGGCTTCTCCTGCAAGCAGACCTAACGCACCGCTTAAGGGGGTGTAGAGTATGAGGTCGCTTATTCTGAGAATTCCTATCTGCAACAGAGAGTGCATATTGGACGCCAACACGTTTACCGCTATAAGCAGATAGCCAAACCAGGAGATTTTAACGAATTTTTCGACGATCACTTTAGGCTTGAATTTATTTGTAATAAGAACCGATAAAAGGGAAAAGCCTGCTATGAACACGTTGGTTATAAAGAAGAAGGAATCTTCGTCGGTTACTCTGCTGTCCTTGGCAAAAGCCTTTGCAATTATACCGCAGAGAACCCCTAAAACAACTCCTCCAAAGCACAAAAGAAGACCGACGACGGTTACACCTTTTGCCTTTGCCCCCTTCTTTTTGCCGAGAAATATTGTAAGGAAGGTAAGCAGAACAAGCGTTATCTGCACGCCGAGCATTACGGTAAATTTCTCTTGGAAGAAAATCATTCCCGAAATTGTCAGCATAATAAGGCTGAGTCCCGACTTAATGAAGGTTGATTCGGCGATGCCCATATATTTATAAGTTTCAAGAACGAAGAAATAGTTTATAAATATTACCGCGCCGTAAATAAATCCATACATACAGGTTATCGGATTCAGGACAATATTGAACCCTGACGTGACGTAGAAAACAATAGTGGCCATAACTCCCGTAATGAGAGCGTAAACGAAAAAGTCGCTTGAACCCTTTGACCGTCTTGAATATTTCTGACTTGACCATACGTTGAAAATCGAACAAACAAATAGTGCTGCATAAAGGAGAGCAACCATGTTATCACCTCTAAGTAGTATTTTATAAAGCCTCACTTGACAAATCAAGTCAAAAGGTTATATTATATAGTCAAAAATTAACCTTGGAGGCCGTTATGTATCTTTTCAACGTTGGACGGGATACCCTTAGCGAAAGCTTTTTCAACTGCGCCGAGCATACCGACGTACAATGTGCAATGCACGTGCACTTCAGTATTGAAGTCGTGTACGTGAACGGTGGCGAGCTTGTTATGAACGTAAACGGTAGTGACAGAATCATAAATGCAGGCGAGGCCACCCTTATTTTGCCCTTTGAGCCTCATTCCTTTTTGACTAAGTCCCATTCGGTCTGCCTCGTAACCGAGTTTTCTCCCGAACTTACAAAAGAATTCTATTCGGCCGTTAAGGGAAGGCTCATTTCGACCGAGGTCTTCTCGCTCGACGGAGAATTTATAGATCTTCTTAAAAAACTGAGCGGAGTAGCAGAGCCCGACCTTTTATCGGTCAAGGCGGCGCTATACCCTCTTTGCTTTAAGCTTCTCGAAGTTTGTAGGTTTAAAGGCGGCGGAAAAAAGCTCGACAGTACTTTTTTAGAGGTCGTAAAATATATTAACGAGCATTATACCGAGGAGCTTGAGCTTACCACCGTCGCTAAGGCTATAGGCGTTCATCACGTTTATTTAAGCAGAATGTTCTCGGATAACGCAGGTATGGGTTTTTTAAAGTATCTTTCTCTGCTCAAGGTCGGTAAGGCGGCCGAGAAGCTTCTGAGCGAACCCGAAAAAAACATAAGCGAGATAGCTCTTAGCTGCGGCTTCGGGAGTATACGAAGCTTTAACCGACAGTTCTACGATATATTTGGCACGACTCCCACCGAATACAGGCAAAAAATCAAAAGCACGACAGTTAATCTGCCCTTTTAAAGTTGCAAGGTCTAAAGCTTTATGCTATAATCAAGAAATCAATCCGCTGAGAGGTGTTTGTTTTGAAGGAATTTGATATAAGAGATTTCGGGGCGGTAGGCGACGGCGTGACCGTAAACACGGCCGCCATTCAATCGGCTATCGACGCTTGTGCCGAGGCCGGCGGCGAATGCCTTGCAGAAATTCTGCAAGGCATTTTTTATTTAATGAAGCCGTTGATTATTTCTTCTTCGGCCTGCTTTTCGGTGAGACCCGGGGTCATAGGCTTTTTCCGATGATAATCCGAGCTTATTGCTCAGTGCCGTAATAATTCGTCTTAAAAAGCGGTTACCGTTATTTCCCTGTCTTCGCCGTAGATAACGGCCGAAATTTCCCTTTCCTCTCCGGGGCAAAGCAGGAAGAAATTATCGCTTAAAACAATCTTCGTTTTTATATCCGCACTATCTATTATAACGGGATATGCGGCTACGCTTCCCTCGTTTTTAATTTTTAGGGTCTTACGGATAAAATAACCTTCCTGCCGCTCGTCGACAGTCTCAAAGCTCAACCTTGCGCCGCCTATACTGCCGAGCTGAGGCTTAAGCCAAGGACCGTTTTTGAATAAAAGGTTGTTCTGAACGTCTTTACGCTCTCTGTCGAGAATCTCTTTATCCTTAAGTATACTAAGCACCTTCGGAAAGTATATGCTTTCTCCTAAAAGGTCGCCGTCACTTAGCAGCTGAACGCGAACAAAGAAATATTTATCCGTCCAAATTTCGGGAACCTTGAATTCGAGCACGCATATATCGTTACACCCCGACTTCAGTTCCTTTACCTCATAGGTCTCATTTCTTTCCACATTCAGCTTTGGATCGAATATTTTTATCTCCAATGCTTTTTCTGTGGTGTCTTCCCTTTCGCACATAACCTTTACGGGAAGGCTTATTGTCTCGCCGGGCACTAAGTTATTATGCTCAAAAGCAATAAACGGGTGGTTGTTTTCATAGGCACGCTTAACGGCATAATATTGCGCCTCGGGATTGCCAAGTCCGTCGATAAGCTGAATAGCCGCGGTGGGCCAAGGACGGTTGAAGACCCATGGCATTATACCTGCGGTTTTGGGATAGTTTTCCATCACACTTTCTATCATAATAAGATAAAATTCGTATGCGGAAAGCTGAGTTGCATCGGTCAGATCTTTTAAATTAATACCTACTATATCACATATATGGGAAGCGCGGGCGAGCATTCTCGGCACTCTGGCAGGCATAAATTCATTAAAATGATTGCGAAGAGCGGGAAATTCCTCAGAGAAGCTTTCGCTGAAAATATTGTCAAGACTTCTTTGAACTTCCTCCTCGGGAAGAACCTGTTTTAAGCTTTTATAGGTTGGGAAATTGTGTATGCCGCTCTCGGATATAAACGGAACCTGTTTATAAATATGCCTATACCAGGTAGGCTCCATATCTCTGTAGGGGTGAATGTCTCCGCCGCCTTGACAGGAGGGGTAAAATATCCTGTCGGGCGCGAAAATTTCCTTAGTGATCTGTATGGTATACATAGAAGCGGCGTTATATTTTGAAAGAAAATTAAACTCATTGCCGCCGGACAGCACCGTTAAGGACGGATGGTTTCTGATTCGGCAAAGATTATACGTAAGCTGTGTTCTGAGTACATCCTGATCCCAATTCCGCGTGGTCATATTGGCTATGGGACAATCCTGATACACCATAATTCCGTACCTGTCGCAAAGCTCGTAGAATTTATCGGCCTCGGGCACACCTCCGCCGCTCCATACGCGCATCATCTGTATGCCTTCGTTAGCCGCAAGCCGTAAAAACCACTCAAAATCCTTATCGTCGGACTTCAGCATCTGATCGAGAGGCGCCATATTCATTCCTTTTATAAACATCTTTTCGCCGTTTACCACGAACTGAAATTTACTCCACAGCGGTAAAAACTTTTCGCCCTCTGTATCGACCACCTCTACCGTGCGAATACCCGTTTTAAAGTCCTGTTCATCGCAAAGAAGATCGTTATTATAAAGCTTTAAAGACACCTCGTAAAGCGGCTGCTCACCCCTGCCTGCAGGGTACCATAGTAACGGATCTTCAATTTCTATCGTTTTCCTCACAAAGCGGTATCCGATAAAGTCGGTTCTTTCTTTAGTCATACCGAGATCGAACATTTTGACCTTTTCTTTTGTATGGTATACCGCTTCTCCGTTTGGTGCCGTTATAGTTATTTCTGTGCTTATATTTTCGTCAGAAAAACAGTCTGTAAGCTTATCGTAGGTAGGGTTTATATCCCAACAGTGCCGTTCTTTCTTTACGAAGTATCCGTTTTTCTCGATCATATATTTGTTGGTAATAGGTATTTCTAACTTTAAAATTGCTATTTTATCCTTAACAGATTCGGTAAAAATATAAGGATTAGTTATATGGTACTTATTTAAAAACTCTATACGGACTCCTCGCCAGATTCCCACAACGCAAAAATGACCGTTAGAGGTTAATCTGTCGTTACAGAGATACCACGGCGCAATGACATTTGTATCTGCAAGATCAGAAGGCAGACTGTGATTTCTCTTCTCTTCCTCCGAAACATCGGAGGTGCTTTCCTTAAACATATAGTTATAGGGAGCACATTCAACTATAAGGACGTTTTCTCCTGAACGAATATGCTCTGATATTTCGACGGTAGGACCGCCGAACATTCCCTCGTGGCCGCCAAGCAAAATGCCGTTAAGCCAGATTCGGCTATAGTAGGCAAGTCCGTCAAAGCACAGATAGGCATTGTCTTTTATGCTTTCCGCATTAACGGTGAATTCCTTTTTAAAGTACCATACCTTGCTGTTCATAAACTCATACAGCTTACTGTTAGTATCCTTGTAGGGATGAGGCAATATCCCCGCCTCATAAAGGCACCACCCTGCCGCCTTCGGCATTGTTGCGGAATATTCAAAATCGAGTCCCGAAGCATCCTCGACCCGTTCATCAACATAGGTAAAGCTCCATACCGAATCAAGTGATAAGTGGTTTTTTCCCTTTCGCGGTTCGATATAAAGATTTTTATTGAGTTCCATAAAAACGCCTCCTTTAGCTTTGCACTTAGTATAAGGCGGCGAAAATATTTCGTCAACGTTTTTCATATTATGAAAAACCATTGACATATAATCAGAGTCGACTTATACTTAAAACAGAGGTGAAGAAGGTGCCAAACTCTGTTGAAAAGACCATGCTTATTTTACGAACGATATCCAACTGTCGCGGCTTACCTATGACGCTAAGTTCGATATGTGAAAAAACCGCAATTAACAAAAGCACCGCTTCTCATATCATAAAAACTCTGTGTGAAGAGGGATACATGCAAAGAGTTTCTAAAAACGACGGTTATTTACCCGGACCCGAGTTATTCTTTCTTACCCGATACGGAAGCTATTCCGAGGATGTTTTACACATCAGTCACCCGCTTCTTGAGTGGTTACATTCCAAAACGCAGGATACTGTGATTTTTGCTATAATGAAAAACGAAAAGAAATATATTATTGATAGGGTTACGGGTAATTTAGATTATCAAGACAGAGAGGCTGACATATTAAACGATGACCTATTCAGGACGGTCACAGGCAGAGTCATTCTCGCAAACATTCCCAAACACGAAGCTGTTACCGCTTATCGTAATAACAAGGAAAAAGCCGTTAAAGATTGGCCGGAAGCGGCTACAGAAGCTTTATATCTCGATCAATTAAGCAAAATTAAACAGCTTCCTGTATACTTCAGAACAACAAACTTAAAAGAAACGCTTGGATCCTTTGCGACCCCTGTTATACATAGCGGAATATGCATAGGTGCTTTAGGCGGTGTACTTACGATCCCAAACGAATCGACCCTCGACGACGAAGAAAAGCTTCAGGATATTTTTCGTGCCTTACGCAGGTGCGCTAAGGAGATCGTTCGAAGAATGGATTTTTAACGGATTCTAAATTCCAATAAACCCAACAAAAAAGAAGGATACGACGCATCCTTCTTTTTTCCTTAAAAAGCTATGATCATTTTAAAAAGCCGTTGATTATTTCTTCTTCGGCCTGCTTTTCGGTGAGGCCAAGGGTCATAAGCTTTATAAGCTGCTCCCCTGCTATTTTTCCGATGGCGGCTTCGTGAATAAGCTGAGCGTCGGTATGGTTTGCCATAATTTCGGGTACTGCACTTACCGAGGCGTTATCCATGATAATAGCGTCACATTCGGTATGACCTGAGCACTCGTTATTTCCGTTTACGTGGGAAACGAAAAGCTGACGGGAGTTATCCTTGGCCACCGAGCGGGAGACCACGTGGGCGCCCGAATTTTTACCGTCAAGATCTACCGTAAAGCGGGTCTCGGCATACTGATCTCCGTGGGTCATAAGCTTTTCACCGACTATAAGGGTTGCGCCCTCGGCAAGCTTTGCGGTGGTTTCTCTTACGGTATCGTCAACACCCTTTATCTGGGCCGTTTCCATTTCCATATAAGCACCCTCGGCAAGCTCGATAATAGTGGTGGGGTTCATTACCCTTTTTCCCTTACCGTCGCCGTCGCCGTAATGCTTTTCGACGTATTTAAGTTTTGCGTTTTTGCCAACGTAAAAGGCGTGAATACCGCTGTGCTCGCTGGTCTCGTCGCCGCCGTTATGAATTCCGCAGCCTGCAACTATGGTTACGTCGCAGTCCTCTCCGACGTGAAAATCGTTATAAACGAGCTCCTTAAGACCGCTTTGAGAAAGAAGAACAGGAATATGAACGCTTTCCTTTTTGGTTCCGGGCTTAATATAAATATCGATTCCCGGCTTGTCCTCTTTCTTTACTATCTCGATATTCTCCGAAGAGTTTTTACCGTGAAGGGCGCCGTTTATACGGAGAGAGTAGGCTCCCTGTGGTACCTCGTGAAGGCCGGCTATCTGCTCAAGAAGGTTCTTCTGTATATTATCCATTATTTTTCCTCCTTTACGTAGCGGCAACCCGTATCAATACCGAGAAGAGAGGGCATAATCTCGTCCTTTGAGCCGATCTTATCGATCTGACCCGCCCTTAAAACGACGATCTTATCGGCGATATCGAGGATGCGCTCCTGATGAGAGATGATAAGGATAGAGCCTTTGTTCTTCGCGTGCATTTTTTCGAACACCTTAATAAGGTTCTGAAAGGACCAGAGGTCGATTCCCGCCTCGGGCTCGTCGAAGACCGAAAGCTTTGTACCTCGGGCGTTTATCATGGCGATCTCGATTCTTTTAAGCTCTCCGCCCGAAAGGGAGGCATTTACCTCGCGGTTTATATAATCTCTGGCGCAGAGGCCGACCTCACTTAAATATTCGCAGGCCTCGGCGATGGTCAGCTTTTTACCCGAAGCTAAGGAGATAAGGTCCCTAACGGTTATGCCCTTAAAGCGGACGGGCTGCTGAAAAGCAAAGCTTATTCCCTTATTGGCGCGGTCGGTTATGGACATATCGGTAATGTCTTCGCCGTCGAAATAAATTTTGCCCGAGGTGGGGGTGATGATGCCTGCGATAATTTTCGCAAGGGTCGATTTACCGCTTCCGTTAGGGCCGGTTATGGCCACGAAGCGCTCGTCTATTTCCAAGGAGATGCCGTTTATAATATCGACACCGCCTACGCTATAGTATATATTTTCAAGTTTTAACATAGAGTCCTCCAAAAAGCCGAATATAGATATTATGTGCAAATTCCAGCTTTTTTGTTATTATACCATATTTTGATACGGTTTGCAATAAATAAAAAGGGTCCTGCACGGCAGGACCCCAAACATATACTATTATATTCTTTTAAAGCTCGATAATGTTGCTCCAGGCGAAATTTCCTGCCCGATCGCAGACCTCGACACGAAGCCATTTCTCGAAATCCTTAACGGTATATTCGGCATAGGTTACCGAGTCGCCACGCACCATACGGTCGGGCGCCCAGGCCGAATTTGACATAAAGGCGATGGTTACGCAGGGAGAACAGCGGGCGATAATTTTATCCCCTTCGCGACAGACCTCTAAATGGGGACCCTGTGAGGCATAAAAATCGCCTGCTTTAAGGGCGGCAAGAACGTCCTCCGCACTTCCGCTTTTTGCGGCAACCATAACGAAGCCTCGGGTGTTATCGTGACCGTTGTAATAATGGGCGTCGTCGGTCGCAATTATCGGAAGATACATACCGTCGTTAGCCAATGAATCAATAATATATCCCGAATATGCTCGGTTAGACATTACCGCTTCGGAAACGGCATTGTATATTTCCACCGCCGCAAAGCCCTTTAGCGGAAGGATATCCGATTTGTCGTTAAGAGACCAGTGCGGATGAGCCAAAACGGCAAAGCCATCTACCCCGTTTATAGCGTCGATAACCGCTTGCGGAGCGGCGTTTCGGTCTATCTTAGGGTCTTTTTTCATACCGAAGCCCACGATATGCATAACGTCGTGAACGGTATTGCTTGAGCCGATATTATACTCACAACCCGAAATAATTTCAAGGTCTTCTATTTTATCAAAATCGTGATAATTCCAGTGATCGGTCATAGCGACGGCATCGTAGCCTGCATTTTTATAAATTCGGGCCATTCTCTCAGGAGTAACCTTGCCGTCGGATATGGTCGTGTGAAGGTGAAGACCGACCTTATACCACTTTTTACCGTTTTCGTCAGTAAACATTTTACACCTTCTTATGCGTTTACGAGGTGAATTCCGAAGCCGCCGATCTCGTCCTTAAAGTAGATAAAGCTCATATTACCCTTGTCGTCGGTGGTGACAGAGTCGTAGTTAAACTCGAAGCCCTGAGACTCGAAGAAGCGAACGGCACGCTTTACGGATGTGACAGACAGTCCGATATGACCGCACTTGCCCACGCCCATAAACTTCATAATCTCGAACTCCTTACCTGCAAAGATAGACTTGGAGCGAACGTCGGTAGGCTTGCCGCAGATAGCCGAGAGAAGACCTGCGGTCTTAGCGCACTCTTCCTCGTCCTTGGAGTTTATACCGATGTGCTTGATCTTAACGTCAAGCATGGTGAGAACGGCTTCCTTGGCAAGGGCGGTGATTCCGTCCCAATCGCACTCGTCGACCATCTTTTCGGGAACCATCCAGCTTCCGCCGCAAGCGATGATCTTGGGGAAAGCGAGGTATTCGTTCAGATTTGCGGGGGAAATTCCGCCGGTGGGTATAAAGCGCATATTGGGGAAGGGACCTGCGAGAGCCTTTAAGACCTTAAGTCCGCCTGCGGCCTCTGCGGGGAAGAATTTTACCACCTCAAGGCCCATCTTCTGAGCAATGGAAACCTCGGACGGGTTGGTGCAGCCGGGGGTCACGGGGATACCCTGCTCTACGCAGTAGCCTACGATCTCGGGGTCGAAGCCGGGAGAAATGATGTATTTTGCGCCTGCATTGATGGCGGCCTTACACTGATCTAAGGTAACGACGGTTCCCGCACCGACTAAAATATCGGGGGCTTCCTTAGCAATGTTTGCGATAGCTCTGTCGGCGCCTGCGGCACGGAAGGTTACCTCAGCAACGGGGATTCCGCCCTTTTTAAGCGCGTTTACAAGGGGTACGGCCTTATCGGGGTCGTTAAGCTTGATAACGGGGACGAGGCCAACCTTGCCGATTTCTTCTAAAATAGGATTCATAAGGGTTCTCCTTTAAAGAATATTTTTACAAATATATTTTAAAACCATAGTCCCTTAAAGTCAAGAGGAAAGCGAAAAAAGCATTGGGTTTTTCGGAGGCTATGCTAAAGTTAAAGGGGTGATCTTATGAAGCTTGTAAACACGACCGCAGCTTTTGCGACCTATTTTGAGGACAAAAGCGTAGCCGCTCCCCTTGCCGCCATAAAGGAAACGGGTTATTTGTTTACCATATCGGTAAGACGTTTTACGGTACTTGTCTTAAAGAGGATTATTGCGGCGACAAGGGTCAGTATAAGCTCGGGGAGCATATAGAGTCCGTTATAGCAAATAGAATAGAAATACGCATTATCCCAAGGACTCCATGTATCGAAGAAAATGCAGCCCGAAACAAAGTGACTTATAAATCTTACAACGAGGGCTATGCTGATACCGCCGCAGACACCGAGAACTCCTTTTTTACGGAATATTCCCGCAAGGCCCAAAGCCGTATAGGCTATGAGATAGTCGAAGACCAACGCTCCGACCCACATACGCGCGTCCATTCCCCAGCCCATCATTCCGCCGAGATCGAGACCGATCTGTACAAGAGAATAAACGAAGGCCGAAAACAGACCCCAGGGAACTCCGAACATAACCGAAATAAGGGTTACGGGAACCAAACTGAGGAGGGTTATGCTACCACCCAGCGGCATCGTCCAGATTTTTACAAGGCTTAAAACCGCAGAAAGGGCTATGAGCATTGCGCTTATGGCAAGCTTTTTAACATTCGATTTTTTCAAGGTTTTTTCTCCTTTCCTTTATCCAAAGGAGCAAGGGTCTTCCTTGGCCGGGGAAAACACTTTGCATTCAGATAAAAAATTACCGCACAGAATTTAGTCCGTGCGGTAAAAAATCATCTAGAATATAATCTCCCTACGACGGCATTATCCATATCAGGTTAAAGGGTTTAAGCTAAACTTATCTCAGCCTTACGGCACCCCTGATTAAATTATTAAATTTTCTGTTCGGCAAGGGTATTATATACCCTATTTTAAAAATTGTCAATAAGATCCTTGACATTTTCTTCCCAAATTATAAGAAGAGTACCTTTTTTCACCGATATTTTCGCGGTATTTTCGGCAAAAGAATTGCTTACTCCAAGCGGAGTATTAAAGGTAAGGGTATAACCGCTGAGGGGATATTTAAGGCCACTTAAGGTCACACCCTCGGCTCTGTCCCCTGCGGAAAATACCGAAAGGGTGTTTCCGATTTTACCCATTATTTCTGTTTCGCCGTCTTTTATGGCGGTAGCGATAAAGCCGTCGCCTATAAGATAGCCTGCCTTACCCCTTTCGGCAAGCTCGCAAAGAAGTGCATAGTTTGCGAAGGTATGGTCGGGACGTCCCCCCGTTCCGCCATATAGCAGGAAGGTATCGAAGCCTTTTTCGACACCTAAGTCTACGGCATATTTCATATCGGTAACGTCTTTTTCGACGGGGAGTATTACGGCGTCCTTCGGAGGCTCGAAGCTCGCCGAATCGAAATCGCCCACGACAAGGTCGGGTGTGATATTTCCCATTAAGTCGAGACCGCCGTCAGCCGCAATAACTAAGCCGCCTTTTTTTATATAAAGCAGGGGCAGTTCCCCTGCCCCTATGATATAGCATATTTTCATTTTAGCTGTTCACCGTTTCGCCAGCTTCGTTGGTGGTTTTCATTTCTTCCGATTCATCAGCCTTACAGTTGACCTCCTCGGGGTCGTGATAGGTAGGAACGACGGCCTTCATTGCTTTTTTAATTATGCAGGAACATATTGCGGTCTTAGAATCGGCCACGGCGTTTTTAAGAATGACAAGCTTGTCCTCGACCTCTTTACGGGTAAAGGGTCGGTCGCGCTCGATAAAGATAAGGTTGTTATCGGTTTTATCAAGGACCTCGGTTTTTATGAGCAGCTCCTCATAAAGCTTTTCGCCGGGGCGAAGTCCGACCTCGACAATGTCGATATCCTTATACGGAGTGTAACCGGAAAGGCGTATCATACTTTCCGCCAGATCAAGGATCTTGACGGGTTTACCCATATCGAGAACGAAAAGCTCTCCACTGCCCGCCATAAAGCCCGCTTCCATAACGAGCTGAGTCGCTTCGGGAATGGTCATAAAATAGCGGATTATACGTTTATCGGTAATGGTAACGGGGCCGCCCTTTTCTATCTGACTTCTAAAAAGCGGGATGACCGAGCCGTTAGAGCCGAGAACGTTTCCGAAGCGGACGCAGGCAAAGGAGGTATCGCTGTCGGTACGGCACTGAACGACCATTTCGCAAAGACGCTTGGAGGCGCCCATAATATTGGTCGGATTTACGGCCTTGTCGGTAGAAATAAGAATAAATTTCTCTACCCCGTATTTTTCGGCGGCATTGGCCACGTTATAGGTACCGAAAACGTTGTTCTTTATCGCCTCACAGCCGCTATGCTCCATTAAAGGCACGTGCTTATGAGCGGCGGCATGGAAGATTATCTGCGGACGGTAGTAATCTACGATGGCATCGATTCGCTCACACTCTCTTACCGAGGCTATTTCCACCGCAAGATCCAGCTTGTCCTTATAACGGCGGGCAAGCTCCTGCTGAATGTCGTAGGCATTGTTTTCGTAAATATCGAGAATAATAAGCTTTTTAGGTCGGCGTTTTGCGATCTGACGGCAGATCTCGCTACCGATAGAGCCGCCTCCGCCCGTAACAAGGATGGTCTTTCCGCGGTAATATTTATCCATTCCCGAATCTCTTATTTTAAGAGCGTTACGGAAAAGAAGATCTTCAATTTTAAAATCGCGGAGAACTCGCTTGGAGCTTTCCTCGTCCTCGACCTGATTTATCGGGAAATCGTAAAGTTTGACCTTACATCCGGTCTGTGAATAGAATTCCAGAAGCTCTGAGGCGGTTTTTCCGTCGATGTTGGGAAGGGCGATAAATATCTCCTGAACGGGAAGATCCTTTATCTTTGAGATAATGTTCGCGTCTTCCTTATAGACCTTAAGGTCGCTTATTTTTCCGCCTATCTTATCGGCTCTCTTATCGATAAAGCAGATAGGACGGTAATGAGAATTAACGTTGTATTTAAGCTCTTCGGCAAGAAGGGTTCCGACCTGACCTGCGCCGACAATAGCGACGCCGATCTTATTAAGGTAGTCGAGATTAAGGTTAAAATGACGGTAGAACTGCTGATAACCGAAGCGAAGGGTCAGGGTCACAAGGCAGAATACGGCAACTATCGAAAGACTCTGCCATACGCCCATATAGAGAGAATATCCGTCAAGCGCGTGGGAGATAATTATAGCGGCAACTCCGCCTACGGCATCGGAAAATACCATAGTTATATAGGCCTTGGAATTTGCGTAGCGCCAAACGTTGGTATAAACCGAGGTTATGAGTCGGCACAGAAAAAGAGTTCCGCCGAAAATAGAACCTGTCAGCAGATAGCTTGTGGCACTGTAGAGACGCACGCTGCTTTCGGAAAAGTATTCCGAAATAACAAAGGACGCGAAGAAGATCGCCACAAAGCACAGCAGATCTAACAAAGCAAGGGTGGCGCGTCTTATAAATGATGATTTAAACATAAAGCCTCCGAAATTTAAACCGGAAAGGTTGTCTTAAATTAGCTTATCGTTTACAACTTTCAGCGAGTTATCAATTAAGCGTTCGCTTTCTTTTTTCAGCTTTTTGTAAGCCTCAAAAAGATTGGGTGGACGGTATACGGGACTATGACAGTCGGACGCAAGAAGATCGACATAGCCCCTTTTAATAAGCTTTATCACAGTAGAGGAGCGGTTTTTACCGAAAACCGAGGAAGCGTTGCACTGTAGCAGGACGCCGCTGTCTATAAGTCTTTCCAGAAGAGGGCTATCGCTTCTTAGGTATTCGTAACGCTCAATATGAGCAAGTATCGGAGTTATACCGCGACTCAGCATAAAGCTGAGCGTGTTTTCGAAATTAAAGGGAAAGCTTCCCGTCGTTTCGAGGAGGAGGTATGAGGTATTTCCGATACAAAGCTTTTCAAGGTCGAGCTTTATAAGATGAGGGTCGTAACGGACCTCGGCGGCTAGATGAAAACGCATATCCGAAGAAGCGTCGGTTTCCTTAAGCTTTTCCGAAAGTTTCGCAAAGGCCTCGGCTCTTCGGCTCAAAAAATCTTCGAGGGCAACATCGGACATATTGAAATGAGGCGTTAAAACAAGGTCGGTAACACCCGTTTCCTTTTCGCTCGCAATAAGTCTAAGCGAAATATCCGTATTTTCCGCTCCGTCGTCAATACCGGGCAGGATATGGGTATGAATATCTGCGCCGATAGAGTTATTTATCATAGCCGTAAGCGTAATAGCTTCTGTAGTTATAGTATTTATCGTACTTGTAGTTATTATCAACCTTTGAATCGTAGTTGTTTAAAACAACGCCAAGCACGTTCGTACCGACGTTACCAAGCTTTTCGAGGCCCTCGGTTATCTGATTACGGGTAGCATAGTTCTGACGCACGATCATAATAGCGCCGTCCATATGCTTACTGAAGGCTATCGAGTCGGCAACGATGGCAACGGGAGGAGTATCGCAAATAATAAAGTCGAAACGGGTCTTAAGCTCCTCGAACATTCTCTTAGAGCCCTCGGAAGCAAGAAACTCAGAGGGATTCGGAGGAGTCGGTCCGGAAAGCATAACGTAGATTCCGAGTTCCTCAACAAAGCCGATAGCGCTGTCGATCTCGCTGCCTCCGCTCAGCACGGTGGAAACGCCATACTCTGAGGAATGCTTTATACGGAGGTAGCGCTGAACCTTAGGCTTTCTGAGGTCGCAGTCGCAAAGAAGGACCTTTTTTCCGTCCTGCGCAAGGGCTATGGCCAGATTTATAGATACGGTAGTCTTGCCCTCGCCCGAAAGAGCGCTTACCATCATAATGGTCTTGCAGTTATCGGTAGAGGAAACGAATTCGAGATTTGTACGAAGAGATTTGAAGGCCTCGCTGTAAGCGAAAGGAGAATTTGCGGTAAGGACTTCGAAGCCGTCACTGCTGCGATGTTTTTTCTTTTTAAACATACCTTAAACTCCTTTGCTTTTTGAATCGTTTTTCGAAACGGTCGGAATGACGCCGAGCACGGGAAGCTCGGTATAGTTTTGCAGGTCGGAAATAGATTTTACGCGGTTGTTCATAAGGAAGATGACAACCACTATAGCCGCCGCAATAAAGGCTCCGACGATAGCGCCCATAAAGGTATATCTCGAGATGCTCGGTGAAACGGGGCCGCCCGAAACGGTCGGGGTCTCGATCTCGATAATATAGCCGGAGGTTATACGCTGATTTATGATCTCGGGAGCACGTTTAACGAGAAGCTTAATTATCTGAAGGGCAGTTCCCTGATCGGGGTGGGTTATGGATACCTTTATAAGAAGGGTGTCCTCAACGGGGGTAACCTGAAGCTTAGAGGCAAGGGACGCCGCGCTTTCGTCGAGGTCCAGCTCCTGTATAACGGGGTCGAGGACCGTGTTGGTCTCCATTACGTATGCAAAGGTCTGAACGTACTTTTGCGCTACGTTTACCTGTTCCGAGGAAAGATCGTCGTGAACACTGTTTCTAAGGTCGACAAGCATGGTGGATTTAGCTTGGTAGAGCGGGGTTATGCAGTAGTTGGCATAAGAAAACGCAATAGTTGCCACGATGACGGCCGAACAGAAAATAAACACCCATTTTTTAAGCAGGGTGAATAAAAGCTGAATTAGATCGATCTGTCCGATCCCTGACGTTTTATTGTTTTCCATTTTTGATTCTCCTAAAAATATAATCAGGACTGTTCATATCATTATACAACAGGAGGGGTCGTTTTGTCAACCTTCCCAGTATTTTCTATCGAGACTTCTGAACTGAATCGCCTGAGCAATGTGAGATACCTCAATTATCTCCTTGCCCTCCAGATCGGCTATCGTTCTCGAAACCTTCAGTATTCGGTCGTAGGCTCTGGCCGAAAGTCCCAAGCGGTCGAAAGAGGCTTTGAGCAGGGCCTCAGCATCGTCTGAAAGACGACAGAAGGTATTGAGCATTCCGGGAAGAAGACGGGCGTTGCAGGTTATTCCCGTACCCTTATAGCGCTCGACCTGAATTTTACGGGCACGGTCTACCCTTTCGCGGACCGTAGCACTTGTTTCCTCCTTGCCGGTAGACTTAAGAGACGCGTAATCTACGGGAGGCACCTCGATATGAAGGTCGAGTCGGTCGAGCATAGGGCCCGATATTCGGTTAAGATATTTATGTACCGCCTGCGGCGAGCAGGTGCATTTACGGGTCGGATGACCGAAAAAACCGCAGGGGCAGGGATTCATAGCGGCCACCAGAGTAAATTCGCTCGGGTAGGTAAGCGAGCCCGCCACACGGGAAATGGTGACCTTTCCGTCCTCTAAGGGCTGACGCATTGCCTCCATAACATCGCGGCCGAATTCGGGAAGCTCGTCGAGGAAAAGCACGCCGTTATGAGAAAGGGATATCTCTCCCGGACGCGGTACCGTACCGCCTCCCGAGATACCTCGCGAAGAAACGGTATGATGCGGAGAGCGGAAGGGACGGACGGTTATAAGGGGGCTTTCGGGGCTCAGCTCCCCTGCTACAGAATAGATTTTTGTAGTCTCGATAGATTCCTCGAAGGTCATTTCGGGAAGTATCGTAGGAAGGCGCTTTGCAAGCATACTCTTACCCGCACCGGGGCTTCCGATGAGAAGAATATTATGCCCTCCCGCGGCGGCTATTTCTAAAGCGCGCTTAGCCGCGGCCTGACCCTTTACCTCGGAAAAATCGAAGATCTGATTTACCGAATCGGCTGAAGAGATATCAATAGGAGGGGTCGGCATAAGCTCGGTAAAGCCGGTAATATGTGAAATTACGTCCTCGATGGTATCGGCGCCATAAATGTTTATGCCTTCAACCACCGAGCCTTCGGAGGCATTTGCGGAAGGCACGAAGAAATTTTTAATTCCGTTTTGACGGGCGCTTATAGCCATAGCCAAAACGCCGTTTACGTGACGCAGGCTTCCGTCGAGAGATACCTCGCCGATAAAAATACATTCCTCCATATTAACGGTAGGCTCGATCTGACCTCCCGCGATAAGAAGGGAAAGAAGGACGGGCAGGTCGTAGATAGAACCTTCCTTTTTAACGTCGGCAGGGGCAAGGTTTACGGTAATATGACCGAGGGGATAACGGTAACCGCTGTTCTTTATGGCCGAACGGACGCGGTCCCTCGATTCCCTTACGGCAGAATCGGGCAGGCCTACTATATCGAAGGCCTGCTTACCTCGTGAAACGTCGGCCTGAATCTGAACGTCATAGGCGTCTATTCCGTATATCCCTATACTTCTTATTTTGGAGACCATATTACACCCCACAAAACATATTTACATTATTTTATCACTTATTTAGATCTTTTACAAGTATATTTGCTTGAAAAAAGACGAAGAAGGAAATATAATAGATAAAAAAGAATTTTAGGAGCATTATGGAACGGTATAAGGAAATCGAGAGAAGTATTATTAAAAAATTCAGAAAGGCCATCTGGAACAACTTTGTGGGCGCGGTAAACGAATACGAGCTTATAAAAGAGGGCGACAAAATTGCCGTTTGCATTTCGGGCGGCAAGGACAGTATGCTTATGGCAAAATGTATGCAGGAGCTCAGTCGTCATTCCCTCTACCCTTTCGAGCTGATATTTCTCGTAATGGACCCCGGCTACAACAAGGAAAACCGCGAGCTAATAGAGTATAACGCGGCGCAGATGAACATACCTATTACCGTTTTCGAGAGCAACATTTTCGACGTTGTGGTAGACGCGGGCGGTGCCCCCTGCTATCTTTGCGCAAGAATGAGGAGAGGCTGTCTTTACTCTAAGGCAAAGGAGCTGGGCTGTAATAAGATCGCCCTCGGTCATCATTTTGACGATATGATAGAGACCCTTCTTCTTAATATGACCTACGCCTCGGAAATTAAGACCATGCTTCCGAAGCTTAAATCGACGAATTTCGAGGGTATGGAGCTTATCCGTCCCCTATATAAAGTCAAGGAAAAGGATATTATCGCCTGGTCAAATTATAATGAGCTCAGGTTTTTACAGTGCGCCTGCAAGTTTACGGCAGAAAGTGAGCACAATGAGGAGACGTCCAAGCGCAAGGAGATAAAGGCCCTTATTAAGGATATAAAAAAGATAAACCCCGCGGTGGACGATAACCTTTTCAGAAGCGTGCATAACGTAAATCTCGCTTCTATCGTCGGTTGGCGAGATAAGGACAGCGGCGATAAGCACAGTTATATCGAAAATTATGATGAGATGTAAAAAAAGACTTGACACAGAGGCGGAAATATTATAAAATTTATAAGCACGCCGCTGTGGTGGAATAGGCAGTTTTTGGCCGAGCGCACCCGGTGGGTGATGAAGCGAAGGCCGAAAAGGCGCCGCGGTCGACAGAGGCGAGGGCGTGTACCGACGCCCGAGAAAATGTCGGGTTACCGCAAGAGTCACACAAGCACTCTATTAGAAGATAAAAATGAATATGCCGCTGTGGTGGAATAGGCAGACACAAGGGACTTAAAATCCCTCGGTAGCGATACCGTATCGGTTCAAGTCCGATTAGCGGCACCAAAAATCCCGTTCACGAAAGTGGGCGGGATTTTTACTTATTACCTCTTCACTCTTCACTTTTCACTAAATAATTTGTGAACGGGATTTTTGGAAGGTAAGAAGTAATAGTGAATAGTGAAGAAGTATTGCGCATTCGCCTATTTTATGCTATAATTAAATAAAATGAGTTGATAGTATGAAAAAAGTTAATATATTACAGTTGATAGCATCAATTTGTTTGTTAGTCGGTAATGTTATAAATCTTTTGAATCTTTGTCTAGAAATTCCTTTTGCAGTGTATGTGTGTACAGGACCGTTGTTTATAATTTCGGTAATTCTATATAGTATTGTTTTAATTCAAAAAATAAAATTAAAGAAAAGTCAACTGGATGACTATAGTAATTAAAATTCCTCGGTTTTCGCCCAGTTCTTTTTCGGACACGAATGACAACAAAAAACGCACCTTTGTCTACCGACAAAGGTGCGTCAGACCGCTGACAAAGGTAAGTCAGCGGTCATTTTTTGTAAAAACAGGTGAAAAATTGGGATAAATATGGTATAATAAAAGCAAAGAATAGTTGCAAAAAAGAGGGATTTCGATGCTTAAGACAGATACAAAAAGACAATCCAAATTGGAACTGGTATATATAGAAAATTTA
>CASFDQ010000092.1 GCA_949293385.1 uncultured bacterium | reverse complement strand
GATTCCGCCTACGGCGATTTTGCGACTTTGCTTGCGACAATGGGTCTTGCCTTCGCCTGTCGAACGCGTAGCGCGGCACCGCAGGTGACGGGATCTCATTGTCGCAAAATTTCGACTTGCGCTCAGAATGACCCGTCGGGGTAAGGGCGGGTGTTTTGTTAAAGGGTTTTAAGCCAGGAGTCGATTATGTCGGCGGTGAAGTCGTAGCCGCGGGCAGTCAGATGCTGACCGTCGATATAAAATCCCGTGTTTTCGGCGCGGTTTTGCTCGGAGGTCTTGGTAGGGTCGTACATTGAGGGGAGCTTCGGATTTAAATAACAGCCCTTCCAAAGGTCGATATAGGGAATTCCCCATTTAAGGCAGATCTCCACCGCTTTATCGAAATAAAGGCGGCGGTTATCGAATTTCGAAGGGTCGGCATCGTCCATTTTCTGCGCCACGATATAGCCTATCTTCTTACCCGTCCAGTAGCTTATCGAGCGATAAAAAAGGCTCTCAAGTGCGCCGCAGAAGGTTGAGCGGTCATATTCGCCGCTGAAATCAGAGGGATCGAAGCTTCCGAGTCTCGTTTCACCGTTTTTCATAAGACTACGAAGCAGGTCGGCATCGTTAGTGCCGCCGTCGAAGATAATATAGTCGGCGTCGGGGAATTCCTTATACATTTTATCTAAAGTTTCGGATACCGAATGTCTTTTTTCGCCGCTTTGAGTCAGAGGCAGGTCTTCTGCAATTGTACCTCCGCCGACGGCGTAGTTTTTATACTCCATAGAGTTTTTCTCGGCAATTCTCGTCGCCCAGTTTCCCGTATCCTTATGACCTGCGCAGATCGAGTCGCCGTTCCAAACGATCGTTTTTTTATAAAGCTTGTTTTCCATATTTATCACCTATTCCTTTAATGAGTTTTTTAAATAACAAACATACGCGGTTATACCTGTTCCCAAAATGGAAAACACTACGGGATAAAGGGTATGAATATAGGTTCCGAGCCAAAAGAGGTTACCGAGGTCTTCGGCGCACCGTAAGGAATTTTCAACGGTGGAGGTGCCGTCCGAGTGGTTTGTATGTGTATGAATATCTATACACTTCATAATACTGAAAGTCCCTCTTCGTTTCTTAATTTGTTTTGTGGATTTGTGTATTATAGCATAAAAGCGAAAAAAATCAATGCGGAGCATAATTTGCACAAAGTGCAACATCGTTTTCCCGAAGGGAAACATCGTTGATGCGAAGCATCACATCGTTTATGGCTTTAGCCATAACATCGTTTTGTGTCCGCAAGCGGAATGATGTTCGTGCAAAGCACGAAATGATGTTGACCGCACGCGGTCAAATGATGTTGTGTCCTGCGGACACAAACACAAAAAGAAAGACACGATTTTCATCGTATCTTTCTTTTTGGAGCTGCTAACCAGATTCGAACTGGTGACCTCATCCTTACCAAGGATGTGCTCTACCACCTGAGCCATAGCAGCATATTCAGTTTCGCAACAAATGGTATTATAAAGTATCTTTCGGTTTTTGTCAAGACTTTTTTTTAAATATGAATATTTTTTTCATTTTCGATAATAATAAGGTCAAAAGGAGTTGAGAAAATGATTGATAAAATCTGTTTACTGCTTGTCATCCTCGGTTCGATAAACTGGGGTCTTGTGGGAATCTTCCAATTTGATCTTGTGGCATGGCTCTTTGGCGGAAGCGACGCCATTGTCAGCAGAATCATCTATTCGGTCATTGCTCTGACCGGAATATGGTGCATTTCCCTGCTGTTTCGCGATAACGGCAGAGCCCACGAGTAAGCAAGTGTACAAAAGGTGCAGAAGTTTTTCTGCACCTTTTTACATTTTCAGTATTCGGTTGACGGTATTATTTCTCCGTTTTCGATCTTAAAGGTTATATCGCCCGAACGGTCGGTACGGTAGAGCTTGGCGCCTACCGTTTCCAGGTTAACAAGAACCTCCTCGTGAGGATGACCGTACTGATTAGAGGAGGAGCAGGAAATAACTCCGTATTCGGGGGATGCGGCCTTTATAAAATCGAGCGTATTCGAATTTCGGCTTCCGTGATGCGCGGCCTTATAGACGTCACAGTCGAGGTTTATTCCCTCTTCCATAAGTTTATTTTCTATATTTGCACCTGCGTCACCCGTGAGCAGAAACTTTTTACCTCCGCATTCGGCCATAAGTACCACAGAGCGGTTATTGGAATCGGACTCGTCCGAATAGTGACCGAGCACCGTTATATCGAAGTCGCCGATATTAACGAGAGTTCCTACTCTGGCGATAGAGACCTCGGCGCCGCTGTTTTCAAGGGCGTACTGAAAATCGTCGAAGTCGTTGGACTCTTTATCCGAAAGCTCGGGCAGCAGGGCGTATTCTACGTCGAGGGCTTTAAGTATTTTCGGGGCTCCGCCTACGTGGTCCATATCGTAATGTGAAACGATAATACAGTCGAGCCGTTCGATCTTATAGCTTCTAAGCGCATCCAAAAGATCGCTTCCGAAGTCACTTTTATCGCCGAAATCGATAAGGGCGTTATAGCCGTTGCTTGAAATAAGGATGCTGTCGCCCTGACCTACGTCGATAAATCTCACGGTATCCTCGTCGGAGGCCTTGGCTTCGTCACCGAATACCGCTCTTCCGATATCGGTCCAGGTAGGGATGTACCTGCTGTCGGAGAAGGTTATCAGCATCAGCAAAAGGGATAAGCAGGTTACACAGATTATAAGCAAGCGGGCAATATAGTTAGGCTTCTTGGACTCCAATTACTCTTCTCCTGCCTTCTGTTCCATAAGTTGCTCCTTGGTTATAAGCACACTTCGGGGCTTCGCTCCCTCGTAGGGACCTACTATTCCCCTTTCCTCCATCATATCGATAAGACGGGCGGCACGGGCATAACCGAGCTTTAAGCGGCGCTGAAGCATAGAGGTAGAGGCCTGACCGTTTTCAACAACGAACTCGATAGCGGCCGAAAGCATAGGATCCTCGGCCTCCGCGTCGTCTCCGCCCGAAGAAGCAGGTTCCTTACCCTTTTTATCCATAGTAGCTCTTATTTCGATATCTTCCATAACCGAGTCGTCGTATTCGCAGTTATGACGTCCCTTTACGAAGTCAACTACCGCTTCTACCTCCTCGTCGCTGACAAAACAACCCTGAATACGGGAGGGTTTATTAGCGCCGTAGGGGGCAAAGAGCATATCTCCTCTACCGAGAAGCTTTTCGGCTCCTGCCGAATCGAGAATGGTACGGGAGTCGATCTGAGAAGAGACGGCAAAGGCGATACGGGAAGGAATATTAGCCTTGATAACGCCCGTAACGACGTCTACCGAGGGACGCTGAGTCGCGATTATAAGGTGCATTCCTGCGGCACGGGCCTTTGCGGCGATACGGTTTATTGAATCTTCAACCTCTTTGGGCGCGGTCATCATAAGGTCGGCAAGCTCGTCGACTATAATAACGATTCGGGGAAGCTTTTTCATTTCGGGATTGTTTTCGGCAACGCGGTTAAAGCCTTCAAGGTCGCGCACGTTACTTGCGGCAAACATCATATAACGCTTTTCCATTTCGGAAACCGCCCAGCTAAGGGTTGCGGCGGCCTTGCGGGGATCGGTAACGACGGGGAGAAGCAGATGCGGTATACCGTTATAAATTCCCAGTTCGACTACCTTGGGGTCGACCATAATAAGCTTGACCTCGTCGGGACGGGCCTTATAAAGAATACTCATAATGATCGAGTTGATACATACCGATTTACCCGAGCCTGTAGCACCCGCAATAAGACCGTGAGGCATTTTAGAGATGTCGCCGACAATAGCGTTTCCGCCGATATCCTTACCGAGGGCGATGGTCAGCTTGCTTTTGGAGCCGGTAAAGGAAAGCGACTCTATCATTTCTCTTATATGTACAACGTTGCTTGCTTTATTGGGCACCTCGATACCGACGGCCGCCTTGTTGGGAATGGGGGCTTCGATGCGCACTCCCGCGGTAGCCAGATTAAGGGCAATATCATCGGCAAGACCGGTTATCTTGCTTATTTTGACTCCTGCGCTGGGCTGTAGCTCGTAGCGGGTAACGGTAGGTCCTCTCGAGATATCGACGATGCGTGTCTCGACGCCGAAGCTCTTGAGCGCGTTCACAAGGCGATTAGCGGTATTCTCAAGCTCGGCCTGCTCCGCGGCGGCAGATTTGGTAGCTCCGCTTTTTAAAAGGTCGATGGGCGGAAACTTATATTCTTCCCTTTCCATAGGAATATTTTCGGTTTCCTTTGCGACCTCGTTAATTTCTTCGGTGGTTATGGGGGTAGTATCGACCTCTTCCTCTTTTTCTTCCTTCTCGGGCTCGAAAACGGGGGCGTCGTTCTCCTCTTCGGCGGCCGTCAGGGCCTCTTCGACCGAGATAGAGCTCTGCTCGGTCTCTTCTGCGGGAATATCGATATCCTTATAGGCACTTATTACCTTACGCTGCTTTTCGGAGATTCCCGAAAGGATAGGAGCAGGCTCGCCCGGCTCGTCCAGAGGAATATCAATCTCTTCCTTCCTCCTGCGGCGCTCCTCCTCTACGGCCTCCTTGTGCTCACGGTAGCCTTCTCTTACCGTTTCGACCGGCTTTGAAAGCTGACGCAAAAGCTTTATAAGGGGGGTCGAGGTGACGAGCATCAGGAATATGAAGACAAGCAGGAATACCGTAACTATGGCGCCCGCCTTACCAAAGGCAAAATAGATGGGCTGAGCGATAAGGCCGCCAAGCAGGCCGCCGCTATGAAGCAGTATTCCGCTTTTGTAGGAAGCGCTGAGATGTGCCGAGTAGGCTTCGCCGAAGCCCTCAAGCTTCGGATGAGCACAGAAAACGTCGATAGATGCACAAACAAGGACTATAAGTATCCCGATCTCCACAAAGCGTACGGCAACACTGTCCTTAAACTTATCCATTGCGTAGGCAACGGCCAGAGCAACTATGAAGAAGGGGAAAACAAAGGCCATTACGCCGAAAAATCCGAAGAAGAAATCGTGCATTCCTCTCCAGACGTTTTCTCCCGGAATAAAGGTTACCGCAAGGATAAAAAGAGACACCGCAAAAAGAAGCAGAGATATTATCTGCTTATGGTTTGCCGCGGGTCTGCTTTGAGTTTTTGCTCCTCGTTTTTTTGATGAGCCTTTTTTAGCCGCCATTATGTACTCTCCTTAATTTATCTTTCGTGACGCCGTTTATTCGGCGTCACCGCTGTTTTTATCTATCATATCATAAAGGGTATCTACCGCGTCGGAAAGTCCGCCGATACTGTCGATAAGACCGACCTCCACCGCTTTTTCGCCGTCGAGAATAGAGCCGACGTCGTTTACCATTTCCCCTACGTTCATCATAAGAGAAGAAAATTTTTCCTTCGTTATTTTAGAGTTTTTCGTAACAAAGGTTATTATTCTGTCCTGAATTCGCTCGAAATGCCTGAGCATTTGAGGAACGCCCAAAACAAGGCCCGTCATACGTACGGGATGCACCGTCATGGTAGCCGAGGGGACGATAAAGGATCTTTTCGCCGCTACGCTTAAGGGTATTCCGATAGAATGTGCTCCGCCGAGAACGAGCGAAACGGTGGGCTTCTTCATTCCCGAAATAAGCTCGGCGATAGCAAGTCCCGCTTCAACGTCACCGCCGACGGTATTGAGCAGGATAAGCAGGCCCTGAATATCCTTATCCTCTTCTATTGCCACAAGCTGAGGAATTATATGCTCGTACTTGGTGGTCTTATTTTGGGAAGAAGAAATTATATGACCCTCTATCTCGCCGATAACGGTTAAACACTGTATAACGTGCTTGCCGTCGGACGCGGTTATCGAGGCGGATTCTTTGATCTGCTCAAAAAGGGTCGTGTCACCGTTTTCGCCGCCCGCGGACAGGTTTAAGGAATATTTATTTTTAGTATTCATAAAATTACCTCCAATAAAAATATTATTGGAAGAAAAAATTATAAAATACATAGATATTATACTATTTTATCGCCGTTTTTGCAAGGATTATATATTGAAACGGCGGTTTTTTGATCTACATTCCTAATGAAAAAAAGTTACTCCTGCGGATATGTGAAAGAAAACAACACGGAGCCATAAGACATTTACAAAAGCACCGCAGATTACCTCTACGGTGCTTTTTGTTATTTTTCAGATACTGAAGGAACGATTATCTCGCCTTCGTTCTTTTCAAACTCGCGAATGCATTTCTGAAGAAGATACATTATCTGACCGTTGGCACTCCTGCCCTCGTATTTGGCGATATAGTGCAGTTTATAGTGAAGCTCGGGCGGAATTTCGAGACCTAAATGCTTATTATTCTTATCTCTCATACCTTTCTCCTTAAAAAACTTAAATTATAAGTTTATTTTAAGTAGATTTTGAGTTATAATGTGTATAGTATACTTAATTTAAGTATACTATATTTACTTTGGAGGTATGAAAGATGCGTTTCTGCACATTTTTCGGGCACAGTGTTTGTCCAAGTGAAATCTACGATAAACTCAGGGAACAAATAATCATTTTGATCGATCGCGGTATTTCTGAGTTTTTTGTAGGCGACCGTGGAGAATTCGACGTGATGGTACTTAAGGCTTTAAGAGAGCTCAAAGAAGAATATACATTTAACTATCAAGTCGTTCTCGCATATTTGCCCAAAGAAAGTGGATTCTTTTCCGACGATCCCAATTCGGTATTCCCCGAAGAATTAGCCTGCGTTTACAAACGCTTTGCGATTGATTATCGCAACAATTATATGTTAAAAAGATCAGACTACGTTATCACGTATACACCTTATCCCTTCGGCGGAGCGGCCAAATTTGCCGAAAAAGCAAGAAGGCAGGGTAAAACTGTGATAGAATTATAAAAAGTAAAGTTTGTATGCTTTCCCGTTTTGATGAGCGGCATAGGTTTACCCCTTCCGTCGCCTGCGGCGCCACCTTCCCCTACCATAGGGGACGGCTTCCTTTTATCATAGCCGTAGAGTTTTTACGGAATTTTCGATATCTCTACGGCGCGTCGAGGGTCTCGTTGCGACTCGGTCGCTCGGCGGCTCTGACGACGCACTGTGTCGTCATTCACTACCGTCTCGATCGCCGCGCCCTACGCTCGCCATCAAAATTTACAAAAACAAAGAGAATATGTATCGAGTCTGATACATATCCTCTAATTTTATCCCTAACCATAACTCCCGTACGCTCGCCATATATAAATGTGTCGCAGACACATCGCAGCCGTTTCCCCTTTCCCTAATAAAAAAAGACCCTTTCGGGTCTTTTTTTATTAGTACATTCCGCCGCCTGCGGCTGCCGCAGCGGCTGCGGCCGCTTTGTTTGCCTTGGCGTCTTCTTTGTTTTCTGCAACGAGGGTCTCGGTGGTCAGGACCATAGAGGCTACCGATGCGGCGTTCTGAAGAGCCGAACGGGTAACCTTAGTAGGATCGACGATACCTGCCTCGATCATATCGGTGTAGGTCTCGTTATAGGCATCGAAGCCGTAGTTAGCCTTTCCTTCCGAAACGATCTTATCGATGATGACCGAGCCTTCAAGGCCCGCGTTAAAGGCTATCTGACGGATGGGAGCTTCAAGGGCCTTAAGAACGATATTGACGCCGGTCTTTTCGTCGCCATCGGTAGTATCGAGGAGAGCCTTAACGGCGGGAATAGCGTTGACTAAAGCGGTACCGCCGCCTGCGACGATTCCTTCCTCAACGGCTGCCTTGGTAGCGGCAAGAGCGTCTTCGATCCTGAGCTTCTGCTCCTTCATCTCAACCTCGGTAGCGGCTCCGACCTTGATTACCGCAACGCCGCCTGCAAGCTTGGCAAGACGCTCGTTAAGCTTCTCACGGTCGAACTCAGATGTAGTAACGGCGATCTGATTCTTTATCTGCGCAACTCTGTCCTTGATTGCGTCAGGTGAGCCTGCACCGTCGACGATGATGGTATTTTCCTTGCCGACCTTGACCTGACGTGCACGGCCGAGCTGAGCAAGCTGAGTCTCCTTAAGGTCGAGACCGAGTTCCTCGGTAATGACCTCACCGCCGGTAAGGATAGCGATATCCTGAAGCATTTCCTTTCTTCTGTCGCCAAATCCCGGAGCCTTAACACCAACGCATACGAAGGTTCCGCGAAGCTTATTTACGATAAGGGTGGAAAGAGCCTCGCCTTCGATATCCTCAGCGATTATAACAAGCTTTTTGCCTGCCTGAACGATCTGCTCAAGAACGGGGAGAATATCCTGAATAGAGGAGATCTTCTTATCGGTTATAAGAAGGAAGGCGTCGTCGATAACGGCCTCCATCTTATCGGTATCGGTAACCATATAGGGGGTAATGTAGCCGCGGTCGAACTGCATACCCTCGACGACCTCACTGTAGGTCTCGGCGGTTTTGGATTCTTCAACCGTAATAACTCCGTCGGCAGAAACCTTTTCCATAGCCTCAGCAATAAGCTTTCCTACGAAATTATCGCCTGCGGAAACGGTTGCTACTCGCTCGATATCGGCAGTACCGGTAACCTTCTTGGAGTTAGAGATAACCGTTTCTACCGTGGTATCTACAGCCTTCTTAATTCCTTTTTTAACGACCATGGGATTTGCGCCTGCGGCAACGTTCTTCATTCCTTCGCAGATAAGAGCCTGAGCAAGAACGGTTGCGGTGGTGGTACCGTCGCCTGCGCAGTCGTTGGTCTTGGTAGCGACTTCTTTAACAAGCTGAGCTCCCATATTCTCGAAGGGACTCTCGAGCTCTACCTCTTTAGCGATGGTAACGCCGTCGTTAGTTATAAGGGGCGCGCCGTAGCTACGCTCTAAAACCGCGTTTCTTCCCTTGGGTCCAAGGGTAACTTTTACGGCGTTTGCGATCTTGTCAACGCCTGCCTGAAGGGCTTTTCTGGCCTCTTCGCCAAAAATAATTTCTTTTGCCATTTTATATTGCCTCCAAAAAATTACTCAACGATAGCAAGTATATCCGACTGACGAACGATGGAATATTCCTCGCCGTCTACCTTGACTTCGGTTCCTGCGTACTTTGCGGTTATTACCTTATCGCCGACCTTAACGAACATCTCAACGTCGTTTCCGTCGACCTTGCCTCCGGGGCCTACAGCCACTACCTCGGCGATCTCGGGCTTTTCTTTAGCCGATGCGGTAAGAATTATTCCGCTCTTGGTCGTTTCCTCAGCCTCACAGGACTTTAAAACGACCCTGTCACATAAGGGTTTAATCTTCATTTTGAATGCCTCCAAAAAAATATTAACCTAAAATTAGCACTCGCAAGCTTTGAGTGCTAATTATATTTTACCAACTTTTTCTTAAAAATCAAGGGGTTTTACCAAAATTTTTATTTTATTCATATTTCGGCCGGTAAAGCAAAGTTTATAGCCTTCTCAAGTATTTTGCATTTAAAACTTTTAGTATGTATTATTTCGCCGTCAAGACTTACAGGAATAGGCTTCTCGGCCTCAAAGCCGAAGCTTTTACATCTGCCCGAGGTGCACTGCTTGATACCTTCGTGCTGACCCTTTTTATAGAGGGGTAAAAGTCCGAAGATCTGACGCTTTTTTATAGTATCGATGGTCATACAGTTTAAAAGCCCGTCGGTTATGTCGGCGCCCGGAGCACTTATGTATCCGCCGCCGTACACGGGAGCGTTTGCGCAAACAGCAAAAAGGAAGCTTCCCTCCTTAAAGAGCTTGCCATCGGCCATAACCTTCATTTTTATACCTATCTTTCCGAGAAAGGTTTTTACGAGAGCCAGATTATACGCCATACTTCCCGAGATCAGCGGAAGGCACTTATAACGCTGCATGGTATCGGCGACCTGAGCATCGAGCCCTGCGCAACACTGATTCATACAGTATTTATCCCCCGCTTTTATAAGGTCTATCGGGAGTAGGCTTCCTCTTTTCTGCGCATCGATATTTAAAAACCGTTTTTTCGAATCGAAGCCGAAGAACTTAATAAAATCGTTGGCCGAACCCGTCGGAATAACGCCGATAGTCGCATTTTTTCTGCCCGCAATTCCATTCAGGACCTCAAAAGAGGTTCCGTCGCCGCCACAGGCAAAAACTCTTATCTCGTCGCCCGTTTCGGCCTCGGCCGCCGCCATACGCTCGGCGTCGCCCGCCGCTTCGGTTATAAGTATCTTGGCCTCATCGCCGTATACCTTTTTAATTTCTTCGGTAAGCCTTTGGGTGCTGTCCTTTTGTCCTGCCGCAGGGTTAATGATGTATACGTCCCTCATAAATTTTCTCCTCTTATTTAAAATACATAAAGAGCTGACATTTAATCATTCCATTATAAAGCTTTCGGCGCTTATCCGCGTTTCTTCCGAAAAGCTTTTCGAAATCTTCATCGGGGCTTATGACGAAATATTTTTTACCCTGACCGGAAACAAATACGTCGCCCATAACCTTATATATCTCCTGCGCCTGCTTTATATCGAGCAGGCGTTCGCCGTAAGGAGGGTTGGTAACGGTTAAGAATCTTCCCTCCGGAGCCTTGAAATCCTTGATGTCGCCAAGGGATACCTTAACGTATTTCGAAACGCCCGCCTTAGCGGCGTTTTCTTCGGCAAGCTTTACGGCCGCAGGGTCGATATCGGTGCCGTAGGCTCTGAAGTCGATATCTCTGAGTATCTTGTCCTGCGCAGACATTCTTTCCTCCCGCCAGACCTGCTCGGGAACGAAGCCAAAACGCTCGGCCGCAAAAAAGCGGCGAAGTCCGGGAGCCATTTTAAGGGCCATCATAGCCGATTCGATAAGTATCGTACCGCTTCCGCAGAAGGGGTCATAAAGCTGAGTATCGGGGAAGATCCTCGCAGTATCGCATATAGCGGCGGCGAGGGTCTCCTTAAGGGGGGCTTCGTTGGATCTTCTTCGGTAGCCGCGCTTATGAAGCCCCTCTCCCGAGGTATCTATCATAACGGTCACGCGGTTTTTAAGTATCGAAAAGCGGATCTTTACCTCGCAGGCCGTCTCGGAAAACCAGCTTATTTTATAGACCGTCTTAAGTCTTTCGACTATGGCTTTTTTTATTATTGACTGACAGTCGGGGATACTGTGAAGAGTTGAATCAAGGCTGTAGCCGTTTACGGGAAAGGCATCGTCTTTTCCGATAAACTCCTCCCAAGGGATAGCCTTAACGTTCTGAAAAAGCTCCTCAAAGCTCTCGGCCTCGAATTCCCCTGCGTTTATACAGATTCGTTCGCAGTAGCGGGAATTTATGTTTGCGCGGGCCAACATATTAAGGTCGCCCTCAAAGTTTACACGTCCGTTTTCGGCCTTTACATTTTCCGCGCCCATACGCTCAAGCTCAAAAGCGGCAATTCCTTCTACTCCGAAAAGGCAGGGGGCGGTATATTTAAGTTTCGTCATTTTTTATCTCCGTCAGATTACAGTAGTTGCGTGGCGGGTCACGTGACAGCCGATATTAACGGCTACGGGAAGACCCGCAATATGTGTCGGTGCGGTTTCGATATTAACGGCAAGGGCGGTAGTTATTCCGCCGAAGCCCTGCGGTCCGATGTCCAAAAGGTTGATTTCTTTTAAAAGCTCCTTTTCAAGCTCGGCATAGAACGGGTCGGGATTTCTTAGGTCGGTGCTTCTGCAGAGGGCGGTCTTGGAAAGCAGGGCACACTGCTCAAAATCGCCTCCGATACCCACGCCCACGACCATCGGAGGGCAAGGGTTGCTTCCCGCCTTCTTAACGATATCGACTACAGCTCTTATAACGCCCTCTCTGCCCGCGGCAGGGGTAAGCATTGCGACGCCGCTCATATTCTCGCTTCCGAAGCCCTTAGGCGCTACCGTCAGCTTTATTTTATCGCCTTGGGCCATCTTGACGTGTATTATCGCGGGAGTATTATCCCCCGTATTGACTCGGTTCAAGGGGTCCTTTACCACCGATTTTCTAAGCAGACCTTTTTCGTAGCCCTGACGCACCCCTTCGTTTACGGCCGCCTCAAAGCTTCCTCCGACGATATGCACGTCCTGCCCTATCTCGGCAAAGATCACAGCCATACCCGTATCCTGACAAACGGGGATATCCAGCCTTTCAGCGGCATCGATATTATCGCGGATATCGGTCATAACCGATCTCGCAAGCGGCAGGGTCTCGGTCGCTTTAGCCTCTTCGATACGGCCGATAATATCCGAGGTAAGACGCTTATTTGCAGATATTGAAAGCTCGCACACGGCGGCTTCAATCGTTTTTACGGAAATTTCTCTTATCATGGTTATCCTTCTAAAAAAAATAGGCGGAACGCCGATTTGGTCCGCCTGCGGTTTTATTATTTTGATCCGCGTCCCCTGCGCTTGGCGTCGGGGTTTTTACGCTTAAGGTCAGAAAATTTTTCATCGCTCGTCGCCTTAAACTTGCTCATCATATCTTCAAAAGAGGTAGACTCGCTCTTCTTCGCGGTCCAGACGTAGGAACCGTCGGGAGCGGGAGCCTTTGGAGCATAGGGCTTTTTTTCGCGGCGCTCGGGTCTTTGAGCGTCAGCCTCTTTAGGCTGCGCCTGCTTTATGCTGAGGCTTATTTTTCCGTCGTCGGATACCGAAAGAACCTTTAGCTTTACGCTATCGTTTTCTTTAACGAAATCACGGATCTCGCTGACGTAAGTGTAGGCGATTTCGGAAATATGTACCATACCTGATTTTCCTTCACCAAGGTCGACAAATACTCCGTAATCTTTAACTGCTGTGATTTTTCCTTCGACGATGTCGCCTGCTGCGAGCTGCATTGGGGTTTGCTCCTCCTCGAAAATGACCGTTAAACTGCCGCAAAAACTAACTTCCCGAAATATCCTCAAAAACTACGTCGCCGGGATAGCCGTAGCCCTGATCGTAGAGCTCCTGCTCGAAAAGGTCCTTGATATCCTCGTTTTCGAGAAGCTCCTCAACATCCTTGCCTTCAAAGTCCTCGGCGGTAATATTACCCGCGGAGTCGCCTTTTTCGGCAATCCTGTCTTCGGTTTCGGAAATTTCGGAATCGTAGCCCGCCTTTTCGTCTTTCTTCGCGCTAAGCTCGCCGAAAAGACCCGAAAGAGAAAAAACCATATAACCGCAAAAGACCACTATAAGGAGGCTTAAAAGTATACTTTTTCTCATTTTCCGTTCCTTTCCTTGACCCTTAGGACAGTTTTCTTTAGTATACACTATACGTTGGCTTTTTTTCAACCCTTTTTTAATAATTTTTTTATAATTTTGGTTATTTTTTTAATGTTTTTCGAAAAAAAGGTCATCAGCGGCGAAAAAACCGCCCCCATCCCCTTTTTTAAAAGGGAATAAAGAGCTTTAAACGGCCTAAACGCCAGCGCCGCCGCAACCGCAAAAACGGGAGAAAGGATCTTTTTATACAAAAGAAAGCCCAAGGCCGTTCCGAGCAGCAGATATCCTCTCACCTCTCCGTTGGTAACGGTTAAGAGAAAGCAAAAATTTATTACGGCAATAAAGGCAAAAAACAGAAGGTCAACGGCAAATACAAAAACGGCCGACGCCTCCCGTTTTCGGACGGGGATTCGAAAAAGATCGTATATAAGACCGTACACCCCTCCGAGGATAATGCTTTTTAAAAACGAAAATATCTGAGAGGCAAAATCTATTTCCCACATACCTTATTTTAAAAGCTTTCGGATAAAGCCCTTACCTCCCCCGTCGGAGGAATATACGAATGCGTAGATATCCCCCTGCATAAAGAGCTCGCCGCTGGTCGCGCTGAAGGAATCGATAACGAGATTTTCGCCCTTTACGGTAAGAAGCCCTTCTACGGTATCCAGAGTCACCGACTCCTCGTCGAAGACCTTTACCTCCCTTATTCCGCTCATATTTATCTTTTTTCGCTGCTGACATATAAGATTATGCATAGCACCGTTTCTCTCTTCGGACATAAAAACACCACCTGCTTAAAATATATTAAGTCGGGCGGTGTGATATTACTCTTCGATTATTCTATAAAGCAGAGGGGCTTCGTCCTTTTTTATTACCTCGGCGACGTTTAAGACCTCGGCCTTTACGGTTCGGCTTCCGAAGGCTATTTCGAGCAGGTCTCCTACCTTTACGTCATAGGAGGCCTTTACGGGCCGACCGTTTACCGATACTCTTCCCGCGTCGCAGGCCTCGTTGGCGACGGTACGGCGTTTGATTATACGGGACACCTTTAAAAATTTATCTAATCTCATTAAATATCTCCTAAAAAGAACAAGCCGCCCAGAAGCTCCGAGCGGCTTTTAATCTGTTAAAATTATTTTGCAACAGCGTTCTTAAGAGCCTGTCCTGCCTTGAAAGCGGGAACCTTGGTAGCTGCGATCTGAATGGTCTCTTTGGTCTTGGGGTTAACGCCGGTACGAGCGGCGCGCTCACGAGCCTCAAAGGTTCCGAAGCCAACGAGAGCAACCTTGTCTCCGGCCTTCATAGCATCGGTAACGGTAGCTACGAATGCAGCAACAGCAGCATCTGCGTCCTTCTTAGAAATACCTGCTTTTTCAGCAATAGCAGCAACTAATTCGGTTTTGTTCATTATAGATTACCTCCAAAAAATATTTCAAACGGAATTAACCGTCAGAATGCGTGGTGAATTAAAAAGCTCCTTTTTTCTCTTTTTCTTCGAAATCGGAAATATAGGAGTCGGTGGCGGCGGCCAGAGCCTCCTCGGCGTTTATTTTAAGGGAATTCTGAATTCCTGCAGAGAGGAAAAGAAGCTTTCCGTATGCGGCAAATCTTTCCGCTTCGGAGTCGGCGCTTCTAAGCTCGTCCGCAGCTTTTAAAAGTTCGCCGCTCTTTATCGGGTCTTCGAGAACTGCGCCCGCTTTACCCGCGCGTTTTTGAACCTTTGCGGCTCGCATAAGGGCGGGAAAGGCTTTCGGTACGCTTCTTAGAGTTTCGGAAGCAGTTTCCTGATGCTTCTCCTGCTTCTTTATCGCTTCCCAGCGGTCGAGGACGGCAGAGGAGGTTTCGATATTCTCCTCACCGAAAACGTGCGGATGACGAAGTATCAGCTTTTTACAGATACCGTCGACAACGTCTTCAAAGGTAAAGTCTCCGTTTTCGCGGGCTATTTGCGCGTGAAAAACGACCTGCAAAAGCACGTCGCCCAATTCCTCGCACAAGGCATCCTTATCAAAACTATCTATCGCGTCGGCTACCTCGTAGATCTCTTCGATAGCGTCGTTTCGGATGCTCTGATGTGTCTGTTCCCTATCCCAAGGGCAACCGTCGGGGCTTCTGAGGGCTTCCATAATTTCGAGAAGCTGAGTGGCAGAATACCTTCCGTCTTTTCCCTCTGCTATTATTTTTACCATATTTTGCTCCTAAAATCAACTGTTTTTTTGTTGAATGCTTCAAATATTGTCCTAAAAGTCAAATTTCCAAGGTCATTTTTGGCTATTTTAAGCAAAAAAAACGCTATTTCCACAAGGTTTTTTCTTTAAACAAGACCCTTAAAGAGTCGAGCATAAGATCGATAAGAAGGGCTTCTTTTACGGGATTCATCTCGGTATAGGCGGTTTTTGCGTCGTCTCCCGCGTCGTCGGAAATCCGTCGGATAGTAGCAAAGGGTGTAGACGTAAGGGCGCAGACGTAGGCTATCGCGGCCGTTTCCATATCGCAGGACATAGCGCCGAATTCGGTCTTTAAAAACTCCTTTTTAACACTATCCGAAATGAAGCTGTCTCCGCTTACGGCGACCCCTTTTTTGATACCCTTAAAGGTATCTCCGAGGAGACCGAGCAGACGCTCGTCGGCGCGGTAGATATATTCCTGACCCGGCTTCTGACAAAGCTTATAGCCGAGAGGGGTCAGGTCGAAGTCGTGCTCAATACAGTCGGTGGCGAGCATAAGCTCACCGCGGGCAATTCCGCTTATTCCGCCCGAAAGGCCCGCGTTAAGGATGACCTCACAGCCCTCGGCACAAAGAGCGGTCGTGACCGTGGCGGCGTTTACCATACCTACTCCGCAGTTTACGATATGAGCCTTTACGGTTTTTGCGTCTTCCTTTAATTCAAAGGACAGTCCTTCTCGGGAATAAAAATTCGCTTCCTTCGCATTAAGCTCGGTAATTCTTTCCTTTATCGGCGCGTATTCGTCGGAATCGGCAATAACTATTCCGACCTTAAGTTCGTTTTTCATATCATTCCTCGTTATCTGCTTTATTATCCTTCGGGGGATTCTTTTTCGTTTCCTCAAGAAGAATAAGCTTTTTATTTATATCGGCGATAATGGATTCCGCCTTTTTGGGCGGAAGTGCATCTCCCTCGGACATAGCCTCAAAGCAGACCCTGCCAAGGGCCTCATAGTCCTTAGCGAGCTTTGCTTCGATAGCGGTTATATCAAGCTTATGCCTTCCCGCGCGGTAGGCACTGCCTGCTTTTTTATAAGCCAATTCGAAAACATCTTTTGCTTTTGACAGAATGTTATCAAGATTCATTATACTTTCTCCGAAATTATTTATTATATTAAGTTTAGCACAGCCTCGCCGTCTTTTCAAGACCCTATAAATTCGCGTATAAGGGAGTTTTCGGGGATAAGAGTCGGACTTAAATTCGTAAAGACCGACAGGCCGAGGCATATAAGGCTTACGTATTCGTAAAAGGGATGAGCTTTGCCGAGAGCTTTTACCATTTCGATAAATTCGTCCCTATAGAGAGCGGGCTCGAAGGCGTGCATCGTATGAATATGAAAGTCGGCATACCTTATAAATCCGTAAAGAAATCTATCCTCCGCCTCTACCACCCCGCCCCAGAAGCTCAGAGTCCTCAGAATATCGGAATTCCGAAACCTTCGGTCACGAAGACTTCTTCGCACGAGGCGAAGCTTTCTTCCCGTAAGAACTACCTCACCTTTTTCGTTTTCAAAAGGGGTATAGGCGCTTATATAAAGCTTTAGAAGACGGTCCTTCGGCAGGGCCTCGGTTATTACGGGGTTAAGGCCGTGAATTCCCTCCAGAATAAGAATTCCGTACTCTTTAAGATCGGTAGGCTTTGCGTTTTTATGTGAGGTTCCGCTTTTAAAATCGTATATCGGAAGCCTTGCGGCGCCCTTTTCCAGAAGCTCGGTGACGCAGTCGTGAAGCAGTTCGGTATTAAGGGCCTCGACCGATTCGGGGTCGACCTTTCCCAGATCGACGATATCTCGGGAGTAGTAAAAATCGTCCAACGACACCACGAGGGTATCGATACCGATCTCTTCAAGCATAGCGCAAAGAATGTTCGCGGTAGTCGTTTTCCCCGCCCCCGAAGGACCTGCGATAGAGATAAGCCTTATGTGTCTGTTATCCGAAATATAGGCGGCGACCGCCTTTATTTTCGAGCGGTATTCTTTGTCGCACTCGGCTATAAAAGCCGCGGGGTCGGTATTAAGCCTGTAATTTATCTCAGATACCGTATTTATCATAGAAGTCGAAAATTCCTTTCTTACGCTCTATAAGCTCGTCGAAGCGGTTTATATATTCATACGGATATTTGAAGTTGAATATTCGCTCGATATAGTCGCCCCCGGGCTCGCGAAGCTTGGTAACGGCAGAGGCTCCGCAGGCAAGAATGGTATGGGTCTCGTCCATTATGTAGACGTTATAAAGCCCCTCATAGCCGCGCTTTGCGTAGCCGACGTTTTCGAGATTTCCTACCGTTTTACTCTGACGGTACATATAATACGGAACTATTCCTCGGTCGGTCAAGGTCTTTCGGGCGTGGCGCACCATTTCCGAGGCGATAGCCCCCGTCTCTATTTCGGGAAGAGCTCCCGTAGTAGAGATGGTTGCGGCCTTTTTCACCGAAAGGGAATGAACGGTTATACTTTCGGGGTCGAGCTCTAAAAGAATATCGAGGGTATTTTTAAAGCTTTCGGCGGTATCGGTAGGAAGACCTGCGATAAGGTCCATATTTATATTATCGAAGCCGAGCTTCCTTGCGAGATCGAAGGCCTCTACGGTCTGCTTCGCGGTATGCTTTCTTCCGATAGCCTCCAAAACAGAGTCGTTCATAGTCTGCGGATTGACGCTTATTCTCGTAGCGCCGCCCTTCTTTACAGCCATAAGCTTATCGGCATCTATTGCATCGGGACGACCCGCTTCTACGGTATATTCGCGGATGCCGCTAAGGTCGAAATTCTCCGAAACAGCGGTCATAAGAGTCTCGAGTCCCTTTGCCGACAGGGCTACGGGCGTGCCGCCGCCGATATAGACCGTTTCGAGCTTAAGACCTATCTTGTCGGCGATCTTTGCCGTTTCGGCAAGCTCTTTACAAAGGAGCGGAAGATAGTCGTCAATAAGCTTTCCTGCTTTATCTACCGAATGAGAAACGAAGGAGCAATAGGAGCAACGGCTCGGGCAAAAGGGTATTGAGACGTAGAGGCTATAGGAATTTCGGCTGTTTTCGGCGGTTATCGCCTGCTCGGGAGCCGAAGAGTCTCGGCAGAGGCTTATTTTTTCCTCGCTGACGAAAAGTCTCTCGGCAAAATAGCGCTCGGTAGCCTCTCTCCCCTCCCTTTCACACATACGGGAGTAGAGCTTCGCGGGACGCACACCCGTCAAAAGTCCCCATTCGGGAGTATAGCCGGTAGCCGCGGTAAAGCACCTGAAAAGGCAGGTCGCAAGACCCAGCTCGGCGGTCTTAGGGTCGCCGTCCGAAAGAACTTCCGCTTCGGTATAGGCCCTTCCGCCGAAATAAAGCTCGGCCTCCGCTCTACCCTGCAGAAGGGTCGTTACGGCGTAGGTCTCGGCCTTTTCGATACGGTTTAGTATATTTATTTTTTCATGGGGTAAAAAAATACGGCAGAGCTTTTCAAGCTCGTAATTAAAGCCGTGATCTACGTTACAAAGGTTCATATATAATCACTTAGATCCTGCATATAAGGGTTATGCAGTTTTTCCTTTAAGAGGGTAGTAGAGTCGCCGTGACCGGGATAAAGAATAAGGTTTTCTTCGATTTCGGCAAGACGCTTTAAGGACTCTGTCAGAGCGGCACTGTCTCCCGTAGGAAAATCGGTACGGCCTACCGAATACTCGAAAAGGGTGTCTCCGGTAAAGAGGTTTTCGCCAAGTCTGTAGCAGACCGAGCCTGCGGTATGACCGGGGGTATAAAGCACCTCGATCTTATCCTCGCCAAGGTCGATGATATCCCCATCTTCTACCCTTACGTCGGCATAAAAGGGCTCCTGCGAAAGGCCTACAAGAGCAGAAAGACTAAAGCGGTCGTTATAAAGTCCGACCTCGTCCATAGCTTCGATAACTATTTTAGCGCCGAATTTATCTCTTAGCTCTCCGGCACCTAAGATATGATCGAAATGAAAATGCGTCAGGAGAATAAGACGCTCCTTATCGCTGTTTTCGCTAAGGAAGCGCTGAGCCTCGGCAAAGGGGGCGGCAGGATCTATAACAAGGGCGGCAGAATCGGTCAAAACAAGGTAACAATTGGCCTCGTTTCCGCCAAAATACAGGGTTTGAATCTCCATTTATTTTCTCCAAAGGGTAGAATCTAAAGTTAGGGTAACCGGTCCGTCGTTTAAAAGACTTACCTTCATTTCGGCGCCGAAAACCCCCGTTTCTACGGCTACTGCCTCCTGCTCGGAAAGCAGTTTGCAGAAATATTCGTAAAGGCGGTCGGCCTCCGCAGGCGGCATAGCGGGGTCGAAAGAGGGACGGGTCCCCTTCCTTACATCGGCGCAAAGGGTAAAGTTTGAGATAACGAGAGCACTTCCCCCGATATCCTTTACCGAAAGGTTCATTTTACCGTTTTCGTCGGTAAAGATACGCAGGCTCGCCATCTTTTTGGCAAGTATCTGCGCATCCTCCTCGGTATCTTCCTTCGTAACACCCAAAAGGACGAGAAGGCCTTTTTTATCTCGCCGACGGTATTTCCCTCTGCCTTTACAGCGGCAGAGGCTACGCGCTGAACTACTGCTTTCATTATCCGTTGACCCTTTCTACGGTATAAACGCCGCTGAGTTTTTGAAGACGTTCGATAATACTCCTTAAATGCTCGAGGCCCGCGGTAGCCACCGTTACGCTTATAAGGCAGTGCCCTCCCTTTACGGCTCGGGCATTTACGGCGTGAAGGTTAACGTGCATATTGAAAAGCACGTTTGTAACGTCGGCCAAAAGTCCGTCGCGGTCGAGAGCGTTTATCTGAAGCGAGGCGGTGAAGCTTGAGCGTTCGAGCTCCGATTCGGCCCAGTAGGATTTTATCCAGCGGTTAGGCTCGGCGGCATTTGCGATGTTTACGGGGACGTTAACGCAGTCCCGCTTATGGATAGAAACACCGTGACCGCGGGTAATAAAGCCGATTATGGAATCGCCCGGAAGAGGTGCGCAGCATTTTGAAAGCTTAACGAGGCAGTTGTCGATACCCTCGACGATAACTCCCTCGGGGGAACGGACGATATGCTTCTTGATATACTCCTCGGCGGTAGGCGGCGTTTCGGCTTTAATAAGCTTCTGATAGTCCTCCTTAAGCTTCGGAACTATCTTTTCGAGGAAGATCCCGCCGTAGCCTATAGCGGCGTAAAGCTCATCGATGTTTGCGCATTTCTGCTTTCTGGCGGCCTCGTCAAGAAACTCCTTCATTTCCTTTTCGGGAAGAACGATAGAGTTTCGTCTAAGCTCTGTTTCAAGGGCAGTTCGTCCCGTTTCGATATTTTCTTCTCTTCTTTCCTTTTTAAACCAAGAACGGATCTTGGCCTTTGCGGAAGAGGTAACCGCAATATTCAGCCAGTCGCGGGAGGGGCCGTGGCCTGCGGCGTTTGTGGTGAGGATCTCGATGACCTCGCCCGTTTTTACGACGTGGTTTATCTGAACTATCTTTCCGTCGACCTTGGCGCCGATCATTTTAACTCCTACCGCAGAATGTATCGCGAAGGCGAAGTCGATAACGGTTGAGCCTGCGGGAAGATTTATAACGTCACCCTTGGGAGTAACGGCAAATACGTCCTCCTGAGAAAGGTCGATCTTTATCGTTCTTATAAGGTCGCCCGTATCCTCCTCGGCCTCGAGTATCTGACGAATCCAGGAGAGTCGGTCCTCCATACGCTTATTGGTAGTCGTTATTCCTTCTTTGTATTTCCAGTGAGCGGCTATACCGAACTCGGCGGTGTGATGCATATCGAAGGTTCTTATTTGAATCTCGAAGGGTACTGCCTGACGGCCGATAACGGTAGTATGAAGGGACTGATACATATTGGGCTTAGGGGTAGAGATATAGTCCTTAAAGCGGTTAGGGATAGGACGGAACATATCGTGCATAATACCGAGGACGTTATAACAGTCGTTTACGGTATCGGTAATTATACGCAGGGCGTAAACATCGTAGATCTCGTCGAAATCCTTGCCCTGAATAAACATTTTACGGTAGATTCCCGGAACCGATTTAACACGGGACTGCAGTACGAAATTTACCCCCGGCATATCGTTTTTAAGACGCTCTTCAATACGCTCGCGAATTATTTTAAAGGTGCTTTCTCTGAAGTCCTGCTTGGACGAAAGGAGACCCTCTATCTCGTGATACGCGATTGGATCAAGGTGCTTTATAGCGAGGTCTTCAAGCTCGTCTTTTATGGGACGGATACCGAGTCGGTGCGCAATAGGGGCGTAGACCTCGATGGTCTCGAGGGCTTTATCCCTCTGCTTCTGATCGGGCATAGAATCGATGGTTCGCATATTGTGAAGACGGTCGGCCAGCTTTATTATTATAACGCGGATATCCTTACCCATCGCGATAAGCATTTTTCGAAGGGATTCGGCCTGCTGCTGCTCGCGGGAGATATACTGAATTCGTCCGATCTTTGTAACGCCGTCGACAATAAGAGCAACGTCGGCGCCGAACATCGACTTTATCTGCTCGAGCTCGGTTTCGGTATCCTCGACGACATCGTGAAGCAGGGCGGCGGCGATAGACTCAGAGTCCATACCGAGGCCGACTATTATCTTCGCAACGCTGAAGGGATGAAAATAAAATTCTTCCTTACTCTTACGGTACTGACCCTTATGGGCACCGACGCAAAGCTCGAAGGCGCGACGAATAAGGTCGAGGTCGTATTCCCCGCCCTGCTGCTTAATAAGAGATTCAAGATGCTCATAATTTTTTTCGTATTTGGGCTCTAATACCATTAGATCTCACCCCTTAGTTTTTTAAGAATGTTGGCATCATTAAGATTTACCTTGGCTCCCGTATTCGTGACCTTTATTACGGGCACGCCTTCGTTATCGAAGACCGAGCAAAGCTTCAGCTCACAGAGAGCCTCGGCGGCAATAAGAGCCTTCGCGTAGCCTACCGTATTTATATTCGCGGCTACTATTCTATCGGTAGAAGCGGGAGTTTTTAAAAGAAATTTATAAACGACCCCTATTTCCTCGCGGTTAGGAGTTATATCGGCGTAGTTTTTATTATTCCCCGATTTGAAGTCCTCGTAGAGGGCAATATCGTCGACAATATCCTCTTCGTTTATTCCCGAGGGTCTTACATCCTTAAGGGAAACGGTAAGGTTCAGGTTTCCGCCGTAGAAATTAGTATCGACCGTTACGGCGATATCCACCCTTTCGCCCACCCCGTAAGGGAAGGCGGCTACAGACGTTCCGAAAAGCATTGCGGGAAAGGTCGTCTCGCCTTTTTTAAAGGTAAGGCGAAGGTGCTTTCCGTTTCCTACGGGGGAGAGCTTATCGACGGTAACCCCGAAAATTCCGAAAAGAGGAACGGGATTTCCCGTACCGAAGGGTTCAAGCTGCTTTACAGACTCGGCTAAATCTACCGAAAGGGCGGCAGGATTAAGCTTGCAGTCGAGTCTGACTTCCGATAAAGGCAGAGGGAATCGGGCGGCGTACTCGTTAACGGCGCGTCTGAAAGAGTCGATAAGCGACTCGTCAAGGGTCACGCCTGCGGCCATTTCGTGACCTCCGAATTTCGAAAGCAGATAGGAGCAGTCGCAGAGGGCGTCGTAGATCGAAAAGCCCTTGATGCTTCTGCAGGAACCGTTTGCAATACCGTTTTCTACCGACAAAACTATTGCGGGACGGCCGTATTTTTCGGAAATGCGTGCGGCGACGATACCGATAACTCCGCAGTGCCAACCCTCGCCCGAAACGACTATAACGCGGTTATGCTTATAGCCTTTTTTGTCGACGGTCTTCGCCGCCTCGGCAAATATCTGCTTTTCTATTCCCTGACGGCGGATATTCTCGTTGTTAAGCACCGAGGAAAGGCCCTCGGCCACCTCATCGTCGTCGGTAAGAAGCAGTTCACAGGCGCGGCTCGCATCCCCCATTCTTCCTGCGGCGTTTATTCTCGGGGCAATTCCGAAAGCCAGACGGGAAGCGGTAAGAGCGCCGTCTTCTATTGCGGCGGCACGGCAAAGGGCGGTAAGGCCTCTTCGGTTTCCGCTCTCAATAAGGTTTAGGCCTTCTCTTACCACCGTTCTGTTCTCATTTACAAGAGGCATAACGTCGGCAACGGTACCAAGGGCCACGAGGTCGCCGTAATCGGACAGCATTTCCTCGGGAGAACGGCCTTCGGCGGCGCAGACTACCTTAAAAGCCACGAAAACTCCGCAGATATCCTTAAATTCGCTTATATCGTCGGGACGGTGGGGATCCACGACGGCGTCGGCCTCGGGAAGCTCGCCTCCGGGAAGGTGATGATCGGTGACCACGACCTTCATACCGAGGCTTTTGGCATAACCGACCTCGCGGTGAGCGGCAATTCCATTATCTACGGTAACAATAAGGTCGAAATTTTCATTTTTAATGCGGTCGATAGCCGACATATTTATACCGTAGCCGTCCTTTTCGCGGTCGGGAATAAAATACGATACCCTTGCGCCGCGGTTTTTAAGATAACTGTACATAAGGGCGGTGGCGGTAACGCCGTCTACGTCGTAGTCGCCGAAAACGGCAATTTTTTCTTCGTTCCATACCGCTTCGTTAATTATTTCGGCGGCCTTTTCGATATCCTTAAGCTCGTAAGGGTCGGCAAGCATTACCTCGTCGGTGAGAAATTCAGACAGCTCGTAAGGGTCGGTATAGCCTCTGCCCGAAGCTATAAGGGCAACGAAGGTATCAATATCGCACTCCTCGGCAAGCTCTGCCGCCAAGACCTTATCAATAGGATTTACCGTCCAACGTTTAAACTGCATTTTTCTCACCTGCCTTAAAAATAAGTATTATTAAAATATTATATCAAATATACGGCTTTATTGCAACAAAAAAGAAAAGATAAACATCCTTAAAATAGTATAAGATTTAAAGGATTTTAGGCTACCATAACAAGTGGAAAATGCCGTACATTTTCCCTGCTTGTCAAGGTATGAGACAAAATTAAAAGCTGTGTGGAAATTCCACACAGCTTTTTACTGTCCTTTATTGTACAACCTTTATCGCATGGCTTAAATATAGTAGGTGTTTGTACCTTCTTGCGTAACGAAACTTTCACCTTTTATAATTACCTGTGTGGGTGTTTCAGTATATATAGTAAGGACATTTCCTTTCAAACTCACCGCAACCTTGCCGCTTTCGAGTTTTACACTACCCGAAAACTCGCGAAGTCCGGAGTCAATACAAGGCATAATAACCGCTTTTCCACCCGAAAGTTTAATGCCCATGAGACCGGTATAAAGGGTATGTAAACATCCCGCAAAGGCGGGGTGGTTGTGGCTTGCCTCGTCTACACATAGGTGTTCGTAAATGGTGGTGGCGTTGTTTAACCGCATAGCATTAAAGCCTATTTCGGTATCATCAGAACCAATCAGTTTGATAGCAAGATCGCCTCTACCAATGGAGAACAGCATATTACAAAGTATTCCGGTACCAATAAAACCGGTATCAAAGGTGTTGCGTTCTTCATAGTGTTTTATTAGCGATTCTTCTATTCCGTCGCCCAAAAGTTCTGCCCATAAGGCGAGTGCATCTGCACCTTGAAGTCCATCCAGATAACTACCGTTTTTATAATAGTTATCATATAGCGCTTTCTTGTGCGTTTTAGCGGTCGTTCTTAACATTTCACCATCATCAAGACCAAGCTTGTCGGCAATATCTGCCATAATCAGTATAGATTTTACCATACAACACGTGTTTACAAAGTGTTGGTCAATTTCTGTTTTTGGTGGCGCCAACCACTCGCCTAAACACCAACCGCCCTCTTCTTCACGCACAAGCAGACCATTTTCACAGTGAGCTTGCATATATTTTAACCATTCCAGCATTTTAGGGTAGGCGATTTTAAGCATTTCGCTATCGCCGTAAACGTTATAGTAGTTATACGGCACAAACACAATGGCTGAGCCCCAACCGCCAGGACCACCGCCTCCGCCCATGAAGGGCGCTGAATGTTGAACATGACCCGAAACTTTACATTGACACTCGAAAATATCTTCTATCCACTTTTTGTAAGCAAGTTTAGAATCAAAGGTAAGCATACCTGACATGCTAACAAGCTGTCCATCGCCCGTGTAACCAAGGCGCTCGCGGTGTGGGCAGTCAGAAGGTACGCAACCATGCATATTGTCAAGGTATCCACGAATAAAAGCGTCATAGGTCCAATTTATAATCTCGTTATCACAGGTGAAGGATGCCGTTTGAGGTAGGTCGGTATGTATAACCTCTGCACGCAACTCCTCAATTTCAATTTCGCCCTCGATTTTAAAATATCTGAACCCGTGAAATACAAATTCGGGATAGAGTTCTACGGTTTCACCGTTAAGTATATAAGTATCCGCCTGAATTTGAAGCTGGCCGTTGCTACCCGTATAATCTGCACCCGTGGTAACGAGGAACAGATCGTCGTCCTTTATTTCTTCGGCGTGAACAACTTTAATTATATTGCCGCTTTCACCCTTGCCTTTTATGTAAACCCTACCACTTATGTTTTCGCCAAGGTCAAACATACCGCCGCCGATATGTTTCGGCTTTATCGTGCGAATAACCCGGTCAAAGGGGCACTCCTGCAGTACAAGTTCACCCAAAAGTGTGCCATCGAAAAGCATGGTTTCAGCTCTTGGCAATTCCTTTAAAAACATACGTGTGTCAACAGTTTCGCCTGTGAACAGGTTGCTTTCCAGAATAGGATACACGAAAGCAAGTTCGCTGCCATCGCTCGAAACCGTGCGATGGCCCAACTCGTCCGAAATATTTATATCAAACGCGGTGCAAACTAAATCACTATAAGAAGTGTAACCCTCTGCGATGCGGTATGGTTGCCTGAACCAACCGTTACCGACGATTACGTTTATTTCGTTTTCGCCCTCGTGGATGTATTTTGTAATATCGTAACTAAGGTAGAAAATTTTGTGTGTGAAGGTATCAAAAATGGGGTAAGCGAAAATAGAGGTATCCCTTTTCATATAGTCGGTCTGTGCGGGAACAAACGGGGTGCTTACCCTTTTCCCGTTTACCAGCAAAACGAAATAACCAAGACCCGAAATATCAATTTTAACGGTTTTGGCATTGTGTAGGTTGAACTTTTTTACGAATAAAGGTGTTTGCACCTTTTGTTCTGTGCATATCCATTTTCCTCGCATAATACATACTCTCCTAAAACTATCGTAAAGCAAATATTAGCATACAAAAACTACAAAGTCAAGTTAAATAAACAATTAAAAATTTATGTTATTCCAATACTTTTATTATAAAATCATTATCCGCTTTATCCTTTAAAGCAATGATATGATAATAAACAAAAGTCCCTGAAAGGAGTTCTTTTTGCTTTTACAAAATTTCAGATATCTCACGGCGCGTCGAGGGTCTCGCAGCGCCATACAAGTTTCTGCTACCTTACCAAGGGATGAAGGTCGTTTTCGGTAAGATTTAAAAGGTTGGCAACAAGGGTTGCGTTAGAATAGTATTTATGAGAGAGGTCGTCGTGGGAGTCGCTTCCGAAGGTGAAGAGACAGCCCTCCTCCTTGGCTATTCTATAAAGACGCATTTCTTCGAGTTCTGCGATCTCCTCGGGAGTTTTTCCCTTCATACACGAAACGTTTACCTCGATCGCAATTCCCTTTTCGGCAGTTTTGGAGAAAAGGCGTTTATAGGTATCGTCCGAGATCATTTTCATAAGGATATAACGGTCGTAAAGACAACAAACCGCTTCAAAAGGATGCGCCATAGAGGTTATGTATTTTGCCACGTCGCTGTTTAAGGTATCCTCATATATCTGAATCATATAGTCGATATGTCGCTCTTTGGGCTCGTAGTATTCGATAGGCATAATCATATGGGTATGAGAGTTTGGCATAAGCACGAAGTCGAACTTTTCAGCCGTTTCGCAGGAGATAGCGGGGCGGCGGTTTACGGGGTCGTAATCGGTCTCACAGCCGAAGAATATCTCGGTATCGCCGAAATCCACAGCTTCGAGCTCGGGCTTTAACTGACAGAGATATTCATAGTTTTGGGGAATATAAAAACCCTTAGGATCGTGCTGACCCGTATTGTCGAGCAGATAGGCGTGGGAGTTTTCGTAGGTATCGTCCCAAAAATGATCGGAAAAGCCTGCCTTTTTAATCCCCTGCTCCTTAAAGCTCTTGGCATAAGCCTCAGCGGTCGCCGACTTATCGGCGCAGAGAGAAAGATGGGTATGAATGTGAAAATCGTGGGTGATAATCATAATGACACGTCCTTTCTTAGTAACTAGATTATATTATAATTTGTTTGTTTTTTCAAGTAATTTAGCCTTGACTTTAAATCTTATTTAAGTTATATTTTAGTTATAATGATTGTTGTTTGTCGAAACGCTGAAAGCGCTTCGACAAGCCACTTTTCAAGTGGCTTTGGCAAAATTAAATTGTGGTATTTAATTTTGCACGACACTCATTGCAATGGGTAATGACAAATTTTCTTTGGAAATTTGTCATAAAATCAAAGATTTTATGTCGAAACTTATAAGTTTCGACTTTCATTAACCATTATAAAACATACGAGGTGATTATATGAAAACTTCTGTCTCTTCATACAGTTTTCAAAAATTTATAAACGACGGAATCTGCACGCATTTTTCGGTTATTGCTCTTGCTAAAGAATACGGCTTTGACGCAATAGAATTTACCGATTTAATCGTTCCCGAAGGCAAAACCGAGCTTGAGTTTGCAAATGAACTTTGTGCCGAGGCCAAGCGTGTTGGAATCGAAATTTCGGGTTATTCCATAGGCGCCAATCTGCTTCGCGATAGCGACGAAGAGTTAGACAAGGAAATCGAGCGTATTTGCCGAAAAGCAGACGTGGCAAAGGCTCTGGGCGCACCACTTATGCGTCACGATATTACATTTTCACATCCCAAGGGATATATGGGCTTTACAAACCTTATTCCCTCTTTCGTTAAGGCAATAAGAGTCATTACCGACTACGCTGAAAAAATCGGCATTCGCACCTGCACCGAAAATCACGGATTTTTCAGTCAGGACAGCGAAAGGGTCGTCGCCCTTGTAAACGCGGCAGAGCGCGACAACTTCGGACTTCAGGTCGATATGGGAAACTTCCTCTGTGTTGACGAGGACCCTGCATCGGCGGTAAGCCGCTGCGCTCCCTATGCCTTTAACGCCCACGTTAAGGACTTTATATTCAAGCCCGGCACCGAGGACCTCCCCGGCGAAGGATTTATTCATACGAGAGCAGGAAACTACATAAGAGGCACCATAGCGGGTCACGGAGCAGTTCCCATCAGGCAGTGTGTTAAGGCCTTAAAGAGAGCAGGCTACGACGGATATCTTACCCTAGAGTTCGAAGGACTTGAGGACTGTGAGTATTCCATCAAGGCAGGACTTAAATATATAAACAGTCTTATATAAGAAAAGCGGCTACGATTTACGATCGTTGCCGTTAGTTTTTTATTCGTATTAAATCATTCTTCAAAATCGATGCAGGAGCGGGTGGCGGTGAAGGGACGGACCTTGGTGTCGGCGACCTCAACGTGAGCGGGGTGAACCGAATAGCCCTTAAGTGCTTCGGCAGATTCGAACACCGAATAAAGCATTACGTCGACGTTTGAGCTATCTAAACAGGTAGTCTGCACCTTGATCTCCACAAGACCGGGAATTTTTCCCATAAGTCCCTCAAGGCCCTGCTTTATTCCTGCCTTTACCTCGGCGGTATTGGCCTCGTCCTTAAGCTTCCAAAGAATAATGTGTTTTACCATATTCGTTTCCTCTTTTCAAATTATTATTGAACGACTACCGCAACTCCGTCGGGTATGGCGGTAACGGTTGCGTTTTGGTTTCCGAGAATCTCTCCCGCCTTACTCATCGCCTCATCCAGCGAGTGAGCAGGGATCATATGCATGGCCTCAACGGTACCGTCGGGCATATTCGAAACGTAGATCACCTTGGCTTTTTTAAGAATTCGAAGAAGTATCTGCGTCTGCCACTGATCGGGCACCGTTTCGTTTCGGCCTCGGCTAAGGAAGATATCCATAGTTTTATTTATATCGGGTTCGTCGGCAAGCTGATGATAAAAATGATCGCCGCCGGTACCGTCGTCGGAAGAGGCAAGCATTATTATAACGCCGCCTTCCTTTACGGTAGCCTCGGCCGCCGTCATTCCCTTGACCGCCTGATAGACGTTCTGATCCAGAGGGTATCCGCCGTTAGTCGAGATAACTATATCCGATGTTACCGCCTTAGCTCCGCACAGGGAGGAAATAAAATCGGTTCCCTTTTTGTGAGCCTCGGTAAGGTCGCCCGCAACGGCGTAGATAGGCTCCTTTTCGCCGTTTAAAACCACGTTTACGATAAACTTAAGGCCTGCCTGCTTTGCCGCCCAGAGCATATCCTTATGTATCGGATTTCCCTCTAAAATACCCGTTCGGGCTCTGTCGTGGGCGATAAATTCGGAGCAGTGATTAGCGAGGACGGTCTCTCTTCCCGCAACGCCCGGGAGCACGCTCTTACGTCCCCCCGAATAGCCTGCAAAAAAGTGTGGCTCGATGAAGCCTTCGGCTACGAGCAGATCGGCGTCTATGGCAATTTTGTTTATAACACATTCGCCGCCCGAGGGCAGAGTTCCGATATTTACGAGCTTTTCGGTCTCATCGCAGTCGTGAATATAGATATTCTCCTTCTCGACTATTTCTTCGCCGAATTTCGAGATAAGCTCGTCCTTGGTAGTGCCTCTGTGACATCCCGTCGCGATAAGTATGGTTATATCGGCGTCGGGATTTCCGCGTCTTATCTCGCTGAGCATTTCGGGCATAATCACCCTGCTCGGAACGGGACGGGTATGATCGGAAGCGACTATTACGATGTTTTTCTTGCCCCTTGAAAGCTCGGAGAGTCTTACTCCGCCGACGGGATTTTCAAGGGCGTTTTTTATAAGCTCACGGCCGCGAAGCTCGGGCTCATATTCCTCGATAGAGGAGGTAAGAACGGCCTTTAGCTCGTCGCCGAACTCATAGTCCAGGCGGCCTTTACCGAAAGGGAATGAAAGTTTCATATTTACCTCCTTAGATAATAAGTCTGAATACCTGATAGGCGGTTGCGGTCAGGTTTTTATATGCACTTTCGGGGTCAAGGGCCTCTTCAAGGGTCACTACTCCGCGAAGGATAGGGAAAAAGGCGTCGATCCCGTGCTCGTTTATGACCTCGGCATCCTCGGTGACACAGCCCGAAAAGGCTATTACCCTTTTACCGTATTTTTTAGCAAGACCCGCCACGCCGATAGGCGCCTTACCCATAACGGTCTGAGAATCGAGTCTTCCCTCCCCCGTTACGACTATATCGGCATCCTTTATATATTCTTCGAGTCTTGTTTCTTCCAAAACTATCTTGATCCCCGATTTAAGTGCAGCGTTTAAAAAGGCCGAAAAGGCGAAGCCGAGACCGCCCGCGGCACCCGCACCGGGAAGGTTTTCGTCAGCCCTATCCGATACGGTCTTTGCGATGGCGGCGTAGTTTTTAAGCCAAGCGTCCATATCCTTTATCATTTCGGGATCAGCACCCTTTTGGGGAGCAAAGACAGCGCTGCAGCCCTTCTCTCCGCAGAGGGGGTTGGTAACGTCGCAGGCCACCATAAATCTACAGTCCCGAAGCTCGGGCATTACCTTATCGGTTTTAATTTCGGCAAGGTCTTTAAGACCCTTTGCGCCAAGGGATATCGGTTTTTTTGAAGCGTCAAAAAACTCGAAGCCCAGTGCAGAAAGCATACCTGCACCGCCGTCGTTGGTAGCACTGCCGCCTATTCCTACGATAAAGCGGCGGCAACCTCTTTTTACGGCGTCCTTTATAAGCTCACCGACCCCGTAGGTTGTGGTCTCCAAGGGGTTGCGCTCCTCGGGAGAAACGAGGGTTATACCCGAAGCGGCGGCCATTTCGATAACGGCGGTCTTGGTTTCGTTTAAAATACAGTATTTGGCCTTTGTTTCCTTTAAAAGGGGGCCTTTGACCGAGATCTCTACCGTTTCGGAAGGCATAGCCGAAGCCAGCGCATCGACAGTACCCTCTCCGCCGTCGGCAAGGGGGCGAACGGCAACTTCAGCGGTATCGTCAAGCCTTTTTACAGCATCTCTTACGGCATTTCCTGCCTCTAATGAGGAAAGGCTTCCTTTAAAGGAATCTATTGAAACAACTACCTTCATTTGGCACTCCTATAAAATACTTTTATTTACCATAGTATAACAAATTACAGAAAAAATTACAAGAGAAAAGGCAAAAAACAGCCTTAAATTCAAGTTTTTTCTCACTTTCGGGTTTTAAAAAATAAAGTTTTAACCGCCGCCGTTTCGCTGAGATATGCTTTGGCATATAATGTAGTACAAAGGAGGCGAATACTATGAACAAACGAAGCTTTAATAACTGCTGTGACGGAGAGACCGCTAACAGCTACGGTCAAAGCTATAACTGCGGATGTCAAACAGATCCCTGTGAAAACAGCTCATACTACACTTGCCCTATATGCCCTCCCGGGCCGCAGGGTCCCGTTGGTCCCGTAGGACCTCAGGGTCCGAGGGGTTATACCGGACTTACCGGCCCTCGCGGCACTGCAGGAGAAGCAGGTCCCGTCGGTCCTCAGGGTCCTGCGGGTGAAGTTGGTCCCGTAGGTCCTCAGGGCCCTGCGGGTGAAGTAGGTCCTGTCGGTCCTGTCGGTCCTCAGGGTCCTGCGGGCGGTCTTCTCGGATACGCCGATTTCTACGCTCTTATGCCGCCAGATAACGCGGCAACCGTAGCGGCCGGAGCCGACGTCAGCTTTCCGCAAAACGGACCCATCGGAGGCACGGGCATTGCCAGAGCAACCGACGATTCCTTCACCCTTTCGGATATCGGAACCTATCAGGTTATGTTTGAGGTAAGCGTAGACGAGCCCGGACAGCTTGTGCTGACTCTGAACGGAGTCGAGCTCCCCTACACCGTAGTAGGCAGAGCTACAGGCACCTCGCAGATAGTCGGTATGGCTCTTGTGAACACCACTTTTGCGGATTCTGTCTTGACCGTCAGAAACCCCGAAGGCACCGCAACCGCCCTAACCGTTACTCCCCTTGCAGGAGGAACCGAGCCGGCCAGCGCACATCTTGTTATAACCAGAATAGCATAATAAAGCAAAAAAGCAAAGGACTTCTTGAGGCACACTCCGTAAGGAAGTGTGCCTCAGTTATATTCGCCTGACGGCGAGTTATATTGCTTCGCAGTTATATTATGCTGCGCATAGTGATATTGCCCTTCGGGCAGTTTTAAAGGCGAATATAATATCACTGAAA
>CASFDQ010000091.1 GCA_949293385.1 uncultured bacterium | reverse complement strand
TCGGCTTGGCTTCGCTTATCTTTGGTATAGCCGCAACCCTTCTTGTTCAAAAGATAAGAAAATAGCATCAAAAGCGGAAATAATGACTCGTTATAATCGATAGCTTTTTAATTTATAATATTAAAGGTCTGCCCAAACGCGAAGAGGGAGCGTGTAACCAAACCATTCAAACCCGAACCAGCCTTAAAGGGCGGTTTTTCGGCATTTTTCGGCTCATCGTCGTCCGTAGGCGAAAGCCTTACGAACTCTTCTTCACCAAAACCTACTCAAAAACCGCTCATTTACGGGTGTGCGCCATAGTGAGAAATTGCCCGAAAACGACGCTTTTTCCGTAATAATGCGTTAAAATGCCGTGGTACGCGACAGCGTTACCACGGCTTTTTGCCTTTTCTTACATAAAAATCATCCATTTTCGGGTGCGTAGCAGTTTTGTAGGTGTAAATTTGTTCCAAAGCGAAGATGAAAAATGCAGTAATACTGCCGTATTATAAGGCTTTTCAGCGAGATTTGGGGCAAATTTACCCGAAAAACCAAATTTTCACTATGGCGCGCACCCGTAAGGTCGAAGAGTTTTGTAAGTAGTGTAATTTTTTGATATGCGAGGAAAAAACGCAGTAAATCCTGTCGGATTTACGTGTATTTTGACGAAGTATAGCAGGAAATTCATCTTCCAAAACCTGATTCGAGTCCCAATGGTTTGGTTAAACGCTCCCTCTTAGCGTTTGGGCAGACCTTTAATATTATAAATTAAAAAGCTATCGATTATAACGAGTCATTATTTCCGCTTTTGATGCTATTTTCTTATCTTTTGAACAAGAAGGGTTGCGGCTATACCAAAGATAAGCGAAGCCAAGCCGACTATAGGAAGCCACCACCAAGCAACGCCGTTTGTGCCGCCTTTTTCAGCGTCGGGATCTGTGACCGAAGGCGAAGGTGTCGATTGCTCCTCGCGGGGAGTTTCGGGAACCTCGTCTTCCTTTTCATTATGAGGTCCTGCTCGCTTGACGGTAACGGTGTATTCCTTTTTGTCACCGTTTTCTGCTGTGCAAATTACCTTAACAGGATTATCCTGCCCTGCAGCTAAATTATCTCCGCCGACAACCTGTACTTTGGCCTTGCCGTCTGCTGCCTTGCCGCTGATCTTCACACTTTCCGTTTCATATGGCAGCCACACCACATACTCTGTCAAATCCGCACTGAACACCGGTGACAGCAGAAAACCGTCTACTGAAATACCGGATAGGTTGTTATTGCCGCTTGCAACATAATTAGGATCTTTTTCCCTGCGAACCTTAACGGTGTATGTTTTCTTGGCGCCGTTTTCTGCCGTCACCGTGATCGTAACATTGGTTGTGCCGCCGGGCGTGAGTGTCGGATTGTTTATAGTGACCTTTGCCTTGCCGTCGGCTGCTCTTGCTGCCACCTGTAGCTTTGACACGGTAAAAGGCACGTCGGCAGTATACGAGGTAGTTCCGGCAGAGAATGAGGGAGAAATAACGGCATTGCTTACGGTTAAAGCGGATAGAGCGGCGTTGCCGGATAACGGCGCAGAAATGTTCTTGCTGTAAGATGCGTTGGGTAGTGTCGCATCAGCCGAGCCGTCCGAGAACACACAATGGGAGGTTGTAATAGTGACGGGTGTATTCTCGGCCAGATTTTTCACTTTGAATTTTATGGTCATGAATGGTTTTGTTCCGTTCCATTTTGCGCCGGTTGTGTACCCGCCGAATTTTACCGTACCGCTGGAATGGGCGGATGTCAATGACCAACCTCCCTGCGAGTACGGTGTCGCCGACACCAGACTGAGCTGTGAGGGATCATATGTCACCGAGGCTTCACCGGCGGTAATATTTGAACTCGTTAAATTGAGGGTGATGGTTATGGTGTCACCGCTTCGGATGGTGGCAGGTCCGCTGAGAGCTACGCTGCCGCTGCCGGCAGCAGAGGCGGATATGGTAGGTACGGCCAACAGGATAACCGTAAAAATCAGGCAGAGGAGCGGAAATATTTTTTTCAGCATATATATGACAACCCTTTCGTGACAGCCGCAGTTTATGCAGCATTACTGTTATTACTTTCGTTTGTTATCTCGGCACGATTGCCTTTTTACCCAAATTGCAATCCACCAGTTGTACGACGTCCGTCCACGAAACAGTGGTACCGCCGGTGATTTTCGCAGCTTCGGCATACGCGCCTGTCAGTTTGGATTTTCCAAGCATATGGTCAACCATTTTTGTGACTCCTGTCCACGAGGTAGCTCCCGAACCGGTAACATCGCCGGTTACCACAGCCGTCAGCGTTTGATTGACCTTGCTTCCGTCCTTCAGCTTCACCGACATACCGGTGGCTATAAAATCGACGGGCTTGGTCGGCACATTTCCTTTATACACCGTGATGTAATCCCGCTGGGGTATGGCGAGCAACAGCGATTGGACGGTGGTTCCGCAGACAATTTTGCGGATATAGCCCCCTGAAATGATGTAATTCTCACAGGTAATTGTCGTGGGGGCGGCAACCGTCCATTTCGCGTAAAGCTTTTTATGTCCGGCGCTGTTTGGCGCGATCTTTGTCACGACACTGCCGGTAAAGGATGGGTTATCATACCACCCCGCAAAATCGTAACCGTCTTTAGTTAGGTCGAACGGAAGCAGGATTGCCGAAGCAGACGGGTCATAACCTATAATGGGCTCTGACGAGAAAGCTCCGCCGTTTGTATAATAGCGTATTCTGTATCGCGTCCATTTCGCGTAGAAGGTCTTGTCTCCGGTGTCCGTGGGCTTAATTTCGAAAATTCGTCTGCCGGTAAAGGACGGATTCTCATACCACCCTGCAAAGGCATAGCCGTCTTTGATCGGTATATCCAGTGTCACTGTACCTGCCCCGCCGGTATAGGAGGAAGCCGGAGCCTCCGCAAAAATGCCGCCGTTATCCCTGTAGGTTATCGCGTAATCTAACCCGTCCGTCACGGTATACGGCAAATTGTACTCAATCGCATACTGCAGAGCGAAGGAGTCTGCCTCCACTTTCCATAAGCGTATCTTGCCGAACAGGGGCGTAACAGAAATCGGCGAATCCATAAAAGCTTTGACGCTTTTCGGTATCACAAGCTCCTCCAGCTCAGCGCCATTAAAGCACAGGTTCGAAATAGCAGTTACCGTTTCCGGTATGGTATAGGAGGCCGCGGTCTTATATTGGGGATACGAAATAATTTCTGTCATAGAGTGATTAAAGACAACCCCGTCAACCGACCGATAGCTCCGGTTGTCCGGACTGACGGTCAGACTGCTGAGCATCTCGAGGTTTAAGAATGTGTCGGGATAGAACTTTGTGACCGTCGACGGAATGGCAATGGCTGTCAATTCACTGCAGTTGGTAAACGCCTGCGACTCTAATTCGATCAGCCCTTCCGGGAGAATTGCCTGCTTTAAATTATTGTTAAATGAAAAAGCCTTTGAACAAATGGTTTTGACGGTCGCCGGAACAGTGAAGTACTCTTCCGTGCGCCCGGAAGGATAACAGAGCAGCTCTGTTAGATTCTTGGAATACAAAACGCCGTCAATGGAAGCAAAGACTTTGTTATCCGGTGAGACATGGATATCTTGCAAATGTTCACACAATGCAAAAACGCCCGCTTCCGGATTCATATAGCGGTTGTCTTTGGTCATCTGCGTAACGGTGGAAGGGATAGAGACACTCACCAAATTGATGCAGTTTCCGAAGGCACTGAAACCGTCCTTTGCAATGGAAACGACGCCTTCCGGTATCACCACCTGCCTGAGCCGAGGCAGATCATCGAAGGACTTCGCCGAAATGGCGGTCAGACCGTCCGAAAAACGAATCTGCGTTATCAGGCTTCGATATGGGTACCAGGGAACTTCAATTCCTTCAGACGACCAATCGGTCATCTCGCCGGTACCTGTAATATCCAAAATTCCGGTGCTCATAGACAGGCTCCATTTGAGATTTTTACCGCAGCTTCCGCTGTAATTGATGGTCGGCAATTCGGCGATATCCTTGTAGGCAATGGCGTTTTCCTGCGCATATTGCTGCGCCTTTGAACCGCTTTCTCCGAACAGTAGAATCGATGGCGTTCCCTCAAAAACAGAATCGCCGAAAGAATTTACCGTTTTTGGTATATAGATATTCAACAAGGCAGGGCAATTTTTAAATGCCCCTGTGCTGATGGTGGTGACGCTGTCAGGGATCATAACGTATGAAAGATTCCGGCAGTCGGCGAACGTCCACATTTCGATGGCCGACAGGCCTTTCGGCAAAGCAATCTCCGTTAGATTCGTGCAACCTTGAAACGCCTTCATACTAATGGAAGTGATGTCGTCATGTAAGCGTACCGACAATAAGCTTGCGCAGTTTGCAAAGGTACTTTGCTGTATTTGCGTTATGCTTGTCGGTATCTCCACCTCTTGGATACTAGAACCGAAAAATGCCCAGTCTTCTATGACAGTTACCGTGTTTCCCATCTTCACCTGCTTTAACCGTCTAGAGCCGCAAAAAGCGTAGCGCTTAATGGTGGTTACGCTTTCCGGCACCGTATATACGGTGGTATCTCCAATCACCGGGTACCATAGCAGTTCTGTATCCTCTTTGTTGAACAAAACCCCGTCTTTCGTGTGGTATGAGGGGTTTTGCGGATCTACGGTAATCACCTTCAGGGAAGAGCAATCCTTGAATGCCCCTGCCTGTATCACAGTGACGCTTTTCGGAATATACAGTGCAGTTATGGATTTGCAGAAATAGAAGGCGCTCTCTCTGATTTCAGTTAACGATTCCGGAAGGGTCAGTTCCTGCAGCGAAACACAAGTGCTGAACAGTGCAGTCGGTATTACGCTCAGACTGTTCGACAGCCGGACGCTTGTCAGTTCCCGGCAGCTGCTGAAGGCGCTTGCCCCGATCGTTTTTACCGTGTCCGGTATGCGGATGTGCTTTAGGGAAGTACATCCTTTAAATGCTTCCTGACCGATGCTTATTAAGCCGTCAGGCAGGTTTACAGTGACCACGACTGAGTTATTAGAGAAGGCATACTGTCTCAGCTTAGTCACAGGCATCCCGTCGATTTTTGAAGGCACGGTGACGAAACTCGAAGTGCCGTTATATCGGGTTACCGTTACCTCTTTTTTTGAGGATACGGTATACGAAAAGGTGTTGTGCCCCGTTTCGGTATACTCATAGCCTTCGGACACCGGTGTCCACTTCAGAAACAGTGTCGTGTCATCGGTGATGGTATCGTTGTCGCAGTCAAACGGCTGCGACAACGCCGCGTCCCGACATAAGCTGAGCCAATAATCGTCCTTGCTTTCAAAGACGATTTGGTTGATCCGACCGCCGTCCTTGACATATTCCGTGTCGATTGTTCTTGTCCCGTCCATAAAGGTAACACAGTGTAGGTCGGACAACCTGGACACCGCTGTATATGCGTTGACAATACCATACCCATATTGATCATCGCGGCCGACATCGCTGCGATCCTGCGCGGTGATCAGCAGCCTTTGCTTAATTTCGGCGGGCGACAGTTCGGGGAACTGCGACTTTATCAGAGCGGCAACTCCGGTAACGACCGGGGAAGCCATCGAGGTCCCGCTCAACACCGTATATCCGTCTCCCAAATTGGTGGAATAGACATTGCTGCCGGGGGCGGCAAGATCAACCTCCGATCCGTAATTCGAGAATGACGAGAGCTTTCCCTTATCGTCAACGGAGGATACAGCAATCACCTCCCGGTAGGCGGCCGGGTAGCTCACTTTTCCGTAACTTTCGTTTCCTGCGGCAGCAACGATGGTAACTCCCTGCGAGTAGGCATAACGCACCGCTTTTTGTATAATGGCACTAAACCCTATAAATTCATAAGCTCCCAGACTCATATTGATGATATCGGCACCGTTTTCGGCCGCATAATAAATGGCATCAGCTATAGAATTATTTAAAAATCCACTTGAGTTTTTATTATTAGCTTTAATGGCCATGATAGTGATATTGGGAGCGATTCCGCAGCCGCCCTGTCCGTTATTCTGTGCGGCGGCAATAATGCCGGCAACGTGGGTACCGTGATTAATGTCATCTTCGGCATACTCCGCTCCTACCTGCTTCGTGACAATATTGCACGATTTTGGGGAAATTCTGCCGGCAAATTCCGGGTGGGATACATCAATTCCGGTATCAATGACCGCCACAACGACATCCTCGGAGCCTTTGGTGATGTTCCATGCCGAGGGACTGTCAATCATAGAATGAAAATATTGCTCCGTATAATACGGATCGGTCGGTACGGAATCGGACGAATCCTCTGCTATGTTCTGTGTATGATAAATAATATTGTAGGAGACGGCAGGCATTGCATCTGACCGTATGCTTTCCTCGACGGTTCGCTGCGCGTCATCCACACGGATGACCGCGAAGCCGTTTTCGGAAAAGCGTTTTACGGTGCCGCCCAGCTGCTTGGCGTATGCCGTTGCCGTGGACATGTTCGGGGCCTCGACTATTACCTCGTTGCCAACATAGTCAACATCTTTTTGAGGAGTGTTGCTCTGATTTTCATTCATACTTAGAGCAGTGAGCGTGGTCTCCTCATATGAGGCGGTATTCTCGGCGCCGGTATCCCCGGAATTAAACGTTTCTTGTGAAGCTTCCGGCATTCTGCCAGTCCGATTTTCCATCGTTGTTTCGTCTGTCTGTGAAGCAAAGCTGAAAACAAGAAGAATGGCGACGACAAAAGCCGTAGCTCTTTTCAGTCCGTTACCGGAAATGGTGTACATTTTACTTTTACTCACCGTTTTACCTCCTCGGTTTGCTGTATGTTGTCATTGATATCAAGCTTTGTTATATCCATAAAATTATTTCCTTTTATCGTTGTAGTGTGGCTAAATATAAAACGATATACATTCAACTTTTGGGTCTTCGAATATATTCGATAGGCATTTCCTTTGTGATGTGATAAATTGGAATGTAGTTTATTATATCATACTGATTTAAAGATTTCAATATTGCTGAACCTCTGTGAGGGTTTACGATGCTTTTATTTTTCACCCCCCTATGAAGCAAATAGCTCCAACACGATTATAGACTTTTTTTGTCTATAAGTTAATAGAAACTTTCTGTCTATACTATAATTGTTTTGGGGTGATATCGTGGAGCTTTCTTTTGGAGACAAAATCAGAAATTTGCGTGATGATAAGGATATGAATCAGAGTCAGCTTGGAAAAGCTGTCAATATGACTCAGCGTAAAATATCCTATATAGAGTGCGGAAAATGCGAGCCCTCGCTGGATGATATAATTGCTTTTTGTCGGTTTTTTAAGGTTTCTGCTGATTATTTGATCGGACTGGCTGATAGAGAATAAAAGGGTTACCCCAAGATCCTTTGCGGTAAAATAAAACAAACGGCTGTGATTCAAATTGATCACAGCCGTTCTTTTTAATATGCAGACCTATTATAGATTCAAAAAAACTATCGACGAGGTACCAAGAACCATTCCTATGATCTGCATAACCGAGAGCTTTTCCTTATAGATGAATATTCCTACGAGAGCAGTTGCAACGATTCCACCTGCCGAAATAACGGGGAATACGATAGAAGCTTCGTATTTTGCAAGCATTATTACAAAAAGATTTACAAGACCGTTTGCAAGACCGCAGATAATATACCAGTGGGCGCCGGTCTTGATTTTAGCGCCGAGCCCTTTTTTCTCAAATATAAGAGCCGCAATCGCAATGGATACTAAGGAAACAATAAGTGCGATTATCATAAATTCGCTCTTATATCCGTCGGGATTCTGCTCGGTAACGAAAACGTCCTGCTGCGCCTTCTGCACGGTAGAGCAAAGTCCGTTTCCGAAGAAGGCGAGAAGGGCAAATATCCCCCATTTAAGGGTGATCTTTTTCTCCTCTCCCTTTTTCTCGATATTAACGAGGAAAAGAGAAATGAAGAGAAGTCCGAGACCTACGTAAAGGAAGGGGGATGCCTCGTCACCCGTGCAAAGTCCGTAAATGGTCGGAATTATAAGGGAATACTGAACGATCATGGAGGTTATGGATAAAGGTCCTGTGCCTATCGCGAGGAAAGAACCGATTGATGCGGCGCCATAGGAAAGGGCAAAGCCCAGCGCGAAGGGTAAAATTTCGAGGTTGAAATTAAATTTTCCGCCTGCCGAAATGATAAATATAACAAGGGCGAAAAGAATGCTCATTGCGGTAAAGGTAAAGGTACCTCCCGCAATTTTTTTATTATAAGCCTTTTTGGCAATCTGCTGAATTGTGCAACCGATCACCGAGGCTGTAAGTAATGCCGCCATTTCCATATTACTTCACCTCAAATGCCGCAAAACCGTAGGGGGTAATGTCCGAAAGGATGACCTTGTTTCCCTCAAGGCGGCCGCTGCAGTTTATAAATTTGATTTCGCTGTATTCCTTGTCGAGGGCAATTTCGGGAGAAAATATATCGTCAAGGGATACGTTTGCTATTGCCACCGCCATAGAGCTTTCGCTTTTAGCGGCAAGTATGTAAAGGTTGGGATTTTTAAAAGATACCGCAGGAAGCTTTTTGCCCATTTTTTCAATACCTTCAACTATCTGTGCCTGACGGTAATAGTTGCAGAAATAGTTTGCCGAAGCACCGCTTGCAAAATGGTCAAAGCCAAACACAAGAAACTGAAGACCTTCTGCGTTTTTATAAAAATATGAGGCAGCCAGGTCGTTCGGTCGATATGCGGTAAGGATCTCCGCTTCCTCGTTACAGTAAAGGGCACAGGCGCAGACCTGAGAGAAGTTTTTGATCTCGTCGCCATCCTTTAGATAAAATTCGCTTTGGGGTGCGATCTTCTCAAATTTAATAAGTCCCGTGTCGAAGCCTCTGTTTTTAAGGATCTCAGCCGCCTGTGCGTCAAGAATGGCACCGTTTTTAAGGTCTTCTTTATTTATATATTTTGCGTGCTCGCCGGTAACGAAAAGGGGAAGGTCTCCGTCAAAGGCAACGGGAATGGAGTTTTTGGAAAGCAGCTCGCTCCAGGAAGAGGTTCCCGAACCGCATATTTTACGGAAGATATTATCAACCTTTCTTCGGGGCAGATCCCAGTTTTCAAAAAGGCGGTGGTGCTGAAAGACCCGTACACCGACGGGCTTTTTTCCTTCGAAAAGCTTAACGGTGTCGCGTCTTAGGGGCTGATTACGGAGGAACCTTTCTACGTAACCCGTTTCGTATTCGGGCTTTTGATTATAGTCGAAAATATAGTTTAAAAGTCCCGCATTACTTCCGTTTGCAAGATGTAAAAGGTCGAAAAGCTCTAAGGGCTTGGAGGGAACGTTATATCGGGGACGGGGATAGGTGTCACCTTCAAGCATGGTCTCAACGCCGCTGTCCTCGAGCCATTTGAGCTGATTGCGACAAAGCTCAACGGTGGGGATAATATTGGTATTCCAGTAGGGTGCGCCTGCGATACGAACGAAAGGTTTTGTGTCACCCGCAAAGGTTTTTGCAAGCTCGATGATATCGAAGCCATTCGCATCCCACATCTCCTGACAAATAGAGGAGCTGAGACGAATTTTCGGGTCGACCTCGTTTACCTTTTCTCTGAGATATGCTGCAGTACCGAGCATTGTATCTCTCATAAGACGCATAAATTCGGAGCGGTATTTGTTTTTGCCGCCCTGTAAAATAAGCTCCTCAAGCTTTTCTCTCGGAACCTCTTCGCCGATGCGCTTATAATATTCCTTAAGATGAAGGGGACAGAAGCAGCCAAAATAATAACGGTTTCTGTTTAGGCGAAAATCGTCGTCGAGCATCATTATGTCGGGACCGAATTCGGCCATTTTCTTAACGCCTTCGCCCAGATCTCTTCTGAAGTTTTCATCAAGCACGCAATATCCGTGATCGGATATTTCTCCGTTTACGCCGGCACAGGGCGTATAAAGACGGGGGTCAAGCTTTTCGTCCATAAAGTTAAGAGCGCCGCCGTGGCCCATTGTCGAAAACCAAAATCCGACCTCGCTACAGACCTTTTTAAACTCTCTGACGCAAAGGCGAACCTTTTCGGGATCTCTGTAAAAAACAGAGGAACTATGATAAGGAAGGGAGCCTTCAATCAAAAACACGCGTTCAATGCCGCATTTTTTGAGCATATCGAGGTAAAGGGATATATTTTCCTCGGTTACGGTCTCCATATTTATAGGCGCGCTGAGCTTTGACATAAAATCACTCCTATGTTATTTGAGACCATTATAAGATAAAACGGCATATTTTTAAACATAAAATAGCACCTTAAAATATCAATATCTTCCCAAAAGATAAAAATATTGATATTTTCATCCGCCTAAGATATAATGAGAGCAGGGAAGTGAGAATATGCTTATAAACTACGATAAGGAAAAGATAAATACCGCCCTTAAGGATTTCGTAAACGCAACCGGCATAAACGTTCAGTTTTTAAAGGCAGATCTTACCTCGCTGGGCGTCGTATTTTCTCAGAACAGCTACTGCGCCGAGATTCAGAAAAATTCTAAGGGGAAATCGGCCTGCTCAAATTCGGACAAGCTTCTTATCGAACGGTGCGCTAAAAGCCTTAAACCCGAAATGCGGCTCTGTCACGCGGGTCTTGCCGACCTTGCCGTGCCCGTAATATATGAAAAGGAGCTAATCGGCTATCTGATCCTAGGTCAGATGAAGACCGACAAGGCTTTTGAGGATATTAAAGATTACCTTGCGAGCATCGGCACAGATACCGAAAAACTGAATGTTCATTATAGCTCGTTACCCGTTTTCACCGAAGAAAAAATTAAAAGCATCGGAGGAGTCGCCGAGATGCTTGCAAAGTTTATTCTCCTTGAAAATATGCTTAAACCGAGCTATGATCTAAGTATACGTATGGCGGTAGAGTATATCGAAAATAATCTTTCCGAACCGCTGAGCGTAGAGGATATATCGCGAAAGGGGAATATCTCCAAAAACACCCTCTACAGAGGCTTAAAAAAAGAGTTCGGTATGACGGTAAGCGAATATATAACGAAAAAACGCATCGAAGCCGCCGAAAGGCTTCTTATAAATACCGATATGTCGGTGGAGCAGATATCTGCCGAGGTAGGCTTTTCGACCGCCGCCTATTTCGGCGCAAACTTTAAAAAGCTAAAGGGAACGTCCCCCCTTAGATTCAGAAAAGCAATGAAAGAGAGTTAGTTTGTCGGCAAAATGCAATATAAAAAAACAGTTAAAGGAAGATTTATCGAAAGACCAAACCGATTTATAGCAACGGTCGAGACAGACGGAAAGCGTGAGACGGTGCACGTTAAGAATACGGGTCGCTGTAAGGAGCTTTTGCTTCCCGGTGCAGAGGTTGTTTTAGAGGTCTCGGGTAGTCCTTCCCGTAAAACAAAATACGACCTTATCGCCGTATATAAAGAGGGCCTCGGTCTCGTTAATATCGATTCACAGGCTCCTAATAAGGTGGCCTATGAGTGGCTTAAAACGAAGGACTTCGACTATATAAAGCCCGAATACACCATAGGCAACTCCCGAATTGATTTCTATATGGAAAAGGGTAGCGAAAAATACCTTTTGGAGGTCAAGGGCTGTACCTTGGAGATAGACGGCATAGGCTATTTTCCCGACGCCCCTACTGATAGGGGAGTAAAGCACCTCCGTGAGCTTGCCGCCCTGCAAAGGGAGGGCTATAACTGCTTTGTGGCCTTCGTCATTCAGATGGAGGGTATAACCGAGGTGAGACCTAATATCTCGACTCATCCCGAGTTCGGAGAAGCTCTTTCGGCCGCCGAAAAGTCGGGGGTCAAGGTGTTGTATCTGACCTGCAGTGTGGCCGAGGACGAGCTTATCTGTGTGGGGGAAAATAACCCCCCTTGCTTTAAATTTTAAACTATGTTACAATAACTCAAGTACAAAAAACAAAGGAAAAAGTTATTATGTTAAATCTTCTTTTAGTTTCGGTGTCCGATTGGTTTTCCTCGGTCGGTGCCGCGCTATCCTCCGCAGGAGAAGCGATTTACGGCGTTTTTGAAGAGATAGTTCTGTTTATTTATGGAATTTTTAATAACGCCATCATTTCTATACCTACGGGCTCGGGGAACAAGCTCGAAATATCCCTGCTTGTAATCATCCTCGTTGCTATGGGTATATTCTTTACGGTAAGAACGAGATTTCTTCAGGTGCGTCATTTCCCTAATATGATCCGTACCGTTACCGAAAAAAGCGGTAAGAAGGATAAAAAAGCCCTCTCGGGCTGGCAGGCCCTTATCGTCTCTACCGCGACCAGGGTCGGAATGGGAAATCTCGCAGGCGTCGTTGCCGCAATAACCGTCGGTGGTGCAGGTGCAGTTTTCTGGATGTGGGTGACCGCAATAGTCGGCTCTGCTACCGCTTTTATCGAGGCCGTCCTTGCTCAGAAATATAAAGAGCGCGACCCCATTTACGGCGGCTACCGTGGCGGCCCTGCCTATTACATACACGCCTTTATGGGAAAGATCGGAAAGAAAAAGCTTAAGAGATCCTTTTTGGCCGTACTCTTTGCGATCTCGGGACTCGTTTGCTGGTGCGGTATAAGTCAGATCGTAGGTAACTCGGTTACCGAAGCGGTAGAAGCCGAATTTGGCATAAAGCCTATCTATACCATAATCGTGCTTGTAGCTCTTGCGGCGGTTATCGTTCTTCGTAAAAACGCTACCGTAAAGGTCCTTGATATTATGGTTCCCGTTATGGCAGGTGCGTTTTTCCTTATAACCCTTGTAATAATATTTATAAATATTACGAAAATTCCGGGCGTTTTCGGCAGGATCTTTGCTGAAGCCTTCGGTATAAGAGAGATGGCGGGCGGAGGAATCGGCGCCGTAATAATGGCGGGTGTTCAGAGAGGCCTTTTCTCTAACGAGGCAGGCTCGGGCTCGGCTCCCTGTGCGGCGGCCGCGGCCGACACCGATCATCCTGCAAAAAGCGGCCTTATGCAGTCTCTCGGCGTATTTATCGACACGCTGGTGATCTGTAGCTGTACCGCGTTTTTGATCCTGCTCGTGCCCTCTGAGGTAACCGGCGGACTTGGCGGAATGTCCCTTCTTCAGACCGCTATGAACTATCATCTCGGCGATTTCGGCGGAATTTTCATAACCGTGACCCTCTGGCTTTTTGCCTTCTCGACCTTTATCGGCGTTCTCTTCTACGCCCGTTCAAACGTCGCCTACGTCTTTGGCGACAAGATGAAGTATCAGACGATGTTTAAAATCTTCGCCCTTTTAATGCTCTTTATCGGCGGTCTCGCCGCCTATGAGGCTGTATGGGCGCTGAGCGACGTGGGTATCGCTCTTATGACGGTGTTTAACGCTATCGCAATAATTTCTATGTGCGGAGAAGCCCTCGATATTATGCGCGGCTACGAAGCAAAGAAGAAAATTTCAAGCTCCGAAGAATAAATTAAAAGAGATTCGTTAGCGGTTAACGAATCTCTTCTTTTATTCGGAAAATATTTTATATTCTTTAGAAAGAATAATATCGACGAAATCCTTTTCATCCTTAACGGGACGGAAGGTCTCAACACCTGAAAGGCTCGTTTTGCGGCTTCCGATATGATTATCGCTTCCCGCGAAGGGGAGAAGACCGTAGTTTTCTGCGTATATTCCTGCCATTTTATTTGATAACTCGTCGTTGCAGGAATTAACTACTTCTGTTCCGTGGACCTGATCGGGAAAAAGTCTTATATGATCGAGGTAAGAGGCGTTTCTGAAGGGATGTGCCTGAATGACGAGAGCACCGTTTGACGCTAAAACGGGCAACTGATCGCTTTTCTTCATTAGCATTATTTCGGGACGTTCCAGCCACCATTCTTTATCGAGTCCGTATATCAGGAAATCGGTTCCCTTATAGGACATCTCAATTCCGCAAAAAACGTCAAGTTCTATATCCTTACCGTGCTTTTTTCCCTCTTCGAAGTCGGAAAAATAGAATTCTATCTTTTCCTCAAAGGAGGCTTCGGAATCGATATTTATATTACCGTCCAAAAAATGATTGGTGATAAAAACCCCTTGATATCCGATATTTTTATAGAAGTCTAAGGTCTCCCTGACCCCTACCTGGGCACAACGGCTTACGGGATATGTGTGCAAATGGGTCTCGTATCTGAACATACCGTTACTCCTTTATTTTAAGAATAGCAAAGCCCATAGGCGGTAGCTCAAGATAGCCTCCCTGCGGCCTGTTTCCGAAGATGACCTCTGCGCCGTCAAACTCAAAGGGAACGGTTATCCAGTCGGTCTCCTTCCAGCGGTTTGCGGCAACGAGAAGCTTCTCGCCTTCTCTAACGCGCATAAATGCCATAGAACCGAGACCTCCGAGCACGGGGTAGAAAACTCCGTCCTTTAAAATATCGTTATTTCTTCTAACGCCTCCGAGCCATTTATAAAATTCTACAAGCTCGCCGTTTTCCTTGCCCCAGGGGTATGCCGCTCTGCAGAAGGGGTCGCCGAAGCCCTCGAGTCCTGCTTCGTCTCCGTAGTAGAGTGAGGGAACGCCGGGTAAGGTATACTGAATTACCGCGGCAAGCTTCTGCTTCTTCACGGCCTCGGCATACTGCTCCTCGCTTAAAAAGGAGGCCGACTGCTTAACTCTCGAAGAAGGATATTCATCGGTTCCGAGGCGGGTCATAAGGCGAGGAGTATCGTGGGTGCCTAAATGGTTCATAAGAACGTTGGTGGCCTCGACGGGATAGTCCTCTAATATATCGGCAATTCGGTCGATAAAGTCCTTTCCGTCGCCGCCGTTCACGTAACCGATTATAGCGTCGGCAAAGGGATAGTTCATAACCGAATCGAGCTGACGGCCGCGAAGGTATCTTCTTCTGCTGCCGTAGCTTATTTTATTCGTGGCGTCTTCCCATACCTCCCCGAGCAAAAAGCCTTCGGGATCTTCGGCCTTAATAGCGTCTCTTATATGGTCGAGAATACTGTCGGGAAGCTCATCCGCAACGTCAAGTCGCCAGCCCTTAACTCCCCGTTTCATCCAGTATCGTATAACTCCGTTCTCGCCCGTTATAAAGCGGTCGAAATCTTCGTTTTCCTCAATAGTTTCGGGAAGGGTCGATATACCCCACCAGGAATGATACTGATTGGGCCAATTTCTGAACTTGAACCAACCGAAATAAGGAGAGTTTCGGTCATTGTATGCGCCGCCCTTTCCGTAACGGCCATACTTGTTGAAGTAAACGCTGTCGTCGCCGGTATGGGAGAAAACCCCGTCCAAAATAACGTAGATCCCAAGTTTTTTTGCCTCTTCGCAAAGGGCTTTGAGGTCATCTTCGGTGCCAAGCAGCGGATCGATCTTTAAATAGTCGGCGGTGTTGTAGCGGTGATTGGAGTGGGCTTCGAATATTGGGTTTAAGTATATACAGCTTACCCCGAGCTCAGAAAGGTAGGGGAGCTTTTCTCTAATTCCTTCAAGGTCTCCGCCGTAATAGTCGTTATTAAGGGAGCAGGGACCGTTTTGCTGACGGTATTCGGGCTGTTTATACCAGTTTGCGGTAAGATAGCGGCCCTCGGGTAGGTCGGTTTTTTTCTTTCCCGAGTTTTTAAAGCGGTCGGGGAAGATCTGATAAATAATTCCGCCCTTTATCCAGTCGGGAGTAGAATAATCCCTTTCGTAGCAGGTAAGCTGCCACCAACTGCCCTCGCCGGATACGTGACCGATATTATGCTCGAAGGCGGTGACGTAAAAGTCGCCGTAATCGCTCGTATAGCTGAAGCGGTAGAAGTAAAGCCCTTCCTCGAAGGTTCTTTCTATCTCGTAAACTCGATATCCCTCTTTCCATTCGGTAGGGGTCATTTTAATATATACGGTATCTTCTCCGTCCTTGCGAAGGTTTAAAAACGCCTCGTGAACGCGGGCATCTGTATGGAGCAAAAGCCGTAGCTTCAGACTTTCGCCCGAAGCTACAGCTCCGAATTTAGACTTATAAAGCGGATCGCGTGAATTATACGGATAGTACACGGTCGCTCCTCCGAAAAATTATTTTAAAGAAGTAAGGCCCCAGATGTTCTTAACGTAGTCGTCGATAGAACGGTCGGCTGCAAATATTCCCGAAGCGGCAATATTGGAAAGGCTCATCGCATTCCATTTATCGCGGTCGGCATAAAGGGAGTCTATCTTATCGTGTGCGGTACAGTAATCGGCAAAATCGGCCGCAGACATATAATAGTCTACGTCGGAAAGGGTGCGGTAAATGTTATCGAAGGAAACTCCGTCGATGCCTTTGCCGATGAAATCGAGGCAGGCCTTAAGCTCGCTGTTGTTGGCGATATATTCTCTCGGGCTGTAGCCGCGTTTTCTGAGGGCCATGACCTCGGGGGTATGCATACCGAAGATAACGATATTGTCGTCGCCGACGGCTTCGTGAATTTCGACGTTTGCGCCGTCCTCGGTGCCGAGGGTTATTGCGCCGTTCATCATAAATTTCATATTGCCGGTACCGCTGGCCTCGGTGGAGGCAAGAGATATCTGCTCGCTGACCTCTGCGGCGGGAATCATAAGCTCGGCCATGGTGACCCTGTAATCCTCGAGGAAGAATACCTTAAGCTTATCCTTGACTGCGGGATCGTTATCGATAACCTTTGAGAGGCAGGAGATCATCTGAATGATCTGCTTGGCAAGATGATAACCGGGCGCGGCCTTTGCTCCGAAGATATAGGTCTTGGGAGTGAAGGGGGCGTTGGGGTTGTTCTTAATAAAGAGATAGTCCTTAATGATGTGAAGGGCGTTGAGATGCTGACGCTTGTACTCGTGGAGACGCTTGACCTGCATATCGAAGATCGAATTCGGGTTAAGGACCGTACCGGTCTGTTCCTTGACGAAAGCGGCGAAGCGCTCCTTATTGTGAAGCTTGATCTCCTCAAGCTTTTTAAGGACCGCGCCGTCGGAAAGGTAGTTCTTAAGTTCGGCAAGCCTGGAAGCGTCCTTGATAAAGCCGTCGCCGATAAGCTCGGTTATAAGACCGCTGAGCTCGGGGTTAGACTGACAGAGCCAGCGTCTGTGTGCGATACCGTTGGTTACGTTAGTAAACTTTTCGGGTGTAACCTTATAGTAATCGTTAAATAAGCTGTCCTTAAGGATCTCGCTGTGGAGACGGGAAACACCGTTTACGTGGTGAGAGGCGATAACCGAAAGGTTTGCCATCTTAACTACGCCGCCCGAAATTACTGCGGTGCGTTCAACGATGCCTGCGTCACCTGTGCGCTCGTACATCTCATATCTGAAACGGTTGTCGATCTCTTTTACGATCTGATAGATGCGGGGGAGTCTTGTTTTAACGAGCTCCTCGCTCCAACATTCGAGAGCCTCCTGCATAACGGTGTGGTTAGTGTAGGCGACCGTCTTGGTAACGATTCCCCAGGCCTTATCCCAGCTATAGCCGCATTCGTCCAAAAGGTAGCGCATAAGCTCGGGAATACAGAGGGCAGGGTGGGTGTCGTTAATGTGAATAGCAACCTTGTCGCTAAGGTTTTCGAGGGTATGATAAAGGTTTAAGTGACGGTGAAGAATATCCTGAATGGAGGCGGATACGAGGAAATACTGCTGACGCAGACGAAGGGATTTTCCTTCAAAATGATTATCCTCGGGGTAGAGGACCTTACTGATGGCCTCTATCTGAGCCTGCTGCTCCATAGCACCTACGTAGTCGCCGCGGTTAAAGGCAAGCATATTGAAGTCGGGTGCCTTTGCGCTCCAAAGACGAAGGGCGTTGACCGTCTTTCCGTCCTTTCCCGCGACACAAAGGTCGTAGGGGATAGCCTTAACGACGGTATAATTCTTATGCTCAACGTGGTGAAAATGTCCATCCCAGCTTTCGTCGATATAGCCGTCGAAATGAACCTCACATTCTCCCGAAGGACGGTGCTCAAGCCAAACCTCGCCGCCGGGAAGCCAGTTATCGGGAAGCTCGGTCTGCCAGCCCTCGACAAGCTTCTGACGGAAGATACCGAAGTCGTATTTAAGGCAGTAGCCCATAGCGGGGTAGCCTCCGCTGGAAAGTCCGTCTAAGAAGCAGGCGGCAAGACGCCCGAGACCTCCGTTACCGAGACCCGCGTCGGGCTCGTAGTCGTAAAGCTTATTGAGGTCTACGTTAAAGCTTTTAAGAGCTTTCTGCATTTTTTCGGTAAGATCGAGATTATATAAGCTGTTCTTAAGGGAACGGCCCATAAGAAATTCCATACTCATATAGTAAATAGTTTTAGCCTGCTCTGCGGCAACGGTCTTTCTGAAATCGCTGCGGCGGGCGCGCATAATATCCATAAGAACAAGGGCGGTAGCCTTATAAAAAAGCTCGTCGGAAGCGTTTTCGGGAGTTACGCCGAAATTATGAAGAAGCTTTTTTTCGAGCTGATCTTTAAGATTTGCTGCGGTGTAATTATTCATGAATAATTCCCCTTTTAAACTTAAAAATAATATAGTATATATATAATACCCTAAAACCGTAAAAAATGCAACTATATAATGATACAAAAATATTTAAAATTTTAGGTAATTTGCACAAAACAGTAAGAAAAAACATCGGATATGTTCGTTTAAAAGGATAAAATATACAAAAAATATCCTTTGAAATAAAATAAACCCCGCTGACCGTCAGCGGGGTTTTTCTTGATCTTAGGATTATTCCTCGTCCTCGGTAGGATCTTCGGTCTCACACTCGATATATCCGTCGGGGCATTCCTTACGGGTGATGAAACGGTCAACTAAAACCGCAACTCCTACGGCCATAGCAATAACTGCTACGATTCCGGCGAGAGTCCAGAGAACGTGCTTTAATTTCATAGGTATTTACCGCCTTTACATAAATTTTGTATTTTAATTATACATTCTTTTCTTCGATATGTCAACAAAACCTTTTGTAAAACAAATTTAACGAAAATATGAGCATATTTAATAGTAGAATTTTCAGAGGATATGTGATATAATTACTAGAACCTTTATATTTTTACGGAGGTACCGTTTTGTCACTTAAAATTTTCAGTTTGACGAAGGGTGTCGACGGTTATTATATTCCGAACGACCGTTTCAGTACGACACTTATAACCTGTAATCTTTATATTCCTCTGAATGCCGAAACCATGGCGGCTGAATCCTTGCTGCCTTATCTGCTTTCCTCCTGCTGTGAGAAGTATAGGGACTATATCGATCTTAATATCCGTCTTTTGGAGCTTTACGGAGCCGATCTTTCCTGCTCTGCCACGAAAAGCGGAGATCGCTTTCATATAAAGCTCGGAATAAACGTTATAAACGATAAGTTTTCTTTTGACGGCGGTAGTCCCGTTGCCGAGGCGGCCGACCTGCTTTGCGGTCTGATTTTCGCTCCTGCGCTTGAAAACGGAGACTTCTCACCCTTAGATATCGACCGCGAAAAGCGTAAGACTATCGAACGGATCGAGGGCGAGATAAACAATAAACGCAGCTTTGCGCGAACCCGTCTGCTTGCCGAAATGTTCGGCAAAGACCCCTTCGGTAAATTCAGCTACGGAAGCGTCGACGAGGTAAGCAAGATCGATTCCGACGCCCTCGTTTCCGTCTGGAGAAGACTTTTGGAAACGGCCTACGTGCGTATCTGCGCCGTATCGGGCTCCTATCCCGAGAAGGCCTTTGAAAAGTTTGCCGATATGTTTAAAAGTATTCCCCGTCACGACATAACCGATACCGACTATTTCCGTGAGCTCCCCGAAGCAAAGTCCGTAAAGGATATTACCGAACGCTTCGAGGTCACGCAGGGCAAGCTTGCCTTAGGCTTTACCTCCGATCTTCACGGAAGCCTTAAGGAGTCTGCCGCGCTTTCTCTGCTTAGCGATATCTGGGGAGGCGGCCCTTATTCCAAGCTTTTCGAAAACGTCAGAGAGAAGGAATCCCTCTGCTACTACTGCTCCGCTTCCTCAAGAAGAAGTAAAGGCTTCGTAATGGTCGAGTCGGGAATCGAGGAGCAAAATGCTCAGAAGGTCGTGGATGCCGTTCTTCGTGAGCTCGATGATATCAAAAAGGGTAATTTCGACGATTCGGTAATCGAGGCCTCGAAAAAATCGGTAACCGACGCCCTTGCGGGCTACTACGACAGTGCGGCCGCCCTTGATGCATGGTATACTAGGGAGCTGGGCGAGCCTGTATCTCCCGAAGAGGCCTCCGATATAATTATGAAGGTCTCCCGTGAGGAAATAATCGAGGCCGCAAAGGGAATAAAGCTTCATACCGTATACCGACTGCTTCCGAAGAGAGGTGAAGAATAATGAAAAGAACCCTATGTACCGATAAAATGCTCGGAGAGTACACCTATGCCGTGACCGATAACGGACTTAAGATCTACGTTATGGAAAAGTCGGGCTTTTCCTCGGCCTACGCCATATTCGGGACCCGCTACGGTTCTATCGACACAAAGTTTTCAAAAAACGGAGGAAAAACCGTAGAGGTGCCTGCCGGCATAGCTCATTTTTTGGAGCATAAGCTTTTTGAAAGCGAAGAAGGGGACACCTTTCAGCGGTTTGCCAAGACGGGTGCCTACTGTAACGCCTATACCTCTTTCGACCGAACCTGCTATCTTTTCTCCTGTTCTTCGAACTTTGAGGAAAATTTCGATATTCTTCTCGATTTTGTTCAGTCTCCTTATTTTACCGCCGAAACGGTAGAGAAGGAGCAGGGGATAATCGCGCAGGAAATAAAGATGTACGAGGATAGTCCCGGATGGCGCGTGCTTTTCAATATGCTCTGCGCAATGTACGAGAATCATCCCGTAAAGATCGATATTGCGGGAACCGTTGACTCGATCGCCAAGATCGATCATAACCTTTTATACGAATGTTATAATACCTTCTATAATCCGAGTAATATGTATATATGCGTCGCGGGAAATATCGATACCGATAAGGTGCTGGCTCAGATCGAAAAAAATCTTAAGTCTACCCCTCCCGTAGAGATCGACCGTTATTCCTTCCCTGAGAGCAGGGAAGTGCTGAGCAGCTACACCGAGCAATCCTTAGAGGTCGCAAAACCGCTTTTCTGCTTCGGCTATAAAGAGGTATTCGACGGCCGCGATCCTACCGTAAAGGAAAGGACCGTTGCGGGTCTCCTGCTTGAGATACTCTGCGGAGACTGCTCTGAGCTTTACCGAAGACTTCTTGACGACGGTCTTATCGGCGACGAATTTTCGGCCGAATATTTTCAGGGTCACGGCTACTCTGCCTTTATTATCGAAGGCGAATCCGACGACCCCGTAAAGGTCTCCGAAGAGATAAAATCCGAGGTTGCGAGACTTATAAAAGAGGGAATCGATCCCCGACTTTTAAACGCAGTAAAGCGCTCGGCCTACGGAGATGCCGTAAAGAATTTCGACAGTACCGAGGGGATCGTCCGCGATATGGTAGAATGTGCAATATCGGGCGGCGACCTTTTCGATACGGTAGAGATATTAAAAGAAATAACCGATCGGGATATAATCGAGCGGCTTAAAGCTCTCGATAAACAGGCCTCGGTATTGTCGGTCGTTTCACCTAAAAAGAAAGGATAATTTCTTATGAGAGTTACAATTTTCGGAATAGATCTTATACTCGACCCCGTAGCGTTTACCTTGCCGATAGGTAAAAACGGAATGCCCATATATTGGTACGGTATCCTTATTGCCCTCGGCTTTATCGGAGCCCTCGTCTACGCCTATATAAGAGCAAAAAGGTTCAACCTTGATATCGACCGAGTTATCGACGTCGTCCTTGTTGCGACCCCTCTTGCCGTGCTCGGCGCCCGTACATACTACGTCCTCTTTGATCCGAACGGAAAAATAAGCTCGATCGGAGAATTCTTCGGCCTCGGCGGCTCGGGTATTGCGGGACTTGCTATCTACGGAGGTATAATCGGCGCGGTTGTAGGCGGCTTTATTATGGCTAAAATAAGAAAGGTAAAAATACTCGACCTTTTAGATCTTGCCGCTATCGGATTTCTCATAGGTCAGGGTATCGGCCGCTGGGGCAACTTCTTTAATCAGGAGGCCTTCGGATCTCTTACGGGAAGCGACTGGTGGGGAATGACCAGCGAAAACACCGTAAACGTAGTCGGACGCGGCCTTGTTCATCCCTGCTTCCTTTATGAGTCTATATGGTGTATCGCAGGAGCCGTACTGCTTCACTTCTTATCTAATAAGCGTAAATTCTCGGGTCAGATAGCCCTTTCCTACTGCGTATGGTACGGCTTTGGCCGAACCATTATCGAAAGCTTCAGGACCGATAGCCTTATGTTCTTCGACTTTAAGGTATCGCAGGTGCTTTCCGTCCTTATCTGCGTAGCGGGTATCGTCGGTCTTGCGGTCATCGGAAGAAAGAAAAAGACTGCCGTTACCGATACTGCCTACGTGAGTATGTTCGCCGACGAGCTTTCGGCTGAGATCGACGAAGAAGAGAATGAAACCGAAGAAACTACCGAAACGGAGGAATAAAAAATGGCAAAGATCATAGACGGCAAGGTAATATCCGCCGCCGTGAAAGAAGAAGTCGCAAGAGAGGTTGCCGAGCTTAAGGCGCAGGGAATAACCCCCGGTCTTGCGGTAATAATAGTAGGTGACGATCCTGCTTCCCGCGTTTACGTAAACAATAAGAAAAAGGCCTGTGAGCAGCTGGGTATGCTCTCCCGTGAGTATACTATGCCGGTCGAAACTACCGAGGAGGAGCTTTTAAGTCTTATAAAAGAGCTTAATACCGATCCCGAGATAAACGGTATTTTATGTCAGCTTCCCCTGCCTTCGCATCTTAACGAGGAGCTCGTCATAAATACCATCATCCCCGAAAAGGACATTGACGCTTTCCATCCTCATAACGTAGGTAAAATTATGATTGGAAACTACGATTTCCTGCCCTGTACCCCTGCAGGAATTATGGAAATGCTGAAATACGAAAATATCGATATTACGGGCAAGGAATGTGTGGTCATCGGCCGCAGTAACATCGTCGGAAAGCCGATGGCTATGCTCCTGCTTCATAAGAACGGAACGGTCACCGTCTGTCATTCGAGAACAAAAAATCTTAAAGAGGTCTGTCTGAGAGCCGATATTCTCGTTGCCGCCGTCGGTCGCGCCAACTTCGTTACTGCCGATATGGTAAAGGAGGGCGCCGTAGTTATCGACGTGGGTATAAACCGACTTGAAAACGGAAAGCTTTGCGGCGACGTAAACTTTGCCGAGGTAGAGCCCAAGGCCTCCTATATAACCCCCGTTCCGGGCGGTGTAGGTCCTATGACCATTGCGACCCTTATGAAAAACACCCTTACTGCCGCGAAAAAGCAAAACGGTGTAAAATAGTCAAACTTGTTAACGATAAATTCATATTATCGCATAACAGAGACAAAAATTTCGGTTTATAATTTTCTTGTAAACCGAAAAGGGTTTAAATCTTAATTCTCTTCGGAGGTAATTGAAATTGGACGAAAATTTGAATAATCTTAACCCCGAAACACAGGCTGCCGAGCCTCATAACGCTCAGCCTGCAGGTACGCAGGAGGATATATCGTCTTCTTCCGCGGGACAGGGATATACCGTTACTCCGCAGGGCGGATATTTTTCCTTTGACCCTGCTTCGCAGCAGCCGCAGACCCCGCCGTATACTCCGCCCGAGGCCGACCGTGCGGCGACGTCTTATCCTTCTCGGCCGATCTATTCGGACCCTATGCCCGAGAAGCCGAAAAAGGAGAAGAAGCCGAAAGGCGGAGCCTCTGTACTGACCGTGATCATTGCCGCGCTTCTTGCCGCTATCATCGGCGCAGGCTCTGCGGTAGCGATCGTTTTCTCGGTATACGATCCTGCTTTAAGCGGTGGGACCGATACCCCTGTGAAGGATAATTCTACGGCGCAGAGAAACGGAGGTATCGTAAATATCGACGTGTCCGATCTTGATGCTACTATGGTCGAGGCCGTGGCCGCAAAGGTTACTCCGAGCGTAGTTGGAATAAGAACGACCGTGGCCGTAAATAACTTCTTCTACGGTACGCAGGAATCTTCGGGCGAGGGCTCGGGAGTTATTTATACCGCCGACGGATATATAATTACCAACTATCACGTTATTGCCGAAGCGGTAGAATATAAAACCAGCCGTATTCAGGTCTATCTCAGCAACGATTCCGAAACGGGCTACGACGCTACGGTGGTAGGATATAATATTTCCTGCGATCTGGCGGTCATCAAGATAGACGTCAAAAACCTTCCCGCAATTACCATCGCTAAATCGGAAGACCTTAAAACGGGTCAGTTCGTGGTAGCTATCGGAAATCCCGGAGGGCTTGAGTTTATGGGCTCGGTAACCTATGGCGTCATAAGCGGACTTAACCGAATCGTAGCCGATTCCTACGACAGTCAGAGCGTCGAGCTTATTCAGACCGACGCCGCAATAAACCCCGGAAACTCGGGCGGTGCTCTCGTAAACTCAAAGGGCGAGCTTGTCGGTATTAACTCAAGCAAGATCGTTTCGGAGGGTTATGAGGGAATGGGTTTTGCGATTCCTTCCGATACGGTCGTAAGTATCTGTCAGCGGATAATCGATAAAAAGGATTCCCCGACTCCGTATATCGGCATTGCTATAAGCACGAGATACGATGCCGAAACGCTGGAGATCCTCGGATATCCTATCGGAGCCGTCGTTGACAGTGTGTCCGAGGGAAGCCCCGCTGAGGATGCAGGACTGCGTCAGGGCGATATAATAACCGAGTTTAACGGAACCGAAATAACCGGTTATAATTCCCTTATCGACGCCGTAGCACTCTGCGATCCGGGCGACACCGTTTCGATCACTATCTACCGTAACCGAAGCGAATACAGCGGAAAGATCACCGTAGGCTCAAATAACGCACAGTAAACTAAACGAGGAGCTTTGAAGCTCCTCTTTTTTTGCTTATCATTATATTAGTATATTAAATCTACCGTTTCTATTCCTCGGCGGGAACCTCGTCGGTCTTTGTGTAATCAAGGGCCGATACGGTGATGTCTCCGTCTCTTTCGGTATAGGTGATGGTGATATTATCGTTTGCCTTCATAAAGGGAAGTCGGTTATTAAGACCTACCTCGGCGATAAATACCTTATCGTTATTCTCAAGTAAAATGAAATACGCGGTGTTTCCGTCGACTACCGCCGAAGAAATGGCCGAGATCTTACCCGACGTGGTGATCGGCTTTACCTCCTCTGTCTTTTCGTTTTCGAACTTGCCCGAATCCTTAAGCAGGCGGCGGTATTCAGCCTCTGCGTCTGCGACAGTATCCGCAACTCCGACTATCTGGTAGTTGGAGACCGATACGAAGGAGTAGGCCTTAACGAGTCCTGCGCTGTCCTTAAGACTTATGAAGTAGGAGGGGGTGTCGGCGATGTTTACGAGTATGGGGAAGGTCGCGTTATAGCCCTTTTCCTGAATCTTACCTTCAGCCGAGCTCATTGCCGAATATTCTTCTGCGCCGTTGATCGAATAGGTCTTCGCTTCCTTTGTTCTGAGGTTTACAAGAAGGAATCCTACGTTCGATTCGTCGGCAACGACCGAGGTAATACCCGTGTATGCCCAGATGTCGTCGTCAATAGCTAAATAGTTATAGCCCTCTGTTGTCTTAACGACGTTCTTCTGCGAAATGATCGAGTTCCAATATCCGTTTTTATACGATCCCCAATAGTTTGCCTGCTTTAAAACGACGTCGGCGGTATATACGCAGTCGACCCAGGAAGGAACCTCATTTACCTTTAAATACTCGGTATCACCCGTAACGGCGTCGACCATAACGATACCCGTAATGTCATATCCGCCGAGTAGCCCTATAGTATAATCGTAGCAGGAAACTATCCAGTACGGATGTCCCTTTTCGTCTATCTCGAAGGAGACGGAATCGAACATCTTGGTGGGATATTTAAAGCGGACGTGGCGCATAAGATCCCTTCCGAAACATTCGCTGGGAGAATACTTCATACCCTTCGGAAGCTCAACGAGCTCGGTCTCCTGAGTAGCCATATCGATTTTTACGTAGTAGGGGATACCGTCGTCCTTGTTGGTAAACCATTTGATAAAATCGGCGTATTCAAGGGGGGAGACCCTCGTAGGCTTGTTCTGATAGTTGATCTGTGTGTAATAATTCGAAACGTTAAACTGCGAAACGAGCTCAACCACCTCGCCGATCTTTCTGCTGCCGAGACGTTCTGCGGTGTCGCGGTCAACGACGGGGATCTGCGAAAGGGGAATTTCGGCTATATCCTCGTTAAAGTCGGACTCGGTAACGCTTAGCATCTTCTGATATGCGGGAGCGTTGAACATTTGATTAGAGGTAACGAATACCGTACCGAAGCCGAGAACGATAACGACGACCGCCCCAAAGACGATCTTTTTAAAATGCTTAAACTCGATAATGCGCTTATAAAGCGGCTTTTTACCGAAATCGTCATCTTCTCCGTCGGTAACCGAGAACTGTCCCTTGGCGAGCTTCGAGAAAAATTTGGTTCCCGAAGTAATAAGCCGTAAAACTACGTAAACGACTATCATAAAGAATATAAATCCCCAGAACAAGCCCGATTTAAGGTTAAGGGCGGGAAGGGAAAAATAATAGTTTATGGCCGATAGAATTATAGTTCCGATTATCGGAATTCCGTGTTTTTTAAACAAAATATATCACCTCATTATATTTTATAAAATTATTATACCAAAAAATCTCGCCCTTTACAATATTTAACTTATGAATTTTCTTTGAACCTTGCGGGGGATATCCCGACCGCCTTTTTAAATTCCCGTGAAAAATGAGAGGGGTCGGAAAAACCCGAAAGGGCAGCCGCTTCGGAGACCGAGTACATTCCCGAGCCGAGAAGCTCCTTGGCTCTCGAGATTTTAAGCTCGTTAATATATTTTACGGGTGAGCTTCCAAAGGTCTTTTTAAAAAGACTTCTGAAATATTCGGGTGTTATATTACACATTTTCGAAATTTCCGAAATGCTTATGCTTTCATTTGTATAGTTTTCGTGAATGTACTCTACGGCAGGGGAGATGAGTGCCTGCTTTTCTCCCGAAAGGTAGGATGAAAACTCCTTTTCCATGGCCGAAAGAACCGAGTAAAGCTCTGCCTTGCAGGCCGATATATATCCCGGCTGCTTCGTTTGCCAAACCTTCGCCGCCCTTTTAAAGGCTTCAATAAACCTCAAAGAGTTTTTGGTGTGAAAAACCAAGGGCTCGAAGGTTTTATTCTCGTAAAAGTCAAAGTTAATAGCGAAGCACTCACCCTGCCTTTCGGCGTTCACAACGTAGTTTGACCCTTTGGGCATATATATGATATCGTTTTTTTGAACGACAATAGGCTTACATCCTTCAAAACGGTATATTTTTCGGCCCTCAAGATGTATCGCAAGACCGTGACTCGGTCGGTTTAGATGTACCGCGTCGCCACTTCCTGCGGGAACCCGAAGAGCAGCTACTATTTTTGATATATCAAAGTCTGTTTTTAAAAAATCCTGCATAAAACCGCTCCTTTCCTAAAAATATTATAATATTTTGTTTTGATTTGGTCAAGTTGTTTTGTTTTATATATTTACATTATACTTACGTTTAATATAATGTAGACAGAAAGGGGAATATGCTATGATCTACGTTGGAAAAGAAAACTTTGAATATATTAAGTCGAAATACGTCCGTCCCACCTCGCCGGTGGAAAGCTTCTACCGTTTTCAGAGGGCAGACGGTATCTACGATGAGACCTCGGGTCTTGCTCCCGAAATGATCTATGAGGGGATAAACGATCTCTTTGAAAAAACAAAAACCGAGCCTCATCCCGTATGCAAGGCCAAGGCCTTCGCCTACGTTCTGGATAATACCCGTATAAACTGCGATATAAGGGACCGTTATCCCGCCATCAATATGATCGACCGTCCTCTTCATAAAATTATTATAAACGAGTGGAGCCGTGAGGTTTTTAGGGATATAATTCCCGAACTCGCCCCCATAAGGCATCTTTACGAATCAAACGGTGTCTGTACCACCTGGCCCGACTACGACCACTCGGTTCCCGTCTGGAAGGATATTTTTTCTTTAGGCTTTAAAGGTCTTCGCGACCGTGCCGAAAGGGTACGGGGCGGAATGCTGAAAGAAAGGACCTTAACCGAAGAGGAGACCGCCTTTTTCGATGGCATAAAAATAACCTACGACGCTATCCTTCGCTTTGTGGAAAGATGCCGTTTGCAGGCCGAAAATCAGAATAATCTGAGACTTGCCGCCGCCCTTAAAAACATAGGCGAAAAAGCCCCCGAAACCTTCTACGAGGCAATACTCACCGACTATATCTACTTTATGCTCTGCGAGCATATTCAGGGCCTTCAGGTGCGCTCCCTTTCGGGCTTTGACGACGAGCTTTACCGTTTCTTTAAAGCCGATATGGAAAATGGTGTGACAGAAGAAGAGTTAAGGGTCGAGCTGGCCTTCTTCTTTGCGCAGTTTGCCGCAATAGATAACTATTGGGGTCAGCCCGTCTTTATCGGCGGCACGAAGGAGGATGGCGGCAGTCTTGTGAACGAGCTTTCTTACGTTTTCCTTGACGTTTACGACAAAATGGGAATTCATAACCCAAAGGTGCAGATAAAGGTCGGTAAAAACACCCCGAAAGCATTTTTGGAAAAGGCCCTCGATATGATTCGCCGCGGAAATAACTGTATCGTTTTTGTAAATGATGAGCTTATTCAGAAATCCCTTATCTCCCTCGGCGCTACCCCCGAGCAGGCCCGCACCGCCGACGTAAAGGGTTGTTACGAATACTCGGTAAAGGGAGCCTACGGCTCGGGTATGAATTATTTTAACCTTGTAAAACCTATAGAGTTTATGTTTCACGAGGGTAAGGACGGACTAAGCGGAGCCGATTTCGGTCTCACTCCGCCCGATCTCGGCAGTTTTGCTACCTTCGACGAGTTCTATAACGAATATAAAAGGCAGCTTAAGTTTCATATCGGAAAAATAATGGAAACTGTAAACGTATATGAGGATTATCTTGCATATATCAACCCTCAGTCTATGCTTGCCGCAACCTGCGACCATAACCTTTATGCCGCAAAAGACCCTCTTGAGGGCGGCGCGGTCAAGAACATCACCTCGATGGCTTTCGGATTTTTAGGCGACGCCGCAGACAGCCTCGCGATGATAAAAAAATACGTTTTCGATAAAAAACTCATTACTTTATCCGAGCTTAAAACCGTTCTCGACAGCAACTTCGAGGGGAACGAGGAGCTTCGGCTTCTTTTACACAGCGACCCCGATAAATACGGAAACAACCGAGACCTGCCCGACTTTTTCGCCTCGGATATTGCCGATTTCTGCAAAAGCGTCGTTATCGGCAAACGCAATGCGAAAAAGCGCGGCGGATTCTGGGTGGTCGGCTTCCACGTCGCCCGTATGTCCTATACCTTCGGTCTTAAGACCCTCGCCTCGCCAAACGGCCGAAGGCTGGGGGAGGAGCTTTCCAAAAACTGCTCGGCCTCTATGGGTCAGAACAAAGAGGGTCCGACCTCGGCAATTCTCTCGGTAACCAAAATAAACGCTGTCGGCGTCCCCGGTGACGTCAGCTTAGACCTCGGAATACATCCCACAACCGTTAAAGGCGACGTAGGATTACAGTCTATGTACGCTCTGCTTATGACCTTTATCGACCGTGGCGGCCACGCGATGCATATAAACGTCTTCGATGCCGAAACCCTTCGTGCGGCGCAGAAAGATCCCGAAATGTACAGCGATCTTCAGATCCGTGTCTGCGGCTGGAACGTGCTTTGGAACAACATCAAAAAAACCGAGCAGGACGGCTTCATCCGTCAGGCAGAAAGTCTGGTATAAATATGAAATCGTTTTTACTTATCGGTCAGTCAAATATGGCAGGACGCGGAGACTTTGGCGAAGTGCCCGAAATTGAAAATTCAAAATGCTTTATGCTCAGAATGGGGCGTTGGCAGCCTATGAGTGAGCCCATAAATCCGGATAGACGTATTTGGGGGTATTACCATAGCGGCGTGGGTCTCGCGGCCTCCTTTGCCGATAACTTCGCAAATTATTTCGAAGAGGATATAGGTCTCATTCCCTGTGCAGACGGAGGAACAGAGCTGTCGCTGTGGATGCCGGGTGAAATTCTTTTCGACAACGCTGTAATGCAGACAAAACTTGCGATGAGAAGCTCCGAATTTGCAGGGATTTTGTGGCATCAGGGAGAAAGCGATAGCAAAACTCGAGAAAAGGCGGAAACCTATCACGACCGTCTTACAGAAATGCTCCTTGCCCTAAAAAAAGAAATTGGGGCAGAGGTTCCCGTTGTGGTCGGCGGACTTGGTGATTTTGTTAAGGATTATAACGACTGCCTATATGCCGACATTATTACCGAAGCCACGAAAGCCGTGGCAAAAGAGCAAGGCTACGGATTTGTTTCTGCAAAGGGACTTCCTTGTAAAAACGACCGAATTCACTTTACCTCCGCCTCCTACCGTGAACTTGGAAAGCGCTATTTTGAGGCCTATATTAAAACATTGAAAATGGAAATTGAAAATGTCAAAGCTTAAAACCGTCATTCTTTCTCTAATCGTAATGGCTCTTTGGGGCTCTCTTTTTCCCTGCATAAAGCTTGGCTATGCCGCCTTCTCCATAGATTCCGCCAACATTCCCGATATAATTATGTTCGCAGGAATGAGGTTTTTACTTTGCGGTGAGGTAGTCTCGGCAATAGCCCTTGTAAAAAGGGATAAAATCGCCGCCCCAAAAACCAAAAACCTATTTTCGATCCTTTTTATAGGCCTTTTCGCAATTATTCTTCATTATGCCTTCACCTACGTAGGGCTTGCCTTAACCGACGGTTCGAAAACTGCCCTTTTAAAGCAGCTCGGCGCTCTTTTATACGTTTGTCTGGCATTTCTGTTTATAAAAAGGGAAAAATTCAGCATCTATAAAATTATCGGCGGTATAGTCGGATTTTGCGGAATTATTGCAATAAATCTTACCTCTTCGGGGGTCAGCTTTTCGGTAGGGGATATTCTCATAATCGGCGCATCTGTCTGCACCGTCGTTTCGGGAATTCTTACGAAGAATATCGCAGGGGATAATTCTCCCTTCTGGATAACCGGCATATCTCAGCTTTTCGGCGGAGCAGTTCTCGCAACAGCGGCGCTGATTATGGGAGGAAGCTTCTTAAGCTTTAATTTAAACGCCGCACTCATTTTCGGTTATATATGCACCGCATCCACCGTTGGCTATATCCTCTGGAATTATATTTTAAAGACCTCAGACCTTTCAAATATGTTCATCATAAAATTTGCCGAACCTCTTTTCGCCTGCCTTTTCTCGGCGGCACTTCTCGGGGAGGATATATTTAAACTGCAGTACCTCGCCGCCTTTATTCTGATCTCGACGGGAATTATTCTCGGCAATAGGTCTGCGAAGGCATTAACGAAATAAGAAAAATATTTTACATTCTTAATAAGGAGACGTGATTAAAATGAAAAAAATACTTTTAATTGGTGATTCAATAAGACAGGGCTATGATAAATACGTAAAAGCCGCCCTTAAGGACTCCTTTGAGGTGGTTTATCCAAGTGAAAACTGTATGTTTGCTCAGTACGTATACCGAAGTCTTCACAACTGGAAAGAAGCCTTGAATTTAGGAGACGAGGTTGAGCTTATACACTGGAACGCAGGTCTTTGGGACACTTTAGAGCTTATAGGCGAAGAGGGAAGTGACGGTGAACTGACGCCTCCGGAAATATATGCATTTTATATTGAGCGAATCTGCAAAAGAATAAAATTTCTTTTTCCAAAGGCAAGGGTTATCTTTGCAACCTCCACACCCGTTCAGGAGGAGCTTTTTAATAAAACTGTTGCGATAAGAAGGAATGAAACCACTCAAAAGTATAATGAAATTGCAGTAAAAATCGCAAAAAGCTACGGCTTTTTCATAGACGATCTTTATTCGGTGGTAGAGACTGCCCCAAAAACTTATTATTCTGACCTTACTCATCTCTATACCCCGGAGGGTACTTGCTTGCTGACAAACGCGGTGATCAAATCGATTTGCAGTGTTACAGGCACTGATTTTACAGAGTTTAGCATAGCAAACTTTGAAGAAGTCAAAGAGATTTTAGGAATATAATAAAATTTGCCGAGAAACGTGCGAACCGTTCCTCGGCGTTTTTTTCTATTCCTTTTTAAGCCTGTCTTCAATAATAAGCGCGGCCCTTTCTCCCATCTGACAGCAGTTTCCCGTCACTCTGTAGGATGCCATAGCCTCGCGGGAGCCCGAAATGCATCTTCCTGCCACGATAATTCCCTCATATCCTTTAGGAACGAGGGCGCGGAAGGGTATCTCGTAGGGTAGAACCTTAAAGCAGTGCTGACCCTTGTTGCTTTTTGTATGAAGGTCGGCTCCGAAGGTAACCTTGGCTACCGCGTCGGGAAACTCTGCACCCGATAAAATATCTTCGGTAGACATTCTGTATTCCCCGATGATTCTTCTCGATTCTCTGACTCCGAGAACTCCCGAAGATGCCAAAAGCTCAAGCTCCTTAAATTCCTCGTCGTATTTTGTCAGCAGCTCGAAGGCCTCTATCATCTGTCTGCGCCCCTCGACGGTTGCCGCTCCTATCTCCTTTGCGGAAAGGGGATCGTGCTCGTACATATGGGTAAACTGAACGACTCCGAAATGAGAATTGGGTACGGGAATAAGGTAGGGTACCTTAAAGGGGATCTCCTTGCCTGCTTTTTCGTAAACGGCGTTCAGCTTTTCGTATATCATAAGTCCGTCCTTATACTTTTCGGGAATGTTTCCTACGAGGAACATTAGGGTCATTCCCTGACATTCGGTATAGTCTCCGTCCTCTCCAAGCTCAAAGTGACAGCCGGCCGAAGCGGCAACGCTTCCGTCTCCCGTACAGTCGAAAACGTATTTCGCCTTTGCCGCAAACCTTCCGCCTATGTTTTCAAAAACTACTCCGTTTACACTTTTGTTATCGAAAAGGGTTCTTGAGAAATTGGTGTTAAAAAGGACCTCTACCCCTGCCTCGAAGGCCTTCTTATCGAGAATATGCTTCATATATTCGTAGTTAAAGCTCATATTCCAAAAGCCGCCCCACTGTCCTTTTTCTTTAAGAGCGTTAATAAGCTCGATAAGCAGGCCGTCCTTGTTTTCAAAATCGAATATGGGATTCATAAATCCGGTCGTCCAGGCGCCGCCCAAACAGTTGCTTTTCTCGATAAGCAGGGTCTTAAGTCCCTGCCTTCCGAGGGTGATTGCGGCGCCGCAGCCCGCAGGCCCTGCGCCTACTACGATAACGTCGTATTCGCCGTATATCGGCGTGGTTAAATTTTCGGTTATATGTTTCATATAGTGACCTCCTTTTTAACCCAATTATCATATAAAGTCTTGCAAAATGCAATTGATAAAGTTATAATAAAAATGGACAAAATTAAAGCGAGGTAATACTTTGATACAGGGTTTAAAGGTAGTCTTTTGTACTTATTTTAAAAATATTGAAAACTT
>CASFDQ010000090.1 GCA_949293385.1 uncultured bacterium | reverse complement strand
CAAGGGTAAAACGGTGTGAAATCGTATAAAGGGATAAGGCGAGCAGAGTGCGAAAAATCCTTTATTTTCAACGGTTTCGGAGGTCTTTATTAAATCCCTATGAGGCGGTATAACCACCTACATAATTTGAGGTTTCAAATTATAATTTAAGTTCAAAGTAAAGACCGAAGTGATCCGAAGGATACTTTCCGTCAAAGGTTTGATCGAGTAAAACGGTTTTTTCGGGTTCGACTTTATCGTTAATAAAGCAATAATCAATATGTTGATCCTGTGTTTCGGGAGCATAGTGATGATAGGTTGTGCCGGTATAATTGAGGGTCGCTTTATTTACGTCCTTATAATACTTTGTGATTTGAGCGTAACCTGCAGAATCGGGACGCATATTAAAATCGCCTGTAATAAATGTAGGAAGATCAGTGAATTTTTGATTGTATTTGTAAATAAGGTCGGCGCTGTCGACCTGACATTTATCGCCAAAGCCGTAATGAGTATTCATAAAGCAGAATTTTTCTCCGCTTTCTTTATCCTTTAAAACGGCATACATACAAATACGATAGCAGTTAAAACACTCGTCCCATCCTTTTGACATAACTTCGGGCGTATCAGAAAGCCAGAAAACGCCTTTTTCTTCACATTCGAACCTTTCTTTATTCCAAAGTAGAGGAGAGGATTCGTCGTCTCCGCGGTGAACGAGGTAAATTTCATATTTATCTGCGTAATCTCTGGGAAGTATGGTTTCCCAGTCGTTGCGGCATTCCTGAAAACCGATAAGATCGGCATCGACCGAGTCAAGAATCGATTTAAGTCTTGGCGCACGTTCTACAATAGAATGTCCGTCCTTATCGTCACAGCAACGAATGTTGAAAGAAACAACCTTTAATTCCATGTAATAACCACCCTTCATTATTTTCGGATTATATACCTAAAAACACAGAAAGTCAAGCCGGAAATGTTTGAAAAACCAGAGCTTTTATGTTAAAATTCCGAGAGGGAAGTGATTAAATGAAAAACACCTATCTTTTCGATTTTGACGGGACCCTTGTCGATTCAATGCCGTGTTGGTCACAGCAAATGATAAATATTTTAGAGAGGTATAATATCGATTATCCCGACGATATCATTAAGATAATTACGCCTCTCGGAAATGCAGGATCGGCCCGATACTATAAAGAGGTACTGGGAGTTCCTATTTCTTACGAGGAAATGCAAAGACAAATGGACGAATACGCCATACCGAAGTATCGTGATGAGATAGAGATAAAGGAAGGGGTAAAAGAATACCTCGAACTGCTTAAAAGCAAGGGGTGCTCGCTGAACGTGCTAACCGCAAGCCCGCACAGGACCCTTGATCCCTGCCTCAAAAGACTTCACATTTACGACCTTTTCGATAACGTCTGGAGCTGCGACGATTTCGGAACGACCAAATCCGATCCCGATATCTATTTAAACGCCGTAAATAAGATTGGCTGCAGTATAGAGGACGTCGTATTTTTCGACGATAATATCGGCGCTCTTAAAACCGCAAAGCAAGCGGGCCTTACGATAGTCGGGGTCTACGATGCTTCCGCAGAAGATTTTACCGACGAGGTCAAAGAAGTTTCCTACCGCTATATAAATTCATTTTCTGAGCTTAACGGCCCTATAGAATAGGAGGATATAAATGTATTTCTTAAAAGCAAAGCCAATGTGGATATCGGGCAAGGAAAAGGTGATGAATCATCACATCGTCCTTAAAAGGGATGTCTGCGATCTGAAAAATACCGTCTTATATATTACCGCCGCCTATTCCTATAGGCTTAAGGTGAACGGCGAATTCGGGGCTTACGGTCCTGCAAGAACCGCCAAGGGCTATGCAAGGGTTGACGCTATATCTCTTGACCGTTTTTCGGGAAAGCCTGCCGAGATAATCATCGAGGCTTCGGGATATAACTGCTGTTCCTACGTGTGCGTTAAGCAGGATTCCTTTATAGTCGCGGAGCTCAGAAAGGGCGACGAGGTTCTTCTTACTACCTCCGATTTTAAGGCTTTCGAGAATACCCGAGCGGTCAGAAAGGTGCTTCGCTACGCAGGTCAGCGTCATTTTACCGAGGTCTACGACGACAGAAACGATCTCTTCAATTCCCAAAATCAGGAAACGCTTTCGGTAGTCGATAGCAGTATAAAATATCTCGACCGTCACGTTCAGTACCCCGATTATAACATCGTGAACGCTACCCTCAGCGCACGCGGAGGCTTTGAATTCTCCAAGGAACGTGCCGAATCGCGGCACCGTGGTGTATTTAACAGCAAGTCGAATTGGGGAAACTTCGATAATGACGAAATAAAGTTCGATCCGTACACCTTTGTTCTCGGATCGGATTTTTCAGCCGATAACAACGTAAATCTTTCCGAGCTTAAAGCAGGGGAGTATGCTGTTTTCGATCTCGGTAAGCTATATTCGGGCTTTATAAACTGGGAGCTTTCCGCTATTGCAGAAAGCGACGTTGTTATTGCCTATTCCGAAATGTGCTTCGACGCTGATTTTGAATATACCACTCTTCAGGCAAGAAGCGCTATCGAGCAGTTACTTCCTATAGGTAAAAGCGCAAAATTCAGCAGCTTCGAGCCATATACCGCGCGTTTTGTTGCGGTTCTTGTTAAAAGCGGATGTGTTGGTCTTAAAGGAGTTTCTCTTACTGCCTATGAAAAACCGCGGGATGGGGTAAAGGAGTATAGCGGCGATGACGCCGACCTTAAGCGCATCTATAATGCCGCCATAAGAAGCTTCTGTCATAATGCGGTCGATCTGTATACCGATTGTCCTTCCCGTGAACGTGCAGGCTGGCTTTGCGATAGTTTCTTCTCGGGCAAGGCTGAGTATGAGCTTTTCGGCAACCACACCGTAGAGGATAATTTCCTCGAAAATTATACCCTGTTCGAAAAAAACGAGCGTCTTCCCGAAGGTGTTCTTCCAATGTGTTACCCTGCCGACGTTAATTTTAATGAAGACAGCGGTTTTATTCCGCAGTGGAATCTTTGGTATATCCTTGAGGTATACGAATATCTGACCTTAAGAAATAAAAACGCCGACAAGGGGCGCTTTAAAAAGAGCGTTCTTGGGGTGCTTGACTTCTTTGCGTCTTATGAAAACAACGACGGGCTTGTGGAACGGCTTCCTTCCTGGAACTTTGTCGAATGGTCCACCGCCAACGATTGGACTAACGACGTAAATTATCCTACAAATTTCCTTTATTCCGAAGCCTTGCTTCGTGCGGGTAAGCTTTTCGGTATGGACGATCTGATAAAAAAGGCGGAAGCTATCCGAAAAAAGACGGTCGAGCTTTCTTTCGACGGAGAAAAATTCTGCGACCACGCTGTCAGAAATTCGGACGGAATATTAGAGAATCAGCCTCACGTCAGCGCCGCCGCGCAGTATTATGCCGCCCTGTTCGGAGGCATAGATATCTGTTCCGCTAAGTATGAAAAGCTCCTTTGCCATATAAAAGAGAACTTCGAAAACCTTGATAAAGAAAATATCGAATTCGTTCCCGTAAACGCCTTTATAGGCTTTTATCTTGGGATGGAGCTACTGATGCGACTTGGAGAGAAAAAGCTTTTGGAGACCGATATTAAGGACTTTTTTGCCGAAACCGTAAAGCACACCGATACCCTTTGGGAGCATCGCTACTGCTCGGGAAGCTACGACCACGGTTTCTCCTCTTACGTTACCCTTGCGATAAATTATTTGAATAAAACATATCTATAGCTTAGTGTTAAATTGTTCTTGACAATTCACCATAATAATGTGTATAATATATCGGTAATTGTTAAATACTGTGAACGAGTTTCAGTAGTAAGCAGGTTCTTCCTTTAAGAGAGCGGCGGTTGGTGTGAGGTCGCAGGGAGCTGTTTTACGAATTTCGCCTCGGGAGTTGCCCTTGGAAACAGGGGATGTAGTTGCTGCATTAAAGCAAAAGGAGTGGCGGTTTATATTACCGCAATTTGAGTGGTACCACGGAAATTATTTCGTCTCATACTTTGTATGGGACGATTTTTTATTGGAGGTTTATAATGAACGAGCAAATCGTAAAACTGCAGGAGCAGTTTGAAGCCGAGCTTGCCGCTGTTAAGGATGCCGCAGAGCTTGAGAACATCAGGGTCGCTTACCTCGGAAAAAAGGGTAGTATTACCGACCTGCTCAAAGGTATGAAGGATCTTTCGGTCGAAGAAAAGAAGGACTTCGGACAGAAGGTCAATGTTTTTAAAAACGAAGCAACCGAAAAGATATCTGCTAAGATGGTCGAGCTTAAGGAACAGGAAATATTAAAAGAGATAAACTCTATGCCCGAGTTTGATCTTTCTATGCCTGCCGACCTTACCCGCGGCTCTTATCATCCCATAACCCTCGTTCAGCGCGAGTGTGAAAGAATATTCAAGTCTATGGGCTTTGACGTGGAGGACTATAGCGAGGTCGTAACCGACTACGAGTGCTTCGAGACTTTAAACATCCCAAAGCATCATCCTGCCCGCGATATGCAGGACACATATTACCTCGAAAACGGTCAGCTCTTAAAGTCCCACACCTCTGCCGCGCAAAATGCGATATATAAAAAGTATAAGGATGCGCTCTTTAACGAGGGCCGTCCTATCAAGGCTATCTTCCCCGGACGTTGCTTCAGAAATGAGGCCACCGACGCCTGCCACGAAAACACCTTCTTCCAGATGGAGGGCGTAATGGTCGATAAGGATATCTCTATATCCAACCTTATCTTCTTTATGAAGACGATGCTTTCCGAGGTCTTTAAGCGTGACGTCAAGGTAAGACTTCGCCCCGGCTTCTTCCCCTTCGTTGAACCCGGCTTCGAGCTGGATATAAGCTGCGCTATCTGCGGCGGCGAGGGCTGTCCCTCCTGCAAGCACAGCGGTTGGCTCGAGCTCTGCCCCTGCGGAATGATTCATCCCGAGGTTTTAAAGGCGGGCGGAATCGATCCCGAGGAGTATACGGGCTTTGCTTTCGGCCTTGGTCTTACCCGACTTGCTATGATGAAATACGGCGTTAAAGATATTCGTGACTTAAACGGCGGAAGTCTTAAGACTCTCGCTCAGTTTACCGACGACGAATAAGAAAGGAGAGTGCCGAAATGTTTTTATCAATGAACTGGATCTCAGACTTTGTTGACTTTACGGGTCTGGACAAGCTTAAGCTTATAAATCAGTTTTCTCTTTCCACCGCTGAGGTAGAAAACGAGATATTTATGAAGGGTTCCGACATAAGCGGAATCGTCGTTGCCGAAATCAAATCGGTTGAAGAGCATCCCGAATCTAAAAAGCTTCACCTTTTAAAGGTCGACGCAGGTGACGGAAAGCTTACCGACGTTGTTTGCGGTGCTCCCAACGTTCGCGTTGGAATGAAGACCGCTTTCGCCAAGGTAGGCGCAAAAATTGGGGATATCAATATTGCGCCCAGACCTCTTGCAGGCTTTGATTCCTTCGGTATGTGCTGCAGCGAAAAGGAGATCGGAATTTCAGACGATAATTCGGGAATTATGGATATCGCTGAGGATGCCCCGAACGGAACCGATATTAAAGACCTCTACGAAATTGAGGATATCGTTTTCGAGGTCGATAATAAATCTCTTACCAACCGTCCCGACCTTTGGGGTCACTATGGAATCGCGCGTGAGTTTGCTGCCCTTGCAGGCAGACCCTTAAAGCCCCTCGATACTGTAGATCTTGCCGCATATAACGACCTTCCCAAGGTAGATATGAAGATAGAGGATCCCTTATGTCAGCGTTATTCCTGCCTTCAGGTCGAGAATATAACCAGGAATGTAAGTCCCGTCAATATGCGTATCCGCCTTTATTATTGCGGAATGAGAGGAATAAACCTTCTCGCCGACCTTACCAATTACCTTATGCTTGAAATGGGCCAGCCTATGCACGCTTTCGACTCCCGTAAGGTTGAAAAGCTTCGTATAAAGCGCTTTTCAGAGCCCTTTAAGTTTACCACACTCGACGGAAACGAACGTAATATCGACGAAAATACCCTTATGATCTGCAACGACAATACCCCCGTTGCCATTGCCGGAATTATGGGCGGTCTCGATTCTGAGATCGTTGAGGACACCACCACCTTGACCCTTGAATCCGCAACCTTTGATGCGGTCTCGATCCGTAAATCCACCGTTCGCCTGGGTCACAGAACCGACGCTTCTCAGCGCTATGAAAAATGCCTCGATCCCGAGCTTACCGTTCCTGCAATTGCCCGCTTTGTTAAGCTTCTTACCGAAATTGACGGCGGCGTTAAGGTGGTTTCCTCCCTTACCGATGAGTATGCCTTTAAGTATGATACCGTAAATCTCGATTTTAATAAGGCTTTTGTTGACCGCTATACCGGAATTGAAATTTCAAACGATACTATCGTTAAAACTCTTGAGTCCTTAGGCTTCGGAGTAAGCCTTAAGGGTGACGATTTCAGCGTTACAGTTCCCAGCTGGCGCGCCACCAAGGACGTTACTATGAAGGCCGACGTTATCGAGGAGATCACCCGTATCTACGGCTACGATAACTTCGAGATCCATACCGCATCCGCTCCCATTGCTCCCGTTCGTCCCGATCTTCAGAAATCGGTTGAGGACAAGGTCAAGGACATTCTCGTAAAGCGTTATTCTCTCCACGAGCTTCATTCCTACGTTTGGCAGTACTACGACGAGTATAAAGCCCTCGGAATTGAAATCGAGGATAATATTAAGCTTATAGGAGCCGTTAATCCTAATATCGAAACCATCAGAAGATCTATCGTTCCCACTCAGCTTTGTCAGGTTAAATATAACACGGGATACGCTACCGATTTCGGTGTGTTTGAGATCGGTCGCGTAGTTGACGGAGTCGACGAGAACAACCTCTGCGTTGAAAATAAGAAGTTGGCGGTGACTCTCTTCAGTAAAACCAAGTCTGTCGAGACCCTTTATTTCGAACTTCGCGATATGCTTGCGGTTATCGCCGATGATATTAAGCATAAGGCTCTTTCTTTTGAGAAGAAGGAGGCAACCAAGTCTTATCAGCATCTTCGCAATTTAAACACTATTATTTGCGACGGAAAGGCTATCGGCGAGATAGGAATCGTTCATCCTACCGTCTCGAAGAAGATCGACAAAAAGGCATCTATCGTTTATGCCGAGCTCGATTTCAAGACCCTTGCCTATATCGATAACGCTAGCATCAAGTACGAAGAGCCCGGCCGTTTCCCCGGAATGGAGATCGATCTTTCCTTCGTTTCAAATACCTTTGCTCCCATTAAGGAAGCTATCGATGCTCAGAACTGTGAGCTTGTTAAGGGTGTCAGCGTCGTCGATACCTACACCGACGAAAGCGGAAAATCGATAACCGTTCGAATTGCCTTTGCTCATCCCGAACGTACCCTTACGGGTGAGGAGGTCAAGGCTGTAACCGATAAGGTGATCGCTGACCTCGCCGATAAAGGCGTAGCACTTAAAATGTAAAAATTCAGCAAAAAAGGAACCATCAACCGATGGTTCCTTTTTATTACTATTTTATTATTTTCTTTAAATCGTCCGAGGTGTAGTCGCAAATTATCATATTTGTTCCGAGCTCGGTGTGAAGCTCGCGCTGTCTTTTAGCTTCCTTGGACAAGATGCTTAAGGTAACGGCTCCAAGGGAGACGCCTGCGGTGATCTCGCTTCGTCCGTCTCCGACGACAAGAACGTTTTCGCCGTTTATTCCAAGTTCTTTTACAAGTCGCTTCATTACTTCTTCCTTGGGGATCTTTTCCTCCCAGGTAGAGCCGTAAATGTTCTCAACCTCTTTGCCTTCGCCGATCTCAAATCCGAGTCCCAAAACCTCCTCGTACATTCCCATAGGAGGCTCGATGCTCTTATCGACCACAGCCCCTGTTACAAAGTAGTTTTTAATTCCGTTGTCGTGCAGGTATCTCATAAACTCTTTTGAACCGGGGATAAGGAAATCTTCGGGGTTTTCCTTAGCTTTACTAAGGTTGTTATCACGGCAAAAACGGTTTAAAACCTGCTCGTAGACCCAGAAAAGCTTGGGCGTGACCTTGGAGAGGTAATCAAGGTATTCGGCGGGCTCGTCAAACTTTTCGAATTTTTCTTCTCCTGCCCAAATAAGCTTTATTATTTCGGAGTTGGTCTCGCTGTCGAATTTGCCTTTGGTAAGCTCCATATTTCTGCGGATAGCCCATTCCATCTGCGTAAGTGCCGAAAGTCCTGCACTCTCGACGCAGAAACGGTCGGTTTCTTCAAGGTCTTCTACTCCGCAAAGGGAAACGAGACGGTTTATGTTCTCTTCCGAGGTAAGGTCTTCGGGGATTCCGTTAACGGCCGTGTCGTAAAGCACGCGGCTCATAACGGGCGGCCAGTTTCGGATAAGCGAATGTGTTCCGTCGATGTCGTGGAAGGCACAGATTATCTTTCTGTTTTCGACCGCGTTTACGATCTCTATATCATTTGAAGAAAAGGTATTAACTATCATTTTTTGTTCCTTAAAGTGAAATAACGTCGTTCATATCGTAGATTCCGTTCGTTTTACCGTCCATAAAGAGCGCTGCCTTAAGGGCACCAACGGCAAATACTTCTTTTGAGGTGGCTCGGTGAGAAAGGGAGATGACCTCGTCGTGGCCCGCGAAAATGACCTCGTGCTCGCCAACGATATTTCCGCCGCGTACAGAGTGAATTCCTATTTCGTTAGCGGGACGCTTTTCACGCTTTGAATGGCGGTCGTATTCGTACATCATTTTGTCGTCGAGGGTCTTATTGATAGCCTCGGCAAGCATAATTGCGGTTCCCGAAGGAGCGTCGATCTTCTGGTTATGATGCTTTTCGATGATCTCGATATCGAAGCTTCCTTCTAAAACGCTTGCGGCCTTTTTAGAAAGAGCTACGAGAAGATTTATGCCGAGTGACATATTAAAGGTGAAGAATAGGGGAATATCTTCGGCGCTTTTCTTTATTTGCTCGGTCTGCGATGCGGAAAAACCCGTCGTTGCAAGAACTAACGGCAGGGAGTTTGCCTTAGCAAAGGCGAGAAGACTGTCGAGGACCGAAGGATGTGAAAAGTCGATGATAACATCGGCCCTTTCGGTGATTTTATCGAAGCTGTTATATACGGGGTAGCCGAAGAGCGATTCCGTGTTTAAGTCGACGCCCGCAACGATTTTACAGTCGTCCCGCTTGCTTACGCAGTCGGTGATCACTCGGCCCATTTTTCCGTTACAGCCGCTTAATATTATGTTAGTCATAGTATTTACTTCCTGAATATTAAATTTTATGGCAGGTGAAAACCTGCCATTTAAAATTATTTTATAAGTTCAAATTTCTTTAGCTCGTTTACTAAAACAGCCTTGGTGTTTTCCTCCATAGGAGTCATGGGGAGACGCAGGGGACCCATACCGAGTCCCATAAGGTTCATAGCTTCTTTGACGGGAATGGGGTTGACCTCGATGAAAAGTGCGTCGATGAGGGAGGACAGCTCGATCTGCATTGCCGCAGCACCTTCGAGGTCGCCGTTTAACATCTTGTCGCACAGCTCAACGGTTTCCTTGGGCATAACGTTGGAAAGAACCGAGATAACTCCTTTTCCGCCGAGAGACATAATAGGAACGATCTGGTCGTCGTTGCCGGAATAAATATCAAGCTTATCACCGCATAAAAGACGAGTCTTAACAACGCTTGAAATATCGCCGTTTGCTTCCTTGATGGCAACGATATTGTCGATCTCGGCAAGCTTGGCGTAGGTTTCGGGTTTGATATTACATCCGGTTCTCGAAGGAACGTTATAGAGGATTATCGGAAGCGATACTCTTTCGGCAATATACTTGTAGTGTGCTACAAGACCGCCCTGAGTAGCCTTGTTATAGTAGGGGGTAACGATAAGAAGAGCGTCTGCACCTGCCTCCTCGGCCTCTTTTGCAAGATCTGCGGCGCAAGCGGTATCGTTACTTCCTGCACCTGCGATGATCTTCACGCGTCCTGCGGCGTGCTTTATTGCAACGCGTATGACCTCGGAATGTTCCTCGAGGGTCATAGTGGCGGATTCGCCTGTAGTTCCGCAGATAACGAGAGCAGGGATTCCTGCTTCGATCTGCTCGTCGATAAGGGTCTTTAAACGGTTGTAGTTTATAGAACCGTCTTCATTCATAGGGGTTACAAGAGCGGTCGCAACACCCTCAAAAATAGTATTTTTCATAACTCATACCTTCTGTAAAATTAGTCCATATAACCCTGTGCGCAAAGGAGCTCAGCAAGAAGAACTGCGCCGCCTGCAGCACCTCTGAGGGTGTTATGGGAAAGACATACAAATTTGTAATCGTACTGACTGTCCTCGCGAAGACGTCCGATAGAAACAGCCATTCCGCCTTCGAGCTCGCGGTTGAGCTTGGTCTGAGGCATATTGTCTTCTACGAAGTAGTTGAGGAACTGCTTAGGTGCACTGGGAAGCTCGAGCTCCTGAGGAGCACCGGCGAATTCTTTCCATTTAGCAAGGATCTCGTCCTTGGTGGGTTTCTTGTCGAAGGTTACGAAAACTGCGGCCATGTGTCCGTCGGAAACGGGAACACGGAGGCACTGTGCGGTGAATTTGGGGCTGTCTGCGCAAACGATCTTGTCGCCGTCGACCTTACCCCAGATCTTAAGAGGCTCTTTCTCGCTCTTTTCTTCTTCTCCGCCGATGTAGGGGATAACGTTATCGATCATTTCGGGCCAGCGCTCGAAGGTCTTACCTGCTCCGGAGATCGCCTGATAGGTGCAAACGAGAACCTTATTTACGCCAAACTCATCGAGGGGATAGAGGGCGGGTACGTAGCTCTGAAGCGAGCAGTTGGATTTAACGGCGATAAAGCCCTTCTTGGTGCCGAGGCGCTTTCTCTGTGCTTCGATGATTGCGGTGTGGTCGGAATTGATCTCGGGAATGACCATAGGAACATCATCGGTAAAGCGATGTGCGGAGTTGTTGGAAACGACGGGACACTCGAGCTTTGCGTAAGCCTCTTCGAGAGCTTTGATCTCGTCCTTCTTCATATCTACCGCACAGAAAACGAAATCGACAGCAGCGGCAACCTTCTCCATATCGGCAACAGCGTCTAAAACGGTCATACCTTTAAGCTTTTCGGGAACGGGTTTGGTCATAGCCCAACGTCCGCCTAAAGCCTCTTCATAGGTTTTTCCTGCGCTTCTGCCGCTGGCGGCAAGGACCTTTACGTCAAACCAAGGATGATCGGCAAGTAAAAGGGCAAATCTCTGACCGACCATACCGGTAGCACCGATAATACCTACGTTATATTTCTTCATAATAATCACATTCCTTCCGAGGGTAAGAAAATAATTTAAAAAACTGTTGAATATTTGACGAATATTCTATATAATGTATTCGATATCAAACGTAAAATCTATACATCTTAATATAACATCCTGAAAGATGTTTGTCAAATATATTTTATGCCGAACTATTTTAATATGTGAGCCTCGGAGTTGTGCAATATTATGAAAACAAGCGACTTTTTTTATAGTTTACCCGAAAATCTAATAGCTCAGACCCCGATCGAGCCCCGTAACGCTTCCAGACTTATGGTATTAAGTCGGGAAAACGGAGCGGTTGAGCATACGGTTTTTTCTTCTCTTTTCGATCATCTTAGAGAAGGCGATACCCTTATTTTAAACAATACGCGTGTCCTTCCTGCACGTATTTACGGAACGAAAAAGGACACGGGAGCCAGAGTGGAATTTCTTCTTCTCAAAAATCTCGGAAGCGATATGTGGGAATCGTTGGCATGCCCCGGAAGAAAGGCTAAACCCGGAACGACGTTTGAATTCAGCGATAGACTGTCCTGCGACGTTTTGGAATCTACCCCCGAAGGCAACCGTATAATTAAGTTTAACTGCGACGGAGAGTTTTATTCCCTTCTCGATGAGGTCGGTCAGATGCCTCTGCCGCATTATATTACCGAAGAACTAAAAAATAAAGAGCGTTATCAGACGGTTTATTCGAAGGAGCCGGGCTCTGCCGCCGCACCGACCGCAGGGCTTCATTTTACAGACGAAATGCTGAGCGAGCTTAAGGCTAAGGGAATTAACATCGGTTACGTGACCCTTCACGTGGGCCTCGGCACCTTCCGTCCCGTAAAAGCCGATAATATAACCGATCATAAAATGCACTCGGAGCATTATATGGTGCCGAAAGAAACCGCTGAACTGATAAACGAAACTAAGAAAAACGGCGGTAGGGTAATTTGCGTAGGAACAACGAGCTGCCGTACCTTGGAAAGCGCCGCGACCGCGCACGGATGTATAAAAGAATGTGACGGAGATACCGATATCTTTATTTATCCCGGTTATGAATTTAAGTGTATGGATGCGCTTATTACTAACTTCCATCTGCCGGAAAGCACGCTTATTATGCTTGTTTCTGCATTTGCCGGATACGAGAATACAATGAATGCTTATAAGATCGCCGTCGATGAACGATACCGTTTCTTTAGCTTCGGCGACGCAATGTTTATAAAATAATTTGCGGCAACCGTAGGGGACGGCGTCCTCGACGTCCCGTTCAGTTTATTGGAGATACATGGAAAAATCAAGATTTACTTTATTAAAAACCGAAGGTGCTGCCAGAAGAGCGACCTTTGAAACCGTTCACGGAACCGTTCAGACCCCTGCTTTTATGAACGTTGCAACCTGCGCAGCGATCAAGGGTGGCGTTTCTGCCGAAGATCTTAAGAAGCTTCACTGTCAGGTAATGCTTTCAAATACATATCATCTTCACGTTCGTCCCGGTGACGAGCTGGTAAGAGAATGCGGAGGACTGCACAAGTTTACTACTTGGGACGGCCCGATTCTTACGGATAGCGGCGGATTTCAAGTTTTTTCACTTGCTTCTCTAAGGAAAATTACCGAAGAAGGTGTAAATTTTCAAAGTCACGTAGACGGCAAGAAAATATTTATGGGCCCCGAAGAGAGCATGCAGATTCAGTCTAACCTCGGTTCAACTATCGCAATGGCCTTCGACGAATGCGTTGAGAACCCCGCCGAATATAAATACGCTAAAGAATCCTGCGCTAGAACGACCAGATGGCTTAAGCGTTGCAAAACCAAAATGGAGGAACTAAACGCAAAGGAAGGTACCGTTAACTCGAAACAGATGCTTTTCGGTATCAATCAAGGCTGTACTTACGCAGATCTTCGCGTAGAGCACATGAAAGAAATAGCCGAGCTTGATCTTGACGGATATGCTATCGGCGGTCTTGCCGTGGGTGAGCCTGCTGAAGTTATGTACGAGATAATTGAAGCGGTCGAGCCCTATATGCCTAAGGATAAGATACGTTATCTTATGGGTGTAGGAACCCCGTCTAACATCTTAAACGGAGTTGAAAGGGGAGTAGATCTGTTTGACTGTGTTATGCCTTCGAGAAATGCCCGTCACGGTCATCTCTTTACCTGGTCGGGAATTATAAATATCAACAATAATAAATACGCCACCGATATGCGTCCCATTGATGAAAACTGCGGTTGCCCCGTTTGCAAAAGATACAGTCGTGCATACGTCAGGCATCTTTTAAAGGCGCAGGAAATGCTTTCGCAGAGACTTCTCGTTATGCATAATCTATGGTTTTACAATACTCTTATGGAGGAGATTCGTAAAGCCCTTGACGAAGGAAGATTTGCCGAATTCAAGGTACACTGGGATCCCATCGTCAGCAAAAGAATTTAGTTCATAAAAAAAGGAGGAAGCGGAAATGGTATTCTCGTCACTGGAATTTTTATATCTCTATTTACCATTTTGCTTTCTTATTTATTTTCTTATTCCCGCAAAAAGACTGGCGCTCAGAAATGCGGTACTGTTTTTTGTAAGCCTAATTTTTTATGGCTGGAGCGAACCAATCTATATATTCATTATGCTTTTCTCTACCTTTGTGGATTATTTTTGCGGATATAATGTTTCTAAGCATCTTGATGAGTCTCCGAAAAAGGCTAAGCTTTATCTTATAGCAAGTATCGGTATAAATCTTTCATTGCTGTTTTTCTTTAAATACTACGACTTTTTCGCTGATAATATTTCAAAAATACCAATATTCTCTTTTGTAAAACCGCTTGGACTGACGCTTCCCGTAGGTATCTCGTTCTATACCTTTCAGACTATGTCATATACGCTTGACATATATTTACGAAAGGCCAAGGTTCAAAAAAATATTATTACCTTCGGCTCTTACGTTACGATGTTTCCGCAGCTTATCGCGGGACCGATCGTCAGGTACAGCGACGTCGACGACGAGCTTCGACAACGAGCGCATAGCTTCGTAAACGCCGCTAAAGGTGTACGGAGATTCGTTTGCGGTCTTGCCAAAAAGGTTCTTTTAGCGAATACTGCAGGCGCTATGTATGAGCTGATGACCGAAACGGTCTCTTCAACACCGAATTTTGTTGCCGCCTGGTTGGGAATAGTATTCTTCGCGTTTCAGATATATTTCGATTTTTCGGGATATTCCGATATGGCTATAGGACTCGGATATATTCTCGGCTTTAACTTTCCCGAAAACTTTAACTATCCATATATATCGAAAAGCATTACCGAGTTTTGGCGACGCTGGCATATAACGCTTTCGACATGGTTTCGGGAATATCTTTACATACCGCTGGGCGGAAACCGAAAAGGACTCGGAAGGACATGCCTCAATCTTTTTATCGTTTGGTTTTTAACCGGTTTCTGGCACGGTGCTTCTTGGAATTTCGTAATATGGGGCCTATATTTTTGCCTGCTTCTTATTGCTGAAAAATTATTCCTTAAAAGGCTTCTTGAAAGGCTTCCCGTTTTTTTATCACACCTTTATTCTTTGTTTTTTATCCTTATCGGATGGTTTATATTTATTAGCTGCGACCTACTGTCGCCTTTTTCGTATCTTTCCGCGATGTTTTCGTCGCCATTTGTCGGCGGATTTGCTCTTTACGACCTTTTGAGAACGTTTCCGTTCATTGTTATCCTATGTATTGCGGCAACGCCGCTTCCTAAAAAACTTTGGAGTAGGCTTGAAAATAAAGAAGCTTTTAAATTGGTTCTTTGCTTTATTCTTCCTCTCGCGCTGCTTCTTTGTACCGCCTATCTTGTTGACTCTTCGTATAATCCCTTTTTATACTTTAGATTTTAAGGAGAAGTTTTATGAAAAATCGTCATAATTTTAGCTTTAAGGCAGTTTTACTTGTTACTTTGTGTTTGATTATTGTTCTTTCGTCGGCTGCTTGCGGCGCAAAAGATTCAACGTCATCCGACCAAAACGTTTCGGATAACACGGATACGGAGTGGAGTACATCCTCGGGTCCGAATCTTATGTGGGGAGATACCCCTCTCGGTCAGACGAGTTCCGATAAAACCAGCTCTCTTATTCCTCAGTATGCTACCGATAATATAACCTATTCAGAGGATAATTCCAAAAGTAACGGTCCTGCGGTTACCGTATCGGCTCAGGTCGATAAAGATGTTTGTATCGTTGCAGGATTTTGCACAAAAGAAACCGAAAAGATAACCGTTTCGGGAGAAAACGTTACGTCAGTAACAATTACTCCCTATGCCGGAAACGAGTATAACTATTATTCTGCTCAGGTAAAATACTCTAAGTCGACCTATTTAAGGGTTACCGCTACCGAGAAGGGTAAAAAGGCCTCTGAACCCGTTTCGGTATATATGGACCACGGTTTTGTAGCCGAAAACTATATGCAAAGAAACGAGTATGCGCCCGTTTTCGGTAAAAACAGTCGTATGCATTTTTACAGCGCCCTTTTAGCGTACAGTCAGAATACTGAAAAATTCGATAGCAAAATGCGCGCTAAAGGAAGAAATAACGTTAAAAATCTGGTTTCTGCCGCCGATGCAGTAGGCGCCGAAACGATTTTCCTTATTATTCCTTCTTCGGCCGATATATATCCCGAGACCGTTCCCGATAATTATACGAAGGCGTCGGGCGAAAGGCTGTATAGCGCATTTGCAACAATTGCCGAATCGTTCGGTGCGAAGGTCATTTATCCTAGAGACACAATGAAAAAGCATAAAAACGACGGAGTAGGCTATCAGCTTTATCAGAGCACCGATTCACACTGGTCTACCTACGGTGCTTACTGGGGAACCTACGATATGCTGAATTATATCGCGAAGAAGTATCCTGCCGCGAGGCCCCGTACGCTTTCGGAAATGAATTTCTATACGAAAGAGCTTTGTGCAGGTGACGCTTTCTTCAATTTCCCGAACAATATCGGCTTCGAGAATAATTACGGTTCCGGTATCACTTATACTACAAAAATGAAGGAGCTGACAACCCTCTATAAGCTGAAAATGCCAACAAATACCCTTGAAAAGGTTTATAATTCTTATAACGGTCTTTATCTTACCAACGATAATGCCGACGCCGCTACGGTTACGAATAAATCGGGAAAAGGGCTCCCTACGGCAGTAATTATGAGAGACTCCTTCGGAAAGGTATCTTACGATATGTTAAACGACCGTTTCAGTACCGTTTATTGGGGAGAGTTCGACAACTATAATCTGCCTATCGATACTATTTCGAAGAAAAAGCCCGATTACGTTATTCATTTATATTCCGAACGCAATCTTTTGAAGATTCTTCTCGGCAACTCGGAAGCGGATCTGCTGAATCTTAATTAGCGTATGAAAAATGTTTTTGATAAGCTTCAGGTAATAATCGTTTCGGCGGTTTTACTGACTGTTTCGGTACTTATCCTTATTATTCCCGACAAGACCTTTTCGGAGAACGAGAACCGAAGTCTGGAAACGGCACCGAAGCTCTCGGCTGAGACTATGGCCACGGGCGAATTTACCGAGACCTTAGGAAGGTATCTTGCCGATCAGTTTCCCTTCAGAGACACCTTCATTTCTATCAAAGCCTATGGCGAGCTTCTGAGCGGAAAAAAAGAGAATAACGGCGTTATCTACTGCGAAGGAGATACTCTTGTACCCCGAACCGATATTAACCCTAATCGTCTTTACGATAATCTTAAATGTATTTCCGATTTTTCAAAGCGAACGGGGGCAGAGGTCACCGTTGCCGCTCTTCCGAGAGTAGCCGACGTTTATTCGGAACTGCTACCCGTCGGTTACCCTAAGGATATCGACCGTGATATCTGGAAAAATTACGCCGACGCAGCGAAAGCTCTTCGCGTTAATACTGCTGATGTTTATGACGTTTTATGCGAGAGCAATTCTTATTACCGAACCGATCATCATTATACTACCGACGGAGCCTTTAAGACTTATGAGATATTAGCTTCGGTATTAGGCTTCGAACCGTTTGATATCGATTATTTTAAGATATCGAGGGTAACCGAATCCTTTTGCGGAACTTCTATGCGTACGTCGGGCTTTTATTTCGCAGAAAAAGACGAGATCTATCTTTATCGTTATCCCTCGGATGATCGGTATAAGATAGTAGCCGACGGTGAAGAGATCGAGCTTTACGATATGGAAAAGCTTGATACTACCGATAAATATGCGGTCTTCTTAGGCGGAAATCACGCAAGGGTAGATATTGCTCTTGAAAGCGAAGACAGAGAAAAGCTTCTTATTATTCGCGATAGCTTTGCCGATAGTATCGCTCCGTTTTTAGCGCTTCACTATGATCTCACCCTTATCGATCTGCGTTATTATACCGATAGTGTATCGCGCTGTGTGAGAGAAGAGGGAATTGACAAGGTTCTGGTTCTTGAAAACATTTCGGAGCTTGTGACCGCAAAAAATCTGACATATCTTAGAATGGAGTAGGTGAGTTATATGAAAAAGATTCTTTTGATCGCGCTTTCTGCCTTTATTATAGTTTTATCGGCCTGTAGCTCGGTCGAAGCTGAATTAGACGGCGTTGCTTGCGAAAATATAATGCAGGCCGTCGTTGACGTAACCGCGCATCCCGACAGTGAAAAGATATATACTAAGTCTGAGGACAATATGGACGCTTATTCAATGGCGTTGTGGGCCGACGGTCTTTTCGAGGAATGCAGTGAATACGGAGTTTTAAGCGATTACGGTATTTTTCTGAGTGCAGGAAGAACTACCTATGAGGTAGCGGTGCTCAGATGCAGTGATAAAAAAGACGTTGCCGTTCTCGGAGAGCTTATCGAGAGAAGGAAGGAGACCCTTGCCTTAGGCGATAAGGGTATGTATGACCCCGACTTCAAAAAGCGTATGAATTCGTCGGTCGTAATAACCGAAGGCAAAACTGTAATTTTCTTAGTTACCGATGATAATGAAGCGGCAAAAGAGGCTATAAATGAACTCAAAAAGTAGTTTTTGCCGACCTGTCTGACATAAATTTCGCTTAATATATAATTTTGCTTGCAAATTACTCTGTTATTGTGTATAATACTGTTTGAACATTTTTTGGAGGTTAAAACAAATGAATTTATTTTTACTTGCAGCTTCTTCATCCGGCGCTTCTTCCGGACAGAAGACCGGCGGAACCTTGGATATGATCGTAATGCTTTTACCTATGATACTTATTTTCGGTGTTATGTGGTTCGTTATGATCCGTCCTCAGCGCAAAAAGCAGAAGGAAGAAGAAAAAATGAGAAACAATATTCAGATCGGTGATGAGATCCTCACCATCGGCGGTTTCTATGGACGAGTTGTTTCCATTAAAGAAGATGCCATTATCTTCGAGTCTGCAAGCGATCACACAAAGCAGAAGATCGCCCGTTGGGCAATTCAGCAGAATCTTACCGTTCACGACGACTGATAACTTTTCTGGGTTGCTGGTTCACTAAACACAGACAAAAAGAAAACAAACAATAAATAGCAAAAGAGGTTTTGCACGGCAAGATAATGCTATGCAGGACCTCTTTTAATATGGGAAATTTTTCGGATTCAGAATACAATTTTCTTTATCTTACCGGACAACTCCTTCTTTCATATTCTGGCTTTTAATATCATATAAATAACTAAACGTTATTATAGGGAGAAAGGCTTATGAGTAATGATATACGGTATAATTTAGTTGAGCGAGCGGTAATATACGGGGTCTCGGCCCTCGTCGGTATGCTGATTTCATTTTTAAGTCTGCTGTTAGCGGCAGGACTTATGCTGGCAAGTGACTTGCCCCAAGAGACGGCATCGGTGATATCGGCGATCTGTTTGGGTATCGGTTCGGTTTTTTCGGGTTTTTTATCGGCTAAGAAAATTAAAAGCGGAGGTATTGTAAACGGACTTATCTGCGGCGGAGCGATCTATATTATCGTTTTATTTATATCACTCTTTTTAAGCGATAACGGTTTTTCTCTAATTACCGTATTTCACCTTGTGATAACTCTGCTGATGGCGGCTATCGGAGGAGTTTTCGGTGTATCCGCCGCGTCTAAAAGAAGATTGTATTAAAAAGCATATACCGCTTAAATTTAAGCGGTATATGCTCAGACCGCTGACAAAGGTAAGTCAGCGGTCATTTTTTTGTAAAAACAGGTGAAAAATTGGGATAAATATGGTATAATAAAAGCAAAGAACAGTTGCAAAAAGAGGGATTTCGATGCTTAAGACAGATACAAAAAGACAAT
>CASFDQ010000089.1 GCA_949293385.1 uncultured bacterium | reverse complement strand
TCGTTCGTCAACACAACATATAGTACATGCAACGAAAAGAATCCAGATGCAAATAAACCGTCCGCAACTAAAAAAGTTGAAGGCGGTTTATTTATATCCTATTCGGTTATTTTATTTTCTCCCCTAAGGATATCTTGCATTACAGTTCGGGAGTTTTTGTTGTTAAATTTAACAAGCGATATGAATAACTGTTGTTAATTTCATACAATACGACAATAAATTTTACTTGAATTTTACGGTTTAAAGTGATATAATCAATTTTGCAGTTAGCACTGCATCAACATATTTTGTGTTGCACCTTGACGGTTTTGTGGTGGAGCCGTCATGCGTGAGTGTTCCGAGGGCTCAGGCCCGATTTTTAATACATTTTTTGTAGCAAACACATACACTGTAAAAAACAAGTCTTCTTTCGCAGACTTGTTTTTTTATTATTTCGTTATCTCTTCGGCAAGCTTTACGCCAAGCTTGATGCATTCGTTACAGCTTTTTAAAGGCTCGCCGCCCTTAAGGCCTTTTATTACGGGGCAGAGGTTAGAGCCGCATTCGGCCGTGAATTTTTTGCCGATCTCATCGGCCACCGCATAGGTGTTCCTTTTAGACGAAGGGGCTTCAAGGTCTCCGTCGGCCATCTTAAGTCCCGCTACCATAATTGCTCCCGAAAGTGCGCCGCAGGTAAGCTCGTAACCTCCCATACCTCCGCCGAAGCCCTCGGCGGCACGGGATATTACCGTGGGGTCTGCTTTAAGCTCATCACAGAAGGGGAGGGCTACCGACTGTGCGCAGTTAAAGCCTTTTTCGTGAAGCGCTAAAGCCTTTTCTGTTTTTTCTGACATATTATCACCTGTTTTTTCTTTAATTCTACCAAATTCCAATGGATTTTACAAGACGCAATTTGAAAAATAATAAATATGGTCTTATAAGAATATATATTCTTGAAGTTTTATTAAAAATGTGTTAAAATATCTTTTAATGGATAATTGTGCTTTGGGGAGGGATTTTCTGTGTCAGACAGCAGACCGATAGGCGTTTTCGATTCGGGTCTCGGCGGACTTACCGTGCTTCGTGAGCTCGAAAAGGTTCTGCCAAACGAGAATTTCGTCTATTTCGGCGATACGGGACGCGTTCCTTACGGAAACAAGAGTAACGAGACCATTATAAACTACGCCCGTCAGGACGAAAATTTCCTGCTTTCTAAGGACGTTAAATATATCGTAGCCGCCTGCGGTACCGTAAGCGCCGTAGCCTTCTCTACCGCCGATACTCTTCCCGTACCCTTTATGGGCGTGGTGGAAAACTCGGTCAAGGATGCCGTAAACTGTACCGGAAATAAAAAGATCGGCGTTATCGCGACCTCCGCAACCATAAGCAACGGCGCCCATAAGCGGCTTATAAAAACCTATCTTCCCGATGCCGAGGTAATAACCGTACCCTGTCCTCTTTTCGTACCTCTTGTTGAAGAGGGGTGGGTCTCTGCCGACGATGAGGTCGTACTCGGTACGATAAGACGCTATCTTGCCCCTCTTATAGAAGCGGGGGTAGATACCCTTATACTCGGCTGTACTCATTATCCCGTTTTAAAAGCGGCAATACGAAGGGTCATCGGCGAGGACGTAATGCTTATAAATATGGGATATTCAACCGCTCACGCCGTAGCCGAGGAGCTTAAAAAGCTCGACCTTCTAAGCGATAATACTAAGGAATCGTTACGAGAGTTTTACGTTAGCGACGTAACGACCGCCTTTTCTAAGATCGCAAAGCTCCTGCTTGGAGAAGAAATTGAAAACGACAAAGTAAATCTGGTGGATATAAGCAAATATGAAGGATGTACTGATTGAGATCAAGGGAACGCAGAAATACCCCGAAAGCGAGCCTGACGTTTCTACCTTTACGACTACGGGAAAATTCTCTGTAGACGAAAAGGAGATCAAACTTATATATAATGAAAGCGAAATGATCGGCGCAAAGGACGTAACCTCCGAAATAGCTATCGAAGGGGACACCGTGACCCTTGCCCGAAGGGGCGGTATGGAGAGCCGCCTTACCATTCAGAAGGGCCGACGACATTCCTGCCTTTATAATACCCCCGAGGGCGATTTCGTTATCGGTATCTACGGCGAAAGCCTTCTTACCGAGTTTACACAGAACAGCGCCAAGATCTATATTAGCTATACCATCGACGTCTATTCGGGCCTGCTCAGTAAAAATATAATGGAGATAAAAATCAAGGAGATATAAAATGTCTAAAATAGTGTCGCTCGCTAAAGAGCAAATCGAAAATATAATCTACTCTGCCGCTAAGTCCGCTATGTCGGAGGGCCTTTTACCCGAGGCAGAGCTAAACCCCTTTAAAATTGAGATGCCTCAGAGCCGCGATCACGGCGATTATGCCGTAAACGCCGCAATGGTATGGTCAAAGGCCTTCAGAAATGCTCCCCGTAAAATCGCCGAGATACTTACCGCTAAGTTCGACTTTTCGGATAGCTATATTAAGTCCTGCGAAATTGCGGGCCCCGGCTTTATAAACTTTTTCCTTGCCGATAGCTACTACGCCGATATCGTGGCCGACGTAATCGGTAAAAAAGAAAACTACGGTAAAAGCGATTTCGGTCAGGGCAAAAAGGTTCTGGTCGAGTTCGTTTCGGCAAACCCCACCGGCCCTATGCATATAGGTAACGCCCGTGGCGGAGCTTTAGGCGATTGCCTCGCATCGGTTCTCGATGCCGCAGGCTATACCGTAGAGCGCGAATTCTACATCAATGACGCAGGAAATCAGATAAACAAATTCGGCCTTTCCCTCGATATGCGCTATCAGCAGATATATAAAGAGGGAATAGAAATGCCCGAGGACTCCTATCACGGCGCTGATATAATCGCCCATGCCGAGGCTTTCGCAAAGCTTCACGGCGATAAATATATGAATGAGACCGAAGCCGATCGCAGAAAGGCTCTCGTCGAGTTCGCGTTACCTAAGAATATTCAGGGTCTTCACGACGACCTTCTCAAATACCGCATCGAATACGACACCTGGTTTAAGGAAAGCACCCTTCATAAAAGCGGCGACGCTATGAAGATCGTCGAGCTTCTTAAAGAATCGGGACACACTTATATGCAGGAGGATGCCCTCTGGTTTAAGGGCTCTGATTTCGGCTCGGAGGACTTCGTCCTCGTTCGTTCCAACGGTGTTCCCACCTACGTCGTCCCCGATATCGCATATCACTATAATAAGCTCGTTACCCGTGGCTTCGACAAGGCTATCGACGTTCTGGGCGCCGATCATCACGGCTACGTGCCCCGTCTTAAGGCCGCTCTCACCGCCCTCGGTGTAGACGCCTCCAAGCTCGACGTTATCCTTATGCAGATGGTTCGTCTCGTTAAAGAGGGTGAGGTAATAAAGGCCTCCAAGCGTTCGGGTAAGGCAATAACCCTTGTGACCCTTCTTGACGAGGTTCCGATAGACGCCGCCCGTTTCTTCTTCAACCTCCGCGAGCCCAACAGTCATTTCGATTTCGATTTAGACCTTGCCGTTGAAGAGACTAATCAGAATCCCGTCTACTACGTGCAGTACGCCTGCGCCAGAATCAGCAGTATTATGAGAAATCTTTCCGCTGAGGGAATAACCCTGAGGGATTGCACCGCCGAGGAGCTGAGCCTCCTCACCGCACCCGAGGAAAGAGAACTCATTTCTCATATTTCTGAATTTACCGACGAGATAATCGCTTCCGCAAAGGCCTACGACCCCGCAAAAATGACCCACTACGTCGTAGAGCTTGCCACCAAGTTCCATAAGTTCTATAACGCCTGCCGCGTTAAGGGCGAGGAGGAAAGCCTGCTTCAGGCCCGTCTCTCCCTCTGCTCAGCTACCCGCACCGTTATAAAGAACGTCCTCGATATGCTAAAGATCACAGCCCCCGAATCTATGTAATCAAAAGGGACCGCCTCACTAAGCGCAGACCAAAAGAAAATACATAATAAATAGAAAGTGGTTTTGCAAAGCAGTTTTTGTTATGCAAGACCACTTTTAATATGAGAAATTCTTCGAATTTCGGAAGATATTTTCTTTTTAAGACTTTTTTCGGCACTCGGAGTACCTTTGTACGCCTAACGTGCCGAAGAAAAGCCTTTCTGCATCTTATTGAGACAGTCCCGTTATCTACGTTTTGTGGGTTGACTTTTATTTCTGTTTATTATAGAATTATATCGGAGAAAGGGGACCTTAAAATGTCTAAGTTTCAAGTTAAAGTAGAAAACAACAAAGCGCAGCTTTTTATCGACGGTAAGAATACGCCTCCCGTGATATACGGACTAAGCGATTTTCCCGCCGCTCGTTCAAATACCGCCTATGCGCAGAAAAATATTGCGCAGTTTGGCGAGGTCGGAATAAACCTCGTTTCCTGCGATTCCTCCCTTTGTCTCGGCTGGCGAAAGGTTGAAGAGTTTGACCCCGAGCCCATTATGGCCGAGATCGGCGGGGTTTTAGACGCCAATCCGAATGCTAAAATAAATCTCCGTCTTCATATGAACCCTCCTTATTGGTGGCTTCGCGATAATCCCGACGAGTGCGTTATCTACAGAAACAAGGATGGAGACATAGAGGGTATCGACAACGGTGAGCAGTCCCGACTTATCGCCCACGACGCAGACCATCATCTCCGCGCAAGCATAGCCTCCCAAAAGTGGCTTAAGGAGTCCACCGAAAAAATGGTGCTCTTCTTAAAGGCTTTAGAGGGCACCCCCGAGGGCGAAGCCCTTATGTCGGTGCAGTTTGCCTACGGTATTTACGGTGAATGGCATAATTTCGGAACCGATGTTTCCGCGCCGATGAAAGAGTTTTTCAAAGAATATATTAAAGAAAAATATAAAACAGAAGAGGCCTTAAAAGCCGCCTGGAACGACCCTGAAGTCACCTTCGATACCGCAGAATTTCACCCCGAAACCTTCCAACCGGGTGATGACGGACTCTACCGCGACCCGAGACTGTCTAAGAGAATTATGGACTCTCAGCATGCCCTTCAGGCCTCGGTGTCAAACGCAATTCTGTATTTCTCCCGTGCGGTAAAGGAGGTCTGCCCCGACCGTCTTTGCGGTGTCTTCTACGGCTATTTCCTCGGTACGGGTGGCGGCAATATGACCATTGGCGGTCACTTGGACGTTGAAAAGCTTCATAACAGCCCCGACCTTGACTTCCTCGCAGGTCCCTTCTGTTATCTTGAGCAGCGCCTGCCCGACGGCATCACCATTCAGCGTGCTCTTATGGAATCTCACAGACTAAACGGCAAGCTGTGGCTCACCGAAATGGATCAGGCTCCCTACGGCACTCATAACTACGTGGGCGGCGACCCTGCGCTCTTTGCCGAAAGTCACGCGACCCTTCTTCGAAATTCTCTTCAGCCCGTCCTCGGAGGTCACGGTCTCTGGTTCTACGATCACCGCGTTGTTCCTATGCAGGGCTGGTATAATGAGATCAAAAACCCAAAAGCCGCCAACATCTACCGCAAGGTCGGCTGGTGGGATGCGCCCCATATGATGGAGAAGATCGAAAAGCTCAAGACCTTTGCCGACAGTGTTGCCGATAAGCCCTATAAAAGCGATGCCGACCTGCTTCTCGTCTACGATACCGAGGCCTATTACTACAGAGCCCGCGTCTACGACTATGACCATAATTGTCATAACGCCTTTGCAAGGACGGGTGCCGCCTACGACTGCATCTATCTTAAAGACCTCGAAAAGGCCGATTTAGACAGATATAAGGCGATAGCCTTCGTAAACTGTCATATCCTTACCCCCGAAAAGCGGGAGCTTATAAACGGCCTTAAAAAGGATAAGACCTGTATCTTTATGGGCGGCTACGGCTATGCCGACGGCAAGACCCTCGATATTGAAAATGTAAATGCGACCCTCGGTATGAATATGGCAAAAACCGACGCTAAGGAGCTTATCGCTTCCGACGAAAGCTGTGAGATACCCGAAGGCTACCGCCCTCTTTTCTGTGTAGAGGACGACGCCGCAGAGGTCATCGCCTCCTTCGATAACGGAAAGACCGCCGTAGCTAAAAAGGGTAATACCGTATACTGCGCTCTTCCTTATTTCACTAAGGCTACCGCAAAGGAAGTCCTTAAAAGTGCGGGAGTTCATTTCTGGACCGATTCGGGCGAGCCGGTAAACGTAGGCTTCGGCTATGCGGCACTAAACTGCCAAAGAGCAGGGGAACGTTCCTTCTTCCTGAAAAACGGAAAGGAAATAACCGTTAAGACCGAAAACTTCGAAACCGTCGTGATCGACCTCGCCACAGGCGAAATAATTTAATCTTATACACAAAAAGCAGACTCAACTGAGTCTGCTTTTACTTTTGTTTATTCCTGCAAAATCGCTTGGCGATCTGCCGACGTATTTTTTAAACAAGGAACTAAACGCGTAAACGTTTTCAAAGCCGAGCCTTTCTGCCGTTTCGCCGATGCTTGCGACGTCATATAGTAAAACACTTTTTGCTTTTTCAATTCGCAGTCGGTTTTTATAGTCTATTGGAGTGGTATTAAGCTCCAACTTAAAATACCTGCGTAGCTGAGCCTCACTCATAAAACAGAGGTCGGCAAGTGTGCCTATACTGAATTTTTCACAAAAATGCTCGTTTATGTAGTCTAAGGCAGGTTTTATGCGGCTCTCTCTTGATTCAGACTCTTTTTCTTCGGGAATAAGAGCACAAAGACAGTAAAGCTGTCCCGTAGCGGCAAGCCTTTCTCTACTGCCGCTCAGACCATAGAGCCTAAGTATCTCAACGATATAATCCTTTGAAACCTCCTTGTCTGAAAGTATAAAAGGCTTTTTAAGGTCGGTAATATCTCGATTGGTATCGAATTCTACCTGACGGCAGTATACGTCGCCAATAAATTCATAACTGTAGGAAGCCCCTTTGGGAAGGTACGCAATCTCTCCTGATGATACCCTGATAACTTCTTTACCTGTTTTATATTCACAAATTCCTCGTATGATGTGTAAAAAAGAGTGTTGTGGACGGGATTTTAAAACTGCTTTCTTTTTCTTTGGGCTATATTCCATAGCGTATAAGAGTTTTATCAAAATCGGTATTTCTTCCTGCAAACAAACCCCTCCTTTGAATGAATTATATATCCAACCCCTTAAAATTGTCAATAGAATGATTGAATTTTATAAATATATGCTTATATCGTGTATTTTATCAAAGCCTCTTTGATGGTATAATCAAGATGTAAAGGAGGAGTGTATATGCCAACTGTATGTATAACCGCAGGTGCTAAAAACACCGGCTTTGCAATTGCCGAAAAGTTTGCCGAAGAAGGCTTCGACGTTGCCTTTACCGCAAGAAGCAGGGAAGAGATCGCGTCTGCCGAGAAGAGTCTTTCGGAAAAATATAAGGTTAAGATCAAAGGATATATACTTGAGCTTACCGATATAAATAACGTAAGGTCTGTTTTTGCCGAAATAAAAAAAGATTTCGGCTCTCTTCATACCTTTGTCGCAAATGCGGCGAATCTCGGTGTAAATATGAATTTTTTGACCGTTACCGAAGAAGAATACGACTCGGTCGTTGATGCAAACTTAAAAGGATCTTTTTTCTGCGCTCAGCAGGCCGCCCTTATTATGAAGGAGCAGGGTAGAGGCTCTATCGTATTTATAAGCTCGGTTCATTCTAAAGGTGCGATTATCGGAAGAAGCCTTTATACTGCATCAAAGGGCGGTATCAACGCTCTTTCAAAGGCAATGTCGATAGAGCTTGCGCAGTATGGAATACGAAGCAACTGTATCATTGCCGGCGCTATCAGAACTAACCGATGGGACGGTCTCACGTCCGAGCAGGAAGCCGCAAGGCGGGCTAACTGGCCGCTCGGCATTGAGAGCACGGGCGAGGATATTGCCAACGGAGTTTTCTACCTCGGAACCGACCTTTCAAAAACCGTTACGGGTTCAGAGCTCGCGATCGATTCGGGAGTATTAAATTGTTTATTACCCTATAAGGAGATGTGTAAAAAATGAAGATTACCGACGTTAAAATTTATACCTTAGATGCCTTCAGAACAAACTGGGCGTTTATAAAGGTTGAAACCGACGAGGGTCTCTACGGTTGGGGAGAAGCCTCCCTGGGCACAAACGAAAACGCTCTCGAGGGTATGGTTGCCGACCTTAAACGACTTGTTGTCGGAAGAAATCCTTTAGAAATCGAAAAAATGTGCTTCGAGGTCTACAGAGATATATACTGGAAGGGCGGAGCCGTTTTGATGTCTGCAATAAGCGGAATTGAAATCGCCCTTTGGGATATTGCAGGAAAATTCTTTAATACCCCTACCTACAACCTTTTTGGCGGTAAAATGCGCAATAAGGTTAAAATGTATGCTAATGCCTGGTTCGTGGGCGCTCGTACCGCCGAAGAGTTCGCCGCAAAGGCAAAGCGCACGGCAGACCTTGGAATAAAGGCTCTTAAATGGGATCCCTTCGGTTCTTCCCATATGACCATAAGCCGCGAACAGCTTCATAAAAGCGTAGACATTATAGGCGCAGTCAGAGAAGCGGTAGGCGAGAATGTAGATCTGCTTATCGAGTGCCACGGCCGCTTTAACCCCACCGCCGCCATCGAGATATCCCGTGAAATTGAACAGTTTAAGCCAATGTTTATGGAGGAGCCCTGCGCCCCCGACAACATCGACTCCACCGCCTACGTCCGTGCTCATTCCCGCGTGCCTATTGCCGCAGGCGAACGCGCATACACCAAATACGCGTTTCAGGAAATTTTCTCCAAGGATGCGGTAGATTATGCACAGCCCGACGTTTTCCATACCGGCGGACTTATGGAGGGCAAAAAGATTGCCGCAATGGCCGAAGCCAAGCATGTTATGATGTCTTATCACAATCCTTCGGGTCCCGTTTCAAACGCCGCAATTCTTCAGCTTGCCGCAACCGTACCTAATTTCTGTATCCACGAAATTATGCTTACCGACGGCTCATTCAGAAAGAAGATAACAAACGAAGAGGTTCATTTTGAAGACGGTTATATCCTTATTCCCGATAAGCCCGGTCTCGGTATTGACGTAAACGTCGAAGAGGTATTAAAACGACCCTATACCCCCCGCAACCTCCGTCATTATACCGGTACGGTTACCGACATCCGACCCAAGGATGATACTGTATATTACTTTAAGGAGTTAGAGGATAAGATCTATGAATAAGAGGATAGACGAGCAGAAGCTTATAATAATCCTTCGCGGAATTGCTAAGGAAAAGCTCCCGAAGATCGTAAAAGCGCTTTACGACGGCGGTGCCCGAATAATCGAGGTGACCTTCGACCAAAAGGACGAAAACACCCTTGCTGATACGGCCGAAAAAATAAGGCTGATGAAGAAGACTGTCGGAGAAGACCTGCTTGTGGGAGCAGGCACCGTGCTGACCCTTCCTCAGGTCGAAGCGGCCAGAGCTGCGGGAGCCGAGTTTATCATTTCTCCAAGCACAGACGTCTCGGTTATAAAGCGCACGAAGGAGCTCGGAATGCTTTCTATCCCCGGCGCCTTTACCCCAACCGAAATTATGACTGCTTACAACGCGGGAGCAGACTACGTCAAGCTTTTCCCCATAACGAAAGAGGATATCGGCTATCTTAAGAATATATCCGCCCCCATTTCTCACGTACCTTTTATTTGCACCGGAGGCGTTAACCCCGATACTATAGAGTTGTTCTTAAATAACGGTGCGGCGGCCCTCGGTACAGGCGCGTCAATTCTCAAAAAGGAGCTTATTGAAAAAGAGGACTATGCTGAAATAACCCGTCTTACAAGACTTCATTTTGATAAAATCAAAGAAGCAATGAGCAACATTTAATTCAGAGGTGATTTTATGAAACTTATAGGACGTCTAAAAACTAAACCTTCAAGCGAAATAAAGACTTCCCGTGTAGGTATCGGCTTTGAATGCTATGATCGCGATCTTTTCGATCCCGAAAAATGTTACGACCTCGTTGCCGCAACGGGTATGAAACCTGTGAGAGTTCAAACGGGTTGGGCAAGGACCGAAAAAGAAAAGGGAGTTTACGATTTTTCGTGGCTCGATAGCGTGGTAGATAATCTCGTCAAAAGAGGCTTGGAGCCTTGGTTCAACGTTGGTTACGGAAACCCTCTTTATATGCCTGATGCTCCTAATTCCACCGCCGTGGGATGTGTGCCGACCCTTTACGGTGAGGAATGTAAAGCGGCGTGGGTAAGCTTTGTTAAAGCGGTTGCCGAGCGTTATAAAGACCGTATAACCCACTATGAAATATGGAACGAGTCGGATATTTCACATTTCTGGTATCCCGAGGAGCCTTCGGCTGTCGGTTTGGCAGAACTGATAAAGCTAACGGGAAAAGCCATTAGAGAGGCATGCCCCGAGGCAAAACTCGGCACCTGCCTTTCGGAGTCGCGACCTGAATTTATGTACGAACTGTTTTCAAGGCTTGAAAAGAGCGATATCGATTTTTTCTGCTCCCATAATTACGACAGATATCCCGAAAACGGATTTCATTCTCCGCGCGACCTTATGAACAGAGAGCTTTTGGATGATCTGGGTTTCGGTCACGTCGAAATGTGGATAGGGGAAGGCGGACACGCCTCCTGACATCCTAAGGGTCATTATCAATGTAAAGAGGGTGGGGGAAGTGAGCACCGACAGGCGGTATGGCATTTACGACGCTGTTTTCTCGATCTTCAAAACGGATTGAAAAAGACCTCGATATTTATGGTTGTCGACCTTTGGCAAAAGCCTTATGAAAAAGCAAAAGAAGTGCTTTCAAAACCTGCCGCACAGGGCATTTTGAACGGTATTACCTACACGCCCAAAACTACCTATTATTCACTTTCCAATGCGGCGGTTGTTTTGAGTGAGGATAATGAGCTCATATCTCCCTTTGCACTGTTGGAGAGTAGTGACCGCAACCTCGATATTTGCAGATCGACCGTCTTTTTCAGCCACTCAGGAAAGCCCTGCATGGCGTATTGGCTAGCATCTACTGTAGAGCAGAAAGAAATTCACGAAACCTGCAAGATCCTCGAAAATCCGATGAAAAAGCTTAAAGACCCCGTATTGATAGATATGCTGACGGGCGATGTGTTTGAACAAACCGAGGACGAAACCACCTACCCATTGCGCGAATACCCAATGCTATATTGCGAAAGAGATACCTTTGAAATTACTGAACTGTGAGAAAACAACAACGGGGCTATGCGTATGCATAGTCCCTTTGCTTTAATCCTCAATCATCTCCTTTACTATCATAACGTAAGAGAAAAACTTTTTGTCAAATAAAATCGTAAAACTATGCTGAGATTACCCGACTTAACAAAACTTCATCTAGATAGGATCAATGAAGTTAAATAATATAATTCATTCCCCAAAAAACTATTTACAAATCCCTATTTTATGGTAATATGTAATTAAGATTTTTTGGGGGATTTTTTATGAATATCAAAGATAAGAGTATTTTAATTTTAGGCTCTTCTGTAACCTATGGAGACGGAGGTGTTTCCTTCGCTGAATTGATGGGGGAGGAGTACGGATGTAAGGTAGTAAAAGAGGCCGTTTCGGGCACTACTCTTGCCGATGTAAACGAAAACTCCTATGTCAGCCGCCTTAAAAAGGTTGCTCTAAACCAAAAATTTGACCTTTGTATTTGTCAAATATCAACCAACGACAGTTGGAAGAAGGTACCATTTGAAAAAACAAAGGAAGCGGTTTATTTCATAATTGATTACGTCAGGAAAAACTGGGCTTGTCCCATCGCCTTCTATTCGGGAACCTATTTCGAAAGCGAGGGCTATAAGGAGACGGTACAGTGGTTTTTCGATAATAAAAAAAGTCTCGGAATATATCTTCTTGATATGTTTTTCGACGAGAAATTTAACGATATCTCCGACGAGCAGAGAAAGAAATATATGAAGGACCACGTCCATCCGACCGTAACAGGCTATAGAGAATGGTGGTTGCCCCGCTTTAAAGAGCTTTGCGATAGTGTAAATGAAATAATTTATACGAATATCGCAGGACTGCGCGACCCGTTTATTTTTCTTCACGCGGGAGTATACTACGCCTACGGTACCGATGCCGTCTACGGCGATTGGAATAATACAAAATGGGGCTGCTATGTAAACGAAAGCGGTAAGCTCTACGGTGAATGGGTTAAATATGAAGGCGAACTTTACATTAGACCTGATAATGCCGAGAAGAATTTTTGGGCTCCCGAGGTGTATAAAGTTGGAGACAACTTCTATATGATCGCAACCTATTATTCCTCCAAAACCTCCCACCGAGGCTGCAGCATTCTAAAGGCGGATTCTCCCTTAGGACCCTTTAAAGAAATAACCAATGGACACGTTACCCCGAAAAATAAAGATAGTATCGACGGAACTCTTTATTTTGACGATAAGGGTCAACCCTATATGATATTCGTTGATGAGTGGAGCAGCGCACCTGACAAGATTGGAAGAATGGACGTCGCTCCACTTTCCGATGATCTTACACATTTTACACGAGAACCCGTCGAGCTTTTCAGAGCCGACGATGCGCCGTGGGCAGACGGTGTAGTTACTGACGGTTGCTTTATGTATAAATCCGAAAACGGAGAGCTTTTAATGCTTTGGTCGAATTTTAACGATAACAACTATTGTGAGGGAGTATCCCGAAGCAAAAGCGGTGACGTATACGGCCCGTGGATACACGACGAAAAACTGTTGTTTTCCAAAGAAATAAGCGGCGAATACGACGGCGGGCACGGAATGGTGTTTACGGATTTGGAAGGCGGATTATGGCTTTCGCTTCATTCTCCAAATCACCCGAACGAAAAAACCGAGGAAAGAACGCTATTAATTTCTCTTTCTGAAGAAAACGGAACATTAAAATAGTAAAAAGGAAGTATGCGTGAGGCATACTTCCTTTTGTTATAGCTTTTTTCTGTAGGTTCCTGCACTTTCGCCAATTATCTTTTTGAATACCCGACAAAAGCTTTTACTGTCGGCGAACCCGACCGATATTGCTACTTGCTCAATAGTGTTTGCGCTTTCTTTCAAATGAATACATGCAATTTCTATGCGGTGACGGTTTAAAAGTTCGTGGAAGGTTTCGCCGGTGATCTCTTTAAATGTTTTGCAAAAATTGCTTTTACCGTATAGATACTATGCGTCTCGTTAGGTCGGGCGGTTGGCTTTGAATTCATTCGGCGTCATCCCCGTAATGTCTTTAAAAACTCTGTAAAAGTATGAAAGACTGTCGAATTTTAAAAACTCGCATATATCCGACGCGCCGAATTCTCCGTCTGCGATCAGCTCGCAGGCTTTTTCTATCTTAAGTCGGTTTATATACCGAATAGGGGAAGCACCCGTTATTTCCTTAAAGCGTTTTCTGTAGGCCGTTTCACTCATACCGCATTTTTCGGCCAAGCTCGGAACCGAGAAGTTGTGCGTATAATGACGTTTGATGAACCCAATTGCACATTCGTCGTAGGGCTCGATCGGAAAAATATTTCCGATAATTTCGAAGACCTTGGCCTTCAGCAGTGCCTTGCGGGAGTTTTTATATAGCTGTGCAGCGGCCGAGAACAGAGGCAGCAGACTGCCGTCGTCCTTCATAAGCTTAAATACGCCTTCGGGAAGGATTATCTCTTCTCCCGCCGCATTCGTCAGCCGAAAATCAACCATAAGCGGATGGGTGAGCTTTCCTTCAGGTACGGGAAAATCAACGGTATATCTCGCACCCTTTGTCATAAGCATCAGATCGCCGACTTCGGCTTTGAAGGCTTCTCCGCCCATCGGCTCGTAGTTTGCGGGATAATCGGTTATAAGAAACAATGCGTTTATATATCTGCCCGATTTTAGCCAGCTATGATTGCTTTTTGCTCGGTTTTGCTTTAATGCAAGGATACTATCTATGTTGAATTCTTCATTAAAAATTCTATTCAAAAGCTGAATATCCATACTTATCACCGATATAATTATAACATAAAAACCGAAATGTTCAATAATATGTTTTGAAATGTGTATTGAAACTTTGCTGCGCACGGAGCTATAATTCAGCTATAAAAGGAGGTAAAATAACTTATGGAAAAAATTGTCAAACTAAACGGCCCTATTACTGAAGCGGTTTTTAACCTTCGCGAGGACAGCACCCTGAAGGTCACGGTAAAAGGCGAAAAACAAAACGAGCTTGTTTTTCACGATTTTATCAAATCGGGCGCAAGTATTTATTCTCTTTTTCATAAAAAGACTAATATTACGGTTTACGAAAACCGAGTAGAGCTGCGTACTCCCGCGGTAAAGGTAACCGACGGCGCACCTATTAAAGGCCTTATCGTAAACTATACCTTCACCTTCGATACCGAATGTGCCGCATTCTATCTTTCGGCAGATTACGGATGTGATTCACGTCTTTACGACCTCGATCTTCGCCTTATGGACGTAAGCTGGGAAAATATGACAGCCGAAGGCTTTACGGGTTATGAAACTGATGCCTGCGGAGCTCCCTTTGTAAAGAGTTACGGAATGCCCGAAAAAAATCCCGATGCTCTCGACTATACCGAAAGGGTACTGACCCGAAATCCAACCGTGTATGAAAGAACGAAAAACCTGCCTCGCGGCTTCGGTAAGGCGGTCTCGGTATACGGAGAGGGAAGAGGCTTTACCGTTTACGGAAGCACGCCCGTTTTCGAGATAGAGGCCGATTTTATTGCCGTATTCCCCGATATCCGCGACTTTTCGGAAGATCTTCGTTTCTTTTCGGGTGCTAACCGTCCCGGAGCTTGGTTTGTTTTTGAAGATCGGGATGATATGTTTGCCCTTTTTGATGAGCTGGATGAAAAAACTCCACAGTTTTCTCTGCGTCCCGCCGTATATGACGGTGATGAATATACCGTTACCTCGGGCGATTTTCGGTAGACCTTTTAAAAACAAAGGGCGGCGTATGGACAACCTGCGAAGGCTGTCAGCCTATGCCTCTTTTTACCCTCGATCTTTATGATACGGTTTATAAAAGATCCCTTAAGACCGACTCGGGTGAAGGCTGGAGCAGGGTCAATATTTTAAGTAAACGCAACTATTTTCGTATAACCCTCGGCGATCCCGATTGCGGCGCCGTAAAAGGCATTACCGCAATAGCCGAGGCCTTTTGCGAGCCCGAAATAAACCGTATAAGCTGGAAGCTTCAGATAATCAATAAAAGTGACCGCTGGTCGGTATCGGGTGCGTCCTACCCTCAGTGTATCGTAAAGGGCCTTCATAACCTTTATCTCACCGAGGGAAGCGGAGTTGTTCGAAAGGATTTTAATTCCCGTTATATGACCCTTGCCGCCTCTCATCCCGTAGGCGTAAAAACGCCGATGGGCTTTGCCGCCGCTTACAGCGAAGGCAAGGGCGTTTATATGGGTGTTCACGACCCCGAATGCTCGATGAAATTTTTCTATTTTGCAGGAGCGGCGCAGACCGACTCCACTTTTATGGGGGTAAGAGCCACCGCACAGTATCAGCACCGTGCGGGAAATTCCTACACCCTTCCGGGATTCCTCGTTATGCAGTCGTTTTGCGGTGATTGGTTCGACGCGACGCAGATTTACCGCGAATTCGTACATACTAAGGCAACCTGGTTCCCGAAACTCAGAGGCTGTCCCGACAGTCCCGAATGGATAAGAAAAATGCCTGTATGGATAATGCATTTTCTGCCTAACGAAAACCCCGACGCAAACCCCGTTCCCATAACCCTTAAGGACACATATCCCGATAAAAATGTCGACGATTGGTACAAGACGGCCATCCGTTTCAGAAAGGAGATAGGCGTTCCCACGGCGTATCACGTCTATAATTGGCACTGGATTCCCTTTAACAACGACAACCCTCATTATTTCCCCGCCCGTCCCGATTTCAAGGAGGGCGTAAAGGCGCTCAAGGATGCCGATATTCGCGTTGTGCCCTATGTTTCGGGTTATTCCTGGGATCGTCACGACTCCAGAGGAGAGGACTATCGTTTCGAAAACGAGGCTATGCCTAATTCTGCTAAAAACCTTTCAGGAGAGGTCTTGGTAAACTCCCACGCAAGCACCGAGCCTAACGGAATTCGCGTGCAGTTTGCCCGTATGTGTCCGACGACCGCTTTTTGGAAAGAGGAACTACATAAATTAGTTAAAAAGCTTTATACCGACTACGGCGTGGACGGAATCTATCTCGACGTGGTTTCGGCGTCTTATAATATGTGCTGTGACGAAACGCATCTGCATCCCCCGGGCTTCGGCAGCTATTGGTGGAGAGCCTACGCCGAGCTTATTGCAGGTCTTAGAGAGGATGTTTCACCCGAGTTTGCAATGACGAGTGAAGCCAATTCCGAGGTCTACGCCTCCGCCCTTGACGCATATCTTTCCTGGAACTGGGTGTTGCCGGATCAGGTGCCCGGTTTCCCTGCGGTCTACGGCGGATGGACCGTAAACTTTGGTAGGGTAATTACTCCTAATAAGCGCGATGATGACGCTTATTTCCGATTCCAGACCGCCGAGGCTTTTGTCTACGGTCAACAGCTCGGCTGGATCCATCCCGAAATAGTAGATGACGAGGCTCAGTTCCCGATACTTAAAAAGCTTGCTAATCTCCGTTTTGAGCTTTCCGACTTTTTCACCACGGCCGAAATGCTTCGTCCGCCCCTTGTTGAGGGAGAAATGGAGCTTCTCGCCACCTCGCCGCAGCTTCGTAAAGCCTTTTATAATCACCATAAGACCGTGGTGGCCGCAGGCTGGGAGGACGAGGAGGAAAACCGCAAGCTCTTCGTCGTAAACAGCAGTCTTAAATCCGCAACTGTCACCATCTCGGTATGCGAAGGCGAATATGCCTTGCCCGACGACCTTAAATTCTCCTTTGAGGACGGCGCCGAGCTTATAGGACAAAGGAGCGAGAACGGCAAAAGAATTATAAGCGTGAATCTTAAGCCTCTTGGTGTGGGCGTTATAGATTGGAAGAAGGAAAACAATGAACGTAAATGATAAAGAACTAAGGCAAAATGCCGAAATAAAGGCTAAAGATTTTTTGGAAAACGATTCTCAGTACCGAATGGGATATATCGCGGCTGAACAGCCCAATCCGATAACCCGCAATCTCTCGAAGGTTTGCAGTGACGACCCTGCCGAGGGCGTTAAGCTGCTTTTTTCGGTCGACAGAGATATGGCAGGAAGAGCCGAAGAAACTCTTGGCAAAGACGAGTTTCGTGTCTTTGCCGACACTATCCGCAGCACCATTAAAAACGGAGGCAGGGTAATCTTTTCGGGCTGTGGCTCTTCGGGCAGAATATGTATGCGGCTGGAGAGCTCCTGGCGCGAGGCGATCGATACGCTTTCCGATGAAAAATATTCAGAATATAAGGAGCGTATCGGCTATATTCAGACCGGAGGCGACTATGCCGTTATCCGTGCGGTAGAATCTTTTGAAGATTCCGCACCTTTGGGCCGTGCTCAGGCAATGGATTGGCACCTTACCGAAAAAGACCTGCTTGTAGGAATAACCGCAACCGCCGAGACGACATCCATACTCGGCACCGCCGCTGGCGCACTTGAGCAGGGTGCAAACGTCTATATGCTTGTATGCAGCGACCCGTTGCCCCTTATGGAAAAAATGGAGAGGGTAAGGGAGATATATTCGCATAAAAACTGTCGCTATTTACTGCTTCCCTGCGGTCCTTTTGCTGTTGCGGGCTCCTCCAGAATGCAGTCCTCGACCTTCGAACAGCTTTGTTGTGCGGTGGCTCTTGAAGGCGCACTCTACGATATTACGGGAAGGACAGACTCTTTTGCGGGCTACCCTCTAATGGGCAGAGCGTTTAAAGAGCTTACGGATCAGCTCTTATCTGAACAGGCCGTTTCGGCAGTTACCTCTGCGGTTTTAGAGGAGACCGAAATATACAAAAACGCAGGGCTCATAACCTATTTTGCCGACGACTGTCTTTTAGATGTCCTTACCGACACAACTGAACGGGCCCCCACCTTTATGACGCCTCCCTTTTGCTCGACTGCTATGGTGGGCGCAGAACTCTCATGGGCCTTCGTTAAAAATCCTTACTGCAGTACGGCCGAAGCCTGGACAAAATGCTTCGGAAGAGAACCGCGCTGTATGGAGTGGAAAAAAGAAAGATATATTTCCATCGGCTTCAGCGCCGAGGTTGCCGAAAAAATACCCGATATCGGCAGGTCTGCACTGCATTGCTTCAAAATAGGAAATGAGCGTGACGAAAAAAGGGAACGAACCCCGTCAAGAGCGCTTTGGATCGGAAGAGAAGAAGCTCCCGAATGTTTCACGGCTCAGACGAAGGGTTACGGCTCGGTCGGTCAGCTGACCGTTCTGCAAATGGGAGTATCCTTTGCCGAGACCTATATGGATATCTTTTACCATCTTTGCATCAAGCTTACCCTTAACGCCCTTTCAACCGCAACTATGGCGCTTATGGGCAGGATCACGGGAAACTGGATGACCTGCCTTGCGATGTCCAATAAAAAGCTCATCGACCGAAGCGCACGAATAGTTTCGGATGTTTGCGGAGTATCATACGAAACGGCCCTTGCCGAAAACTTCTATTCGGCGGCCTTGTGTGAAGCAAAAAATATAAACCGTTCACCTGCGCAGGAAACAATTAAAAGACTTAGTAAAGGAGAAATAGTATGATCGAGACAATAAACGGAGTAAACTGTAAGCCGGTCGATAACGAATATTACGTATATTTCGATATGGCACTTACTATGCTGGAGGAGATAATTTATCATAACGACAGGGGAGAGCAGACGGTTATGATAGTCCCCGTAGGCCCTACGGCACAGTATCCCATTCTTGCCGAAATGGTAAACCGTCTCGGTGTCTCGCTTAAAAAGGTTCATTTCTTTAATATGGATGAATATCTTGTTTCGCCGGATAAAGCTATCGAGCCTACCGACCCTATGAGCTTTAAGTACCGTATGAACAAAGAATTTTACGAAAGGGTACGTCCCGAGCTTGTTATGGATGAAGACCACAGGCATTTTCCCGAGGTCGGAAAGGAAGCGGAGTATGATAAGCTTATAGAAGAACTGGGCGGAGTTGATTACTGCTTTGGAGGAATAGGAATAAACGGTCACGTTGCCTTTAACGAGCCTCCCGAAAAGGATGAGCCCAAAACTGCCGACGAATTCGCCGAGCTCGGAACCCGCGTTCTCGCCATATCCCGCGAGACCAAAACCATAAACGCCTACGGATATCAGAGAGGCGACCTTAAGGGTATGTGCGAGTGGTGTATAACTATTGGTATGAAACAGATTCTTTCGTCCAAAAAAATATACATCGCCCTTAACCGTCCTTGGCAGAACGGTCCCTTTAAGCACGCCGTATGGGACGAGCCTACCGCCTACGTACCCGCATCTCTTCTTCGCCGCTGTAAAAATTTGACCTACTGCGGAACGAAGGATATTATACTTTAAATAAATAAGACCCGATATGCATTTTAAACTGCATATCGGGTCTTATTATAGCTTTTTTCTGTAGCTTCCTGCGCTTTCGCCGATTATCTTTTTAAATACCCGACAAAAGCTTTTACTGTCCGAAAAGCCGACCGAAAGAGCGATCTGCTCTATGGTGTTTCCGCTCTCCTTAAGGTGCAGGCAGGCGATCTCCACGCGATGTCTGTTTAAAAGCTCGTGAAAGGTCTCGCCCGTAACCGCCTTAAAGGTCTTACAGAAGTTGCTTTTGCCGTATCCGCAGGCGGTACTTACCGAATCGATATCGAGAGGCTCGTTATATCGGTTATATATAAGCTCCAGCGCCTTTTCGATCTTTCCTACGTCTTTTAAAGATTTGTCGGGAATACGGTCGGTATTGCTTTTAAAAACAAGCTGCAAAAGAATGGCGCATATTTTATAAAGGTTTCCTTTAATGATAAGCTCTCTGAAGGGCGAATATTCGATTTCTGCCGTTGCTGCCTCAACAAGTAAAGCGTGTAACTCTGAGAAGAGAGGGGAATGGCTATCCTGAAGGAAATACACCTGATACGCGTTCAGCCTACTGACGAGAGGGTCAAAATATTCCTTTAGCATAGCAGGACCGATCTCTACGGTCACCCGTTTTGTGGTAGGGTCGATATCTTCGGTATATTCGTGAGCGGTCATAGGGCCGAAAATGGCGAGATCGCCTTTTTTCAGACGACGTTCTCTGCCTCCGGTCACGACGGTATATCCTCCGTCCATACAAAAGCTAAGCTCGATTTCGGGATGACGGTGATTTTGAAAGGGTATTCCTTTTCCTACGGAAAAGAAATAGGGATCTGTTCCGAGCAACAATTTTTGGTAAAGCATTTTTTCTTCAACTCCCGTAAACAGTATAACTTAAAAGAATATAACTTGCAATACCTTTGTAAATTTTTGCGAATTTTTAAAGAAGGTTTGCCCTTTTATATCTTAGCGCCGGGTTATATAATGTCCTTGAAAGGAGGTGTTCGCAATGAACAATATTGGAGCACAGCTATACACCGTCCGCACTCTTCTGACTACAGAAGAGCAAACGGTAGAAACGTTTAAAAAGATAAAAGCTTTAGGCTATACCGCCGTTCAGTTTTTCGGCGGCAAGGACAGAATTATAAGTATGGGCAAGGCCGCCAAGGAGACGGGGCTTAAGGTGCAGGGAAGCCTTTGGAATATAAAGACCTATCTCGATATGGGAGACGAGCTTTTTGCCCTTGCTGAGGAATATAATATTCCCGACCTTGGAATAGGCTCCTCTATAACCGACGAGGCCGAGGTTAAGGAATTTATAAAAACCGTAAACGGCTTTGCCAAAAAAGCAAAGGAAAAGGGCTTTACCTGCTCTTATCATAACCATGCTAACGAGTTTATCAGACTTCCCTCCGGTAAAACCGTTATGGATCTTCTGCTCGAAGGCTTCGACCCCGAATACGTCGACTTTATGCCCGATACCTATTGGCTGACCGTCGGCGGAATGGACGTAAGATGCTTCCTCGAAAAAACCAAGGGCAGAGTTAAGATGCTTCATCTGAAAGATCTTGAATATACCTTAAACGGCCCAAAATTTGCCGAGGTAGGAAGAGGAAACCTCTGCTTTAAGGAAATAATCGAGACCGCCCAAAAGGTAGGTATTAAAGAGTTTGCCGTAGAGCAGGATGTCTGCGACGGAGACCCGCTTGAAAGCCTGAAATACAGTGTAGAATATTTAAAAGGAATTTAAGTTTGGATAAGCTATATCTTGGTGTTGCGCAGGCACAAACCACGAGATAACCCGCGATTGGTCGGGGGTTATGACCAACTTGGAAAGATGGCCGCCAAGGACGCCTTAAAGCTATACTCAAAGCTTTTATAAATATTATAAATAACATAGAGAATATGGAGGACTGATTTATGTACAGAATCGGAAAAGAAGAAATAGCAGAGCTTACCAAGGTGATCGAAACACGCAGTATGTTCAAGGTAAATTCGGGACTTAGAGAGTCCGAAACCGTCGAAGCCAAGCTTAGAGATAAGTTTGGTGTAGACCACGCAATCTTTTTAACAAGCGGTCAGGCGGCTTTAACCTCCGCCCTCGTTGCTCTCGGCATCGGCCCGGGAGACGAGGTTATCGTTCCCGCCTATACCTACATCGCAACTGCTATGGCGGTCGTTGCCGCAGGCGCAATTCCCGTAATTGCCGAGTCGGATGACACACTAACCCTCGACCCCGTCGACACCGAGAGGAAGATATCAAAGCACACTAAGGCAATTTTCCCCGTTCACATTCAGGGCTTCCCCTGCAATATGGATGCTATTATTGCACTTGCCAAGAAGTATAACCTGTTTGTTATCGAGGATGCCTGCCAGGCCGACGGCGGCGCTTATAAGGGCAAGCGTCTTGGTACCATCGGCGACGCAGGCGGACTTTCCTTTAACTTTTTTAAAATAATCTCCTCGGGCGAGGGTGGAGCCCTTCTTACGAACAACCGTAAGGTCTTCGAAGCTTCTCTTATCTATCAGGATGCCTCGGCAGTTGCCTTCTTCGGAAATCAGCTTGAGGACTTTACTACCGAGGGCTTCTGCGGAACCGAGTTCCGTTCCAACGAGCTTTGCGCCGCCGTTATGAACGTTCAGCTCGACCGTATGGACGGAATTCTTACCGACCTTCGCGCAAATAAGAAATACATAATGGACGCACTTTCTGACGTTGCAAAGTTCATCCCCTCCAACGATATCGAGGGCGACTGCGGAACCATCGTCGCATTTCAGTTCGACAGCGAAGAAAAGGCAAGAGCTTTTGCTACTGCAAATGGAGTCGGAGGTACCGTTCCCATCGATACCGGTAAGCATATCTATAAGCACTGGACCCCCATTATGGAAAAGCGCGGTGCCTTTAATCCTCTTATGGACCCCTTTAAGATGGAGGCAAATAAGGACATTATTCCCGATTATCACGAGAATATGTGCCCCAAAACCCTCGACCGTCTTTCCAAGGTAGTCTACATAGGAGTTAACCCCGATGACGATAAAGCTAAACTCAATGAAAGAATAGCCATCTACAGAAAGGCTTTGGCAGAACTTTAAGCCTAAAAAGGGAGCGAACAAGTTAATATTACTCGCTAAAATTAAAAGGAGCTTTCTAACGGACCGTACTCTTAAAGACGAAATGCCTAAAAAAGCAAATTTTTGCGGCCTAATGTGTTAAAAAGCCGTGGTACGCGACAGCGTTACCACGGCTTTCTGCCTTTTATTCCACTAAAAATTTATCTTTTTTAGGTGCGGAGCAGTTTTGTAGCTTAAAAATTTGTTCTGTTCCCGAAGCCGACAAACCGAAGAAATACTTTGTGTCTTTCAAGGTTTGAGGCAAAGAGGCAGGACTGATTTTTGTTCCAAAACCAATTTGTCCTTAAGAGTATGGTCCGAAGGAAAGCTCCTTTTTGAGTTACAGCATAATTTCAGTTGTTTCTGCGTTCCAGGATGATATTTTAAGCGTAGGAGTAATATCTTTTTTCAACAGGCGGACCGTCATAGAAATAATTCGCTCTTCTCCCGAATCCATAAAGAAATAATTGTCCGACGTAAAGGAAAGTGTTCCGGTTTCGGGAATATCGAGTTTTACGGGAAGGGTAGGGGCATCGCCATTTTCAAGCCGTATTTTAAGGGCTATTCTATCCTGTTCTTCTGTTTTTTCAAGAACCTCAACGGCGAGGGTCGTTTTCTTTGCGCTTAAGACCTGATCCTTGACAAACGGACCGTTTTTGAAGAACATATTAGGGCGAATATCCTTGCGGTATTCGGTCCGCGTTACATCATCCTTGAATTCGGATAAGACCTTAGGTCTATAATAGGTAGTGTTTACAACTTCTCCGCCTTTATAAATTGCCGCGCGGATAAAGAACACCTTGTCACTATAGTCCTCGGGAATGATAAAATCTGTATTGCATACGGTTGTTGTGTATTCGTCACTTGTCATATTTAGAGAACTGCGTTTTTCGAAAACTTTTTTAAGGAGTGGGGAATAAACCGAAATTATAGCCTCGGCATCTACCGTCTCGCGAGTTTCGTTAATGACCTTAAGCGGCAGATTTATTCTTTCTCCAGGTGCAAAGGTGAGCTCGTTAAGAGCTACGAAGCAGGAGAGAGGTGCATAGGCCTGCTTTACGGCATAATAGGGAGCGATAGGGTCTCCGAGTCCGTCTACCATCTGAATTGCCACAGTGGTCCAAGGCCTTTTAAACACCCAAGGCATAACGCCTGCCGTTACGGGATAGTTTTCCCTCATCGACTGACAAAGAAGCTGATAAAATTCGTAAGAGGCAATGCCCGTGGCTTCGCACATGCTTTCAAGGTTGGAATTTGCAAAATCGCTTATATGGGTAGAACGGGAAAGCATACGTGGAATTCTACCGGGGTCGTTTTCGGTGAAATGATTTAAGAGTTCGGGGAAGCGATCGGCAAAATCGGGAGAATTGAAGTCGCCGAAGAGCTCGGTCGCCTCTTTTATACTTACAAGCTGTTTTAAGCTTTTGTAATTAGGGAAGGAATGGGTCCCCACTTCACTCATCATAGGAAGCTCTTTCCAATTTTTTCTGAACCAATTCGGTTCCATATCGTTATAGTTGTGGGAAAGCCCCTTGTCGGGGGTAGTGCGTATGTATTTTCTCGTTGGATCCAGATCGGTAAAACTTCGTTCACTGACAAAGGCACCCTCATTAAATCTGTGATGATAGCAGGAAAATTCGTTTCCGCCGCAGTTTATGGCGAGGCTTGCGCGATTTCTGAGCCTGAAGAGATTATAACATATCTGAGCCTCTAAAAGCATATCATCCCAAAGAATACTGGGATCGTTTGAAATAAAGCTGTCCTGCCATACTAATATTCCGTTTTTATCGCAGTAATCGTAAAATCTTTCGTCCTCGGGGAAGTTACCGCCGTTCCATACGCGAACAAGCTGAATCCCTTGATTTTTAAGGAGATCAAGCGCCCAAAGGTATTCCTCGTCGGTTGAGGTCAGCAGAAAATCGATAGGCGTCCAGTTCATACCCTTTATAAAGAAGGGCTTGTCGTTTACACTCATCAGATATTTGTCCCAGCGCTGACGGTAACGTCGGCCGGCAGTACGTTTATATTCGATTACGCGGATGCCGGTGCTCAAAGAAATTTTATCGAGCAACACATCGCCTGCCATGAGGGTTATTTCCACCCCGTAAAGGGGCTGATCCCCAAGACCCTGCGGATACCAAAGCTTGATGCCGTTAAGAAGTATATCGCGCTCGTATATCTGACATTCCTGCATATTCTCCTTAGGATCACCGCTTGCGAAAATATGGCTTTCATCGTAATCGTAGAGGGTAAAATCTTCACTATCATCAAAAACAGTATTTCCGTCTTCGTCACTAAATCTGACCCTAATGCTTACGGTATCGTCGGATAAAACCCCGGTAAGACCGTATTCATAGCTGAAGTTCAGAGGGGAGGCAGATCCCGAAAGACGGCATCTCAGCTCATCTATCTTATCCGTAGCAATACTAAGCTCCAGGCCCATTTCGGCGGTGTCGCCTTGAGCGGATTTGGTGTAAAGATAGGGCCTTGCAATATGTGTTTTAGGCATAATTTCAAGCCTTACATCACGCCATATTCCGAAAAGACAGAAATCTCCGTTGGAGGTGATGAAGTCGTGGCGAAGATTCCAGGGCATAATTTCTTTTACGCCACCCCATTTTCTGTGAAGACGAAGGTCATCGGGAGAATCATATCCGCAGGACTTAACCTCTAAAATAATTTCGTTTTTGCCCTCTTTCAGATAAGGTGCAGCGTCGCAAACCGGGCCGCCGGCCATACCTGCACTTTCTCCTATAAATTTACCGTTTATAAAAAGCCGGGTATAATATCCTGCTCCGTCAAAACAGAGAAAGGTATTGTGGGTAGCTTTGTCGGGCGCGGTCTCAAGGGTAAATCTACGTCGGTAATACCATACCATTTTATCAAGGTCACGGTAAAGACGGCTGTTTGTGCCCACGTAAAATTGGGGAAGTAGTCCGGCCTCATAAACGTTATAATAGCTCGCGGCAGGGAGTGTGGCCGAGTAAGGAAATTCTAAAACGGAAATATCTTCTACTGCTTCAGGGATATAGGTGAAATCCCAATTTCCGTTTAGATCAATATGATTGGAGCCATCCCTTTTTTCAATATACCAAGGTGTGTTTAGCATAATATCGCCTCCTGCTTCGATTAT